>JAGBWK010000034.1 GCA_017629835.1 Muribaculaceae bacterium | reverse complement strand
TTGTCGCTCGTGGTCAATGGCACCAAATTGAAAAAGGGCTACGGCTACGGTTACGGCAACAATCACAAATAATTCAGCCGATATTTGATATCTCACAAATCGCAATATGAAGAGGATGTTTCGTTTGGATGCATCCTCTTTTTCATACCTCACGCGCTACACCGCTACTGCTTTTCATCGCTCCTTATCTGTACCACAAATTATATAGTCTTGCGGTTTTAGCGTACATCTTAATTTGTTGAGATTCATTGAGACTAAATTTTACTATCCTATTGATTCGTTTAATTTACCTTTGACATAGAGTTCATTTAGACCTCAAAATGTTATACAACTTCAATAGAATGTCATGAAAAGGTCCTTCTTTATCGCTCTGCTTGTGATGATGATCTGCAATGTGTCGTCAGCGCAAAATGTGGCTAATATCAAACTTGTCGACGGCAACACAGAGTCGTACAATACGAAAGACCTTCGACGCATCAGCATTAGCGATAATGGCAATGTGACTGTGGTGCCATCCAAAGGCGCTTCCGTAAAATATGCTGGCAATGTCGATCAGATTTCGTTTGTGAAGATTCCAGAAGGTAAATATAAAATTACTTCCGAAAACTTAGGCCTATACAATAAAAGTGACTTTGAGCGAGTAAAAAAGTCGCTCGAAAATGGCACAGCTCCAGCTGCGGTGCGTCAAGAATTCGAAGTTTTGAAGAATAGTCGCTTTGCTAAGATTGGTTACACTCCAAATCCATTGGAGTGGGTTGTGCGTGGCAAGGATGACGGCAATCATGGCAATGCAGTCGGCAAAGAAAACTACGGACGATGCATGAACGAGGCAGCTGTTGCCTACCAAACCGCTATGCTATGGCATCTCACTGGCGATGAACGCTATGCTGAAACCTCAGCCAATATGCTCAATCAATGGGCTGCAAAATGCAAGGGTCTGTTTTCAACCGACTCTAACGTAACTTTACTCGCCGCTCAGGGCTTCACTTTCGCTTGCGCTGGCATCATGCTCAAGGATTATAAAGGCTGGTCGGCCGAAGCTCAAGTTGCATTCAAAAAGTGGATGGTCGACGTTTGGGCTGCAAGCAATAAGGACTTTATGGTACGACATCATGATACATGTCTTGACCATTATTGGAGCAACTGGGACCTCGTGTGCATGTGCTCATATCTCGCGATTGGCATTCTAACTCGCAACGATGATATGATTGACTACATCGTCGATTTCTTTCATCGTGGGGGAGAGGCTGGTATGAGCAATGGTTGTATCTACAAACTTTGCAACGCTTTCCATTACGACCCTCTCGGTTCGGGCGAAATTATCGGTCAAAATCAGGAAAGCGGGCGCGACCAAGGGCACGCCCAAATGTCGGTTGCAGTAGCCGCACAGCTTGCACAACTTGCATATTCTCTTTATAAAACCAATCCCGACAAAACTGAACTCGACTTCTTTGCTGCCAACGATAACGCGCTGATGAAAATGGGCGAATACGTCGCATTGTTCAATCTGCGCAATGGTAAAGACCAACTGAATGCCGAAGGGGATTGGTTGATTAAAGACGCAACGAAATTCCCTTTTAAGACGTATTATTATTGTGGCGGAGCCAATCAAGAAGGTCCAAAATGCACTTGCAAAGGTGCACACACGCATAGCAAAACTCACACCACTGTTGCCGACGGCGGCTCGCGTGGCTCACTGCGTCCCAACTGGGAAATTTACTACCACCACTATAAATATGTAAAAAAACTCGACAAGGGCTATATGTACGCCCAAATGGCTGCCGACAAAGCTCGCCCTGAGTGCGGTAC
>JAGBWK010000033.1 GCA_017629835.1 Muribaculaceae bacterium | reverse complement strand
TGCCGAGTGTTATTGTGCGCGTAATGTCGGTAGTTCCGTCGAAATATTGTGCGCCAGAGTCGATTAGCAACAGATTTTCGGGGCGAATATCGGCGTTTGACTCTTCGGTAGCGGAGTAGTGAACAATAGCTCCGTGGGCGCCGTATCCAGCGATTGTGTCGAAGCTGAGGTCGAAGAATAGGGGTTGCTGGCTGCGATATTTGCGCAAAATGTTGTCGACATCAATTTCCGTGAGAGGCTGTCGGTTTGCGATAGTGTTCTCAATTTCGATGAATGCGCGAACTAAGGCAGCACCGTCGCGCTCCATAGCTGCTTTTATGCCTTGGATTTGGACTTCGTTTTTGCAAGCTTTTGCAAGCGCTACGGGCGAGCCAGCAGCAATGATGCCGACGTTGATAGCTGAGTAAAGTCGTTCAGCTACGCGATTGTCCTGCAGCATAACTTTTCCGCCAGGGATAGCTGCGAGGAATGGGATGATGTCGGAGTATTCTGCGCATTTTACGTTTGCTTGGCGAAGATATTCCACAACTTCGGGTGTGAGTTTTGCACTATCGATGAAGAGTTTAGAGCCGAAGGGTGAGAGGAATAGGAATGAGGTGACGACGGGGTTGCAAGGCACATCGGTCGAGCGGATGTTGAGCGTCCATGCGATTTCGTCGAGAGCGGTGAGGAGCACAGAGTCGGCACCTTCGTTTCTCGCTTTGTCGAGTATTGCAGCAATCTTGTCGGAGGCTGACTGTCCAGCATATTTTACGTCGTGGATAATCACCTTGTCGTCGGGCAAAGCTGGACGGTCGGTCCAAATATTGTCGATTGGGTCGAAATCGGTGTTGAGGTTTATGCCGTGTCGCGAAAGCTGGTGGCGAAGGCTATTGATAGCAGTGTGGCTGAAGAGCATACCATCGACGCCAACTGAGAGGTTTGCCGACACGTTGTTGCAAATCCATTCGATTATGGAAGGAGTGCCGGGCAGACCATCTTTCATCAGTTGGAAGGGAGTGCCTTCAATTTGCTGTGCAGCTTGGATGAAGTAGCGCGAGTCGGTCCAGAGGAGAGCGTGGTCGGGGGTTATGACGAGGTCGCCAGCAGAGCCAGTGAATCCGCTGAGAAAACGGCGCACTTGCCAGTGAGCGGCAATATATTCACTCTGATGAGGGTCAACGTGGGGTATAATAGTGGCGTAGATGCCAGCTTTTTTCATTTCGGCGCGCAGGGCGTCGATGCGTTCGGCGATAGTTAGGTTCATAGCCTAAAGTATTTTGAGATATTATTATCGGATATGTTTTAATACTGCAAAATAAGGAACTTTTTCGTAATATTCAAAACTCTATCCCAACATTTTGCACTTCGTTTCTGAATTTAGAAAAATTTTGCATTTTGTAGCTGTAAGTATGCTTCAGTGGGTTGTGTTTAACCTTTGTAATAGGTGGGGTGGCGGTTAGATGATGAGGGTGGTGGAGATGCCGATTGTGGCGGTGTGGAGGAGGTTGAAATGGCGCCCGTCGCGAGTTAGGTTGAATTCCGACGAGGGTGTGTGAGTTGTGCTGAATGTGTTTCCGCCATAGTCGCAGAAGATACTTGCTCCGAAGTGTCGACGAAGGGCGACTGAAAAGGATGCACCTACTTCGTAGTAGAAGCCTGCGGCATCGGTTTTGATTACGTCGGGCAGTAGGTTGCGATTGTTGATGATGTTGCAGCCGACAAGCGTTTTGAGGTTGAAACGGAAACGTGAATTTTCGCCTAACTGGAATGATTCGTAAGCACCTACAGCTATTGTCGTTGCGTCGAATGATAGCTGCTGGTCGCTATCGCTTGAAAGTGACATGGGAACAGAGGTCGCTGATGCCGCGCCGCCGATTCCGACGTTGGGAGTGATAAACCATGTGCCGTCGATGCCCATTCGGCTGCCAGTTGAGGGTAGTAGCTTCTGTCCGTCGCCGATTTGCAGAGATGCAAGTGGTAGCGATAAACCCATTGTTAAACCGACATTTGAGGGGCGTTGAGGTATTGAGAAATCGGGCTCAATAAAGTTTTCAAGCCCATTTTCTTTGAAAATGAGGTCGGCAAACAGGTAGCCGAATTCTACTGCCAAAATGCCGATTCCAGCTCCTGCTAATATGTCCGACATCCAGTGTTTGTTGTTGAGCATTCGAGTCGCTCCAGTGGCGGTTGCTACGGCGTATCCGCCAACGCTAATCCAAGGGCTTACGTTGCCATACTCTTTGTGCAGCATATGAGCAGCCATAAATGCCGTGGCTGAATGGCCCGAGGGGAATGAGTTGAAGTCGGAGCCGTCGGGGCGTTCGGTGGTGATAGTGTGTTTGACTCCATAGACGGTTCCTGCCATTAATGCTACAGAGAAAGCGTCGGAAACGAGCATACGCCCCCACGAGCTGCGCCCTTTTACGCCACACGCTTTCATTGCTAACATTGCGGCGGCAGGAGCGAATCGCAGGTATTCGTCGTAGGTGTAGTTAAAGTCGGGGGCAAACGATTGGCTCAGGTGGTTGAATTTTTCGGAAGCATATCCTCGTGTAGCAATGCCGGCAACAACCAAAGGCACACCGATGTAGGTCATTTGCACATACTTGTTGCGAAAGAATCTTTCGCCAGAGGATAGCGGCATCGAAGCCGTAGGATTGTATGCTGCAAAAGGTGCTCTTGGCTGACTGAGAATTGAATCGTTGAGGTTTTGTGATGTTGAATTAACGACATTGTCATCCTGTTGAGCGTAGGCTGGAAGAGCACAACTCAACAAGATGACAATGAAAAGTTTGACGATAAGATTCAACATTACGTTATTTTTCGCGCATAAATACGCTGATTGGAGTGCCGTGGAAATCCCAATGGTCGCGAATCTTGTTTTCAAGGAAGCGACGGTAAGGCTCTTTAACCCACTGAGGAAGGTTGCAGAAGAATATGAAAGTTGGGATTTGTGCATCTTTGAGCATTGTGATATACTTGATTTTCACGAACTTGCCTTTGTTTGATGGCGGTGGGAATGCAGCGATGTCCTCAAGCAACTTGTTGTTGAGTTGTGATGTTGTGACAACTCGACGACGATTGTTGTAAACCTCAACGGCAGTTTCGATTACGCGGTAGATGCGTTGCTTGGTGAGCGCTGAACCAAAGATGATTGGGAAGTCGGTGAAAGGTGCAAAGCGGCTGCGGATAGCGTTCTCCATTGTGTTGATAGCCTGTTGCGACTTGTCTTCAACGAGGTCCCACTTGTTGACGCAAACCACGAGTCCTTTCTTGTTGCGCTGAATCAGCGAGAAGATAGCAACATCCTGCGCTTCGATGCCTCGAGTGGCGTCAATCATAAGGATGCAGACGTCGGAAGCTTCAATTGCGCGGATAGAGCGAATCACTGAGTAGTATTCAATGTCCTCGTGCACTTTGTTGCGCTTGCGGATGCCGGCAGTGTCAACGAGATAGAAATCGAAGCCGAATTTGTTGTATCGGGTGTAGATGCTATCGCGAGTTGTGCCTGCGATGTTGGTTACAATGTTGCGTTCTTCGCCGATGAAAGCGTTGATAATAGATGATTTACCGGCGTTTGGGCGGCCAACGATAGCGAATTTAGGGATGTCCTCCAGCACCTCTTCGTTGTCGTGGTCAACCTCGGGTAATTTGGCAACAACTTGGTCGAGAAGGTCGCCAGTGCCGAAGCCGCTGACTGCCGAAATGGGATATGGCTCGCCGAGACCGAGTTTGTAGAATTCGGGGACGTTGTAGAGCCAATCGTTAGAGTCGACTTTGTTGGCAACGAGCAGTACGGGCTTCTTTGATTTGCGTAAGATTTCGGCTACATGGTCGTCGAGGTCGGTAACACCGTTCATTGCGTCGACTACAAACAGGATTTCGTCGGCTTGCTCGATTGCGAGCTCTACCTGTTTGTTGATTTCGCCTTCGAACAGGTCCTCGGAGTTGACTACCCACCCCCCTGTGTCGACGATTGAAAACTCTTTACCAACCCATTCGACTTTGCCATATTGGCGGTCGCGAGTTGTGCCAGCAGTCGGGTCGACGATTGCTGTGCGTGTTTGGGTCAGTCGGTTGAAGAGCGTAGACTTGCCCACGTTTGGGCGGCCAACGATTGCTATAAGTTGTGACATTATTGTTAGTTGTGACTTATTTACGTGATGTGAAACCCTTTGGCAACTCACGGCCAAGAGTTTCCATAATTATATTTGCAAAGTTAGCTTAAATCTTCTATTTCTGCAAATTATGTGGCAATCAACCGAATCGGAGAGGCGTCTCCAATCGGAACCTCCAATCGGAATGTTGCTTGATAGATATGTGCTGATTTAAGCCAATCGGAAATCATTCGATATAACCGAATGAACGGAGCTTGTTTTCGCGGTTGCGCCAATTGGGCTCAACTTTTACGTATAGTTCGAGGAAAATTCGTTTGTCGAAGAATTTTTCTATGTCCTTGCGAGCCTCAGAGCCAACGCGTTTCAGCATAGCGCCCCCTTTTCCGATGAGTATGCCTTTCTGCGAGTCGCGTTCAACGTATATCACTGCCATGATATGGATTGAATTATCCTTTTCGTCAAACTTTTCGACGAGCACTTCGGTAGAGTATGGCACCTCTTTGTCGTAGTTGAGAAGGATTTTTTCACGGATTATTTCGGTGACGAAGAAGCGGGCCGGCTTGTCGGTGAGCGCGTCTTTGCCGAAATAGGGTGGTGAGGGTGGCAATAGTTCAACAATACGAGTCATCAAATTGTTGACGTTGAAACGTTCGGTAGCCGACGTTGGGAATATTTCAGCGTTGGGGAGCAACTCTTTCCAACGCATTACGAGTGCTTCAAGGTCGGCTTGCGATTTCAGAAGGTCGATTTTGTTAATAACAAGCAGTACTGGCACTTTTTCTTTGGCAACGCGACTGAGAAACTCGGCATTTTTTGTAGGGTCTTCAACCACGTCGGTCACGTAGAGGAGCACGTCGGCGTCGGTCAAGGCGCCTTCCGAGAAGTTGAGCATGCTTTCCTGTAGTTTGTATTTGGGAGAAAGCACACCGGGAGTGTCGGAAAATACAATCTGATAATCCGCAGTGTTGACGATGCCCATTATTCGGTGGCGAGTGGTTTGAGCCTTCGCTGTGATGATGCTCATACGCTCTCCAACGAGTTCGTTCATCAATGTTGATTTACCCACATTGGGGTTGCCAACTATGTTGACGAATCCTGCTCTATGATTGTCGTTCAGTTCTTCTGCCATGATTATGTTTTTTATTGGTATGCGGTTATGATTTCTAAAACCAGTGGTATTGTGCCAGTTGGGAGTGGTTTGATTAATGAATAGGAGTCTAGCGATTGATTTTATATGGTTTTCAAAAGAAAACGGGAAAAGACTTTCGGCCTTTCCCGTTTGTATGTTATGTGGCCGTTGTTGGAGTTAGATGCTCCAAACCAAGTACATTGCCCCCCATGTGAATCCTGCTCCAAAGGCTGTTAGAATCAGTTTGTCGCCTTTTTTGAGGTTGCCTTTGTATTCGTCTAAGCAGAGCGGAATGGAGGCAGCTGAGGTGTTGCCGTAGTGCTCAATGTTGACCAATACTTTTTCTTCGGGGAATCCGGCGCGAGAGGTTACGGCTTCGATGATGCGAAGGTTAGCTTGGTGGGGTATGAGGTAGTCGACGTCGTCGACTGTGAGATTATTGCGCTTCATGACGTCGAGCGAAGATGTGAGCATGTCGGTTACGGCGTGTTTGTAAACTTGACGACCTTCTTGGTAGATGAAGTTCTCGCCAGCCATAACTGTTTCTACTGATGCGGGCTTGACAGAGCCGCCAGCTTTCATCAGAAGATGTTCGCGGCCAGAGCCGTCGACATGGAACACAGCGTCGATTACGCCTACGTTCTCTTCGGTTGGTTCAACGAGCACTGCGGCAGCAGCGTCGCCAAACAGAGGGCAAGTGGCGCGGTCGGTGTAGTCGACCATTGACGACATTTTTTCAGCAGCTACTACGATTACTTTTTTGCGAAGTCCAGATTTGATATATGCAGCAGCATCTTCGAGAGCTACGATAAAGCCAGCGCAAGCAGCTTGGATGTCGTAGGCATAAGCCTTTTTCAGTCCAGCTTTTTGGCAGATAACTGAAGCTGTAGAAGGGAATCGGTAATCAGGGTTCGACGTTGCGCAGATTACGAGTTCAATCTCGTCGGCGCTTGTGCCAGTTTCAGCTAAAAGTTTTTCGACAGCTTTAGCTCCGAGGTATGAAGAGCCTTCACCTTCAATCTTAAGAATTCGTCGTTCCTTAATCCCTACGCGAGTTGTAATCCATTCGTCAGTGGTATCGACCATCTTCGACAGCATTTCGTTGTCAAGAATGTCGTCGGGAACGTAAGATGCTATACCTGAGATTTTTGCGTTCAGCATTTTCTTAATATTGCAAAATTTGCGTAGTTTAATTGTACCTATTCATCAATGTATCAATTCATACGACAAGTAGAATTGATAACATATACATACGAAATAACATCCCCCACTAAGTTCAGTTGGAGTGGGAGTGATGCCGTTTCGATATTGGAGGTTAATATCCCTCATGTTTGCAACTGTTGAGGTGTTTCTGATTCAACCATCCATCGACCGGGTTCCGTCTCCGGTCTAATTTCAAATAAAAATGTTGATGCCGCATGTTGTTGCCTAAGCAACTTGCGCTATAAAGTCAGAGTCTGTGCACTCGCTGAGCGCGAGCACACAAATCTACTTTATATATTATACGGCAGCAGCTTTTTCGATAGCAACGCGACCGCGATAGTAACCGCATTCGTTGCAAACACAGTGGTAAACGTGCCAAGCGCCGCAGTTAGGGCAGATAGCGATAGTGGGCATAGCAGCCTTGTCGTGAGTTCTACGTTTAGCTGTGCGAGTTTTTGATTGTTTTCGTTTAGGATGTGCCATTGTTATATTTGTTTATTAGTTTCAATTGAAATTCAAGTCTTTAAGTTTGTCCCAGCGAGAGTCGGTTGGGGCTTCGTTGGAATTGTCGGCTTCGGTGTCGAAGTCGTCGATATCTATTTCAATCTCTTCGGGATTGTCGACCGTCGAACGGTGCTTTTTGAGGATTGCACTCATCGCGCGGTTGCACTTTCCCATTGGGTGTACATGCTTGATAGGTATGGCGAGAGCCACAGTGTCGTGAAGCATATAAGCCACGTTGAGATAGTTGTCGCTGTCGGGGATAACCAAGAAGTCGTCGCTTTCATCGTTGTAATCATCGCCATATTTCACGATGATGTGATACGATGCTGCGATAGGCAACACTAAGTCGTCGAGACAGCGGTCGCAAGCAACGGTCACATCGCCTTCAATCTTGAATGTAAGGTCGTAGCAGTCGTTTTTATAGACCACATCGAGCTTAACGTCAAGGTTGGCGTTGCGCACGTCGTTGTTCTCCATATTGACAAAAAATTGCTTGCCAAGTTTGTACTCAAAGTCATGAGTACCTACGGGCATGCTTTTTAAGGGCAATTTGAATTCGGTGAATTTTCCCATAGCTTTGTCGTTCGAAAAACTTTGCAAAGTTAGCTAATATCTCCAACAAAATCAAATTTATCGAAATATTTTTGGCTTATTTTTCCTCGCAACCGCTTCTTTGAAGCTTCGTCGAAGCGTTCGAGCCATTATTTCAGGTCGATTACTCGACTACTCGAACGCTCGATTACTTAAACGCTCGATAGATCGAATCTTCGAATACTCGAGTACTCGACTGCTCGAAGAGACGACTATCCAAAGATACGAATGCTCGAATGGGGGTTAGTCGTCGCTGTAGTGGCGGAGGACGCGGCGGTAGGAGTTGAAGATTTTGGATTTGGATACGAAGCCTACGTATCGTCCTTGTTCGACTACGGGCAGGTTCCACGCGCCTGTATCGTCGAACATTTTCATCACTTGATCCATTGATTGTCCAACTTCGATTTTAGCGGGTGGAATGCTCATGAAGCGACTGACTTTCATTCGTTTATATAGGTCGGGGCGGAACATAATATTGCGGATGTCATCGAGCAGGACTACCCCGAGTAGTTCGTTTTTATCACTGACTACTGGGAATAGGTTGCGGTTGGATTGACTGATTACATCGACCATTTGCTTCAGATTCCATTCGGGTTTGACGGTCAAGAAATCGGTTTCTATCACGCTATCCATTTTCAATAGTGTCAATACAGCTTTGTCTTTGTGGTGAGTCAACAATTCACCACGCTGAGCCAAACGCATGGTGTAGATGCTGTAGGGGGTGAATGCGCGAATGGTGACGAATGATATTGTCGAAACAATCAGCAGCGGCAAGAATAGGTCGTAGCCACCAGTCATTTCGGCGGTAAGGAAGATTGCCATTAGGGGGGCGTGCATTACGCCTGCCATTACGCCTGCCATACCCATGAGTGCGAAATTTTTGTTTGAAAGTCCGATGTCGAAGCCGAGGCTGTTGACGGTGAATGCAAAAAGGAATCCTGCCATACAGCCAACGTAGAGCGACGGAGCGAATGTACCACCCACACCGCCAGCGCCATTGGTTGCCGACGTTGCAAACACTTTGGTCAGCACAATCAGAGCAATAAACAGTATTATAAATGATGTGTCATGCCCCTCGCTATAGAATAATGAACCGTTGACTATCGACGACGGATCGCCAGCCAACAGTCCGTTGATAGCTTCGTAGCCTTCGCCATAGAGCGGTGGGAACAAGAACACCAACACAGCCAGCACTATGCCACCGAATGCTGTTTTCTTCAATGGCGTCGCAAGTTTCTTCTTGAAGAAATTCTCCATCATGTTCATCACCTTGGTGAAATAGAGCGACACCAATCCGGTGAAAACGCCCAGCGCAATTACAAACGGAATACGCTTGGCAAGGAACATTTCGGTCTGTTCGAACGAGAACTCTACGTTATAGCCTGTGAACACGTAAGCCACTGTTGCACCGGTGATTGACGCAATAAGCAGAGGCATTACCGACACGGCTGTAAGGTCGAGCATCAGCACCTCAATGGTGAACAGCAATCCTGCAATCGGCGCTTTGAATATGCCTGCAATACCTGCTGCCGCACCACAGCCTACGAGAATCATCAATACTCGTGGCGACATGCGAAACCACTGACCGAGGTTGGAGCCAATTGCTGCGCCAGTGTACACAATCGGGCCTTCTGCTCCGACCGAGCCACCAAATCCGATTGTCACCGAGCTGGCTACAATCGAAGAATACATATTGTGGGCCTTCAGGCGGCTCTTTTTTTGTGAAATGGCATGCAACACTCGGGTCACACCATGCGAAATGTTATCCTTAACAATGTAGCGAACAAACAACCCTGCGATTATGATACCTATCAGTGGGAATATTAAGTAGATATAGTTACCAGTATTGACTGCCACGTGGCTTGTGAGCACGCCAGCTATGGCATGAATCAATGATTTAAGCGCCAAAGCAGCGAAGCCGCAAAGCACGCCTATCACAAGCGCCAAAAGCAGTACGAAATTTTTCTCCTTAATATGGCGTTCGCGCCACACAAGGAATCGCATCATCCATTCGGGAGTTTTCTTATCGTTGGGTCTTGTTGCCATTAGAAATTGTCGTATTGTACCTAAAATGTTGGAAGGTTATACCCCCTTGCCAGTCAACACTGTGCGTATTGTGTAAAGTATGATTTTCAAATCGAGTAGCATCGACATGTTTTCGAGATACATAAGGTCGTATTTAAGTCGCTCAATCATCTCGTCGACCTCCATTGCGTAGCCATATTTAACCATGCCCAACGATGTCAAGCCAGGGCGTACGGTATGCAGCATCGAATAGTAAGGCACTCGCTTCACTATTTGATCCACATAGAACTGGCGTTCAGGGCGTGGGCCTACAAGCGACATATCGCCGCGCAGGATATTGTAGAATTGGGGAAGTTCATCAAGTCGATATTTGCGCAAGAAGCGACCTAAGCGTGTCACTCGTGGGTCGTCGGGTGCTGACAATGCTGGGCCGTCGGGCTCAGCATCGGGATACATCGTACGGAATTTTATTATATTAAAAAGGCGTTTGCGGAAGCCGATGCGCTCTTGCTTGTAGAACACTGGACCTCGCGAATCGCACTTAATGGCTATCGCAATCCCTATCAGCAACGGCATCAACAGAATCAATGCAAGCGCAGAAATAGCCAAGTCGGCAGCTCGCTTGCAGCATGCAGTCATTGCCGAGATGCCTGGGTGCGAGATATTTACAAGTGGCTCACCTGCCACATTGCCGTAGCGTGCTTTGCCTGAAATGAGTTGAAACAAGAATGGCGAAATATAGATAGCGCATCCAGTTGGATAGACTTGATTGAGAAGCTCCATTGTGGCGTGTACCCCATGATGATGAGGCATCACGATTACGTTTCTTATCTCAAGCTCTGTGCAAACGTCGTTGAGTTCTGCGAGGTCGTAGACGGGCAGACCAGTCTCGGAGGCTATATTAGTTTCAGCAGCATCGATATCGGCGGTAGTCACAAAGCCAACCACGTTGAACCCTACAGGTGTGCGTAATGTGTTGAGTTCGTAGGCAAGCGAAGCGGCTGAGCGCGATGTGCCGACTATCAGCGTCGGGAAACCCTCGCGAGCATACTGTGCACGACGCACTACCAATAGCGTAATCATCAGTCGCACAGCGTATAAGCACGCAAACATCACCGCCCACAGGCACATAATTAGGTCGAAAATTTCGCCACGTTCTTCAATCATATCGTTGGCCACGACCACGAAATAGATTATCACTGAGCCAACAAACGTAGAGAACAACGTGTTGAAGAATTCCTCGATGCGCGAACGGAATGTGACATTATAGTAATAGCCCGACAGATAGTAAATTATGAGCATCGCCAACGGAATGAAGATGATGCCCCTAAGCACTGGTGGCGTCATCAAAAAATCCCAAAGCGACGAGCTCCATTTCAGTGTAACAAACCACTCAAAGCGTATGATGTTGAAAAACACCATAGCCAAAGTGGTCATCAGGTAATCGCCGACCACATACATTGCTCTTTGTCGGGATTCTGTTGTCACTTACGAATGATTTTGAATGTTGAGTCGGAAGATATTTTCATTATAATAGAGGGCCGAGCAGGCGTTGTGTCGTTGCGACGCGCTTCAACGATGTAGTCAACCTGTTGCTTGATTTCATCGGGAATACGACTGAATGTAGCAGGCGTGGGCTTTCCGCTGATGTTGGCCGAGGTTGACACTAAAGGTCGGCGGAATCGTCGGCATAGGGCGCGTGAGAAACTTTCGTCGGTGACACGAATAGCTACTGAGCCATCTTCGGCAACAGCATTGCGGGCAATGTTGCGAGCATGGTCGTAGATAATCGTTGTCGGACGAACAGTGACATCGAGCAACTGCTCAGCAATCTCAGGCACGTCGTCGACGTAGCGCCACAAATCGCGTCGGTCGCCCAACAAGATAACGAGTGCTTTCGAATCGTCGCGCTGCTTTATGCGATAGACCCGCTCAACGGCTTCGGCATTGGTAGCATCGCAACCAATACCCCACACCGTGTCGGTAGGATAAAGGATTACACCACCTTGGCGAAGCACCTCGCAGGCTTTCTCGATATCTTCTTTGAATGCGTCACTCATAACAACCACAAATTTAAGAATTTTTTCAGAAATTGGTTATTTTATGCCGAGATTATTTCAGTAAAGCAGTTTCATTAAGCGTTATTTCCTAACCTCGCCAATCATTTCCAATTCGCGCATCCAAGCTTCAGCTATTGCCGGCCATAAAGCAGTAGAGCCGGGCTGGCTGCGCAACGAAATGCTGTGACCACCGAATGGGAATATATGCAACGACGATTTTTTTACGCCTGCTTGCAGAAGGGCTTTATAGATTTCGACACTATTGAAGGGTGTCACTGTGCGGTCGTTCGACGAATGAATCATCAGCATTGGTGCTGTCGATTCATCAATCATAGTGTTGATAGGGAATCGGTCGACAAGTCGTTGTGCATCACCACCCCAATCGCGCTGCTTGATGTTCAGCCCCTCGATTTTTGCCACAGGGCTAACGAGTATTGCAAAATCGGGACGGCAACTTACCGTATCCAATTCGTCATTACAACGACTATAATCCTCCTTAGCCACATTGACACAAGCTGTTATGTGAGCACCTGCCGAGCACCCCATTAAGCCGATTTTATCGGGGTCGATATCATATTCGGCAGCATGGGCGCGTACCCATTTCACTGCACGTTGTGCATCCATAACTGGAGCTATCGAGGGGTCGATAAGGTCGTCCTGATTCGGCAATCGGTGCAGCAGCACAAACGCTGTCACGCCAAACGTATTGAGCCATTTTGCAAAGCTCACGCCAGCCGTTTCATAGGCCTGTTTTATGTATCCGCCACCGGGGATTACGATTACAGCTGCGCCAGTGCGCTCCTCCAATCCGGGAGTATAGAGATACATACGGGGCTGTTCAACACGCCAAATGCGGTTGTTCTCAATGGAGTCCTTGTGATTATCACCTTTCGAATTTGGCATATTATCAATGTCGTAGAGGTCAATCCGCTTTTGCTGAAAGAGATCGGACTCTTGACCCATTACGCACATTGTAGCAAACACAAATATTGCTATAACAGTTGCTAATTTTTTCATTTTTCAATTCGTTTTTGAATTCAACATTAACGCAAAATTACAAATAAAATCGATATAGCGACTACTTTATCGCCCATACTTTAGCTAAAAAGCAGAGATTGAGCAAAACAATAGGCCGATAATTGCATTTATTCCGAGGATTTTATGTATTTTTGTGCTATGAAATCTACGCTACGAATTATTCTGTCGTTGATGCTCGCATGGTTCTCTATGCTGCCGTCCTATGCTCAGATTAACACTGAGCAGGTGATGCGCGTGGGGCAAAACGCCCTTTATTTCGAGGACTATATGCTCTCTATTCAATACTTTAACCGCGTAATCGAAGCAAAGCCTTACTTGGCTCAGCCATATTTCTTTCGTGCAATTGCTAAGCTGAATCTCGAAGATTTTCGTGGCGCAGAAGAAGATGCATCCAAAGCAATCGAGCTTAACCCATTCATTTCCGATGCCTACGAAGTGCGCGGCGTAGCGCTGCAAAACTTAGGGCGCACCGACGACGCTATTGCCGACTACGACAAAGCATTGGAGCAACTTCCCGACAACCGCCAGATTATGTTCAACAAGGCTATGGCGCAAGAGGAAGTTGAGGACTACGAAGGTGCTGTTGCTACTTACGAATCGCTGCTGAAGGCTCATCCCAATTTCGACAACGGATACGTTGGGCGCGCCAAAGTAGAACTTGCTATGGGCGATACGATAGCTGCCGCTGCCGATCTTGACCACGCTATTGAGCTTAACAAAAACTCGGTCAATGCCTACGTGCTTCGAGCATCTATAGCACTAAGACACAACAATAAAGAAAGCTTCGCGGCGGCTCTCGACGACATGAACGAAGCTATTCGCTTGCAACCCAAATATCCCGGATTCTTTATCAATAGAGCATTCTTACGCTACAATCTCGACGACTATTTTGGGGCAATGGCCGACTACGACTATGCTATCACGCTCGACCCATTGAATCCCGTAGCCTACTTTAATAGAGGTTTGCTACGAGCCGAAGTGAACGACAACGACAAGGCGATACAGGACTTCACCCGAGTGCTCGAAATCGACCCCAACGACATTCGCTCGCGCTATAATCGCGCCATGCTCTACCGTCAGACACGCAATTACACTGCCGCTCTCGACGACATCAACTATGTGATACAAGCATTTCCCGAATATTCAGCGCCACTGTTTGCCCGATTTGAGATTTACGACGAAATGGGTGAGCGCAAAAAAGCTATTGCTGACTACGACAAAGCATTGGCGCTCTCTAAAGAGGAGATTGCCAAATATGATGCCGCGCGCGAATTAGCTGAAAACTCCGACAACACCAACTCCGACACTGGTTCTTCATCAGCGAAACCCAACACCGCTGCAGGCACTTCATCAGCAAAACCCAACAGCGATGCCACCACAGAGCCTGGAACCACTACCGACCCGTCGGAAATCTTTGCTAATCGCTTCACTACGCTACTTACAATCGACAACGACATCGACGAGGAACAGGAATTCAACAATAAAAGCATCCGCGGACGTGTGCAAGACCACAACGTGACTGTAGCTACGGCCGCATCATTCATCGTTTCGTTCTACTCTTCGCCTACCGAATTGGCGCCGTCGACCTACTATATGCAGGAAATCGACCGCATAAATTCTACTCGCCAACTGCGTATGCTATTGCAGATTACCAATGCAGAGCCAGCCTACAACGACGTAGATGTCATCAGCCGCCATTTCAACTCGGTTGACTATTACAACTCACTATTGGCAACCCATGCGCCTCGCGCTATCGACTATTTCGCTCGCGCCATGGATTTCTTCACTCTGCGTAACTACGAAGCGGCTTTGGCCGACCTTGACGCTGCTATCGCTATGGCACCCGACTTTACTTTGGCATATTTTGTGCGCGCTGTGACAACCGAGCGTCAACTCGCTGCCACCGCCACACCCGACAGCGAAGCAACCTCTACCGAAACACGCTTGGCTATCGAAAATCGACGTATGACTTTGCAAAAAATTATTGCCGATTACGACAAAGTCAGCGAAATGTCGCCCCGCTCACCATTCCCTTATTTCAATAAAGGAAACCTCTATATGGAGATGCAAGACCTAACGTCGGCTCTTAGTGCCTACAGCAAAGCTATCGAACTGAAGCCCGACTTTGGCGAAGCATACTACAATCGCGGCTACGTTTATTTCCGTTTAGGCAACCGTGAAGCTGGCTCTGCCGACCTCTCTCGTGCTGGCGAATTGGGCATCGTACCATCCTACAACCTGCTCAAACGTATGACGCGCTAACATCTACTTGACCACAATAAATCACAACATAACAATAAGATAACTACAAAACCAAACATAATATGTTAAACGAACAAGACCTTCAGACTTTAGCCCAAAAAGGCATCGCAGAAGAAACCGTAAAAGAGCAAATCAAACGTTTCGAAACCGGATTCCCTTACCTTGAACTCCTATCGGCAGCTACGCCCGACGACGGCATCACTCTGCTCGACGATGCCACACGCGAAGATGCAATCGAACGCTGGGAGCAATACTTGGCTGAAGGTGGCAAGGTGACTAAAATGGTGCCAGCCTCTGGAGCTGCTTCCCGAATGTTCAAATCGCTGTTTGCCTTTGTCGACGGTAGCGAAAATGAACCAAAAGAGGGCTCCGATGTAGCTGAGGTGATAGCCAACATAGCCAATTTTGCATTCTATTCCGACCTCAACGAACGCCTCGCAGCTCTCTACGGGCTCTCGGCTGAGCAAATGATTGAGCAGCGCCGATTCAAAGAGGTCATCTCCGCTATAATCAATCCCGAAGGTCTCAACTACGGCAACCTACCCAAAGGCTTGCTGAAATTCCACCACTATGGCGAGGGCGTTGACCGCACCCCAGTCGAAGAGCAATTGGTTGAAGGACTGCAAACTGTAGCCGACAAAGAGGGCAACGTGAACGTGCATTTCACCGTGTCGCCCGACCACCGCGCTAAATTCGAGCAAACCCTTGCCAACGTAGTTCCAACGCTCGAACAGAGTTCTGGTGCTAAATTTCACGTCACACTATCGGAACAAAAAGCATCGACCGACACTCTCGCTGTTAACCCCGACAACACCCCATTCCGCGAAGAGGGCAAAATGATATTCCGTCCGGGCGGACATGGCGCACTGATTGAAAACCTCAACGACCTCGATTCAACAGTTGTATATATAAAGAATATCGACAATGTAGTGCCCGATGCCAATCGCGCTGCCACGGTTGAATACAAGAAGGTGCTTGGCGGCTACCTCATTATGCTCCACGACCAGATTGAGGAATACATCGATATGCTCAACTCAGGCAATTGCGACGCTGGCGACCTTGCTGAAATAATGGACTTTATGCTCGAAACATTGAGTATTACAATGCCCGACGACTACGATATGACCAACGACCAACTCGTCGAATTCCTCAAAAACAAACTCAATCGACCATTGAGAGTTTGCGGTATGGTACGCAACGAAGGTGAGCCTGGCGGCGGCCCATATTTAGCCTACAATGCCGACGGCACTTCATCGCCACAAATCCTCGAAAGCAACCAGATTGACCTCAGCAATCCTGAATATAAAGCAATGATGTCAGACGCCACTCACTTCAATCCTGTCGACCTCGTTTGCTACATCACCGACATCGAAGGCAAGAAATTCGACTTACGCAAGCATGTCGACCCCTCAACAGGCTTTATTTCATCGAAATCGTTGCATGGCAAAACGCTTAAAGCGCTCGAATTGCCCGGACTTTGGAATGGCGCTATGAGCGACTGGACCACCGTATTTGTCGAAGTGCCTATTGCTACATTCAACCCAGTGAAAACGGTCAACGACCTTCTCCGCCCTGCCCACCGCAACTAAACCGCCCCTAATTCAATGGCAAAACAAGAATATATCGAAGCTAACAAAAAATGGTTGGCTCAGAAAGCTACAGAAGAGGGTGTAAAGCCGCTTCCCAAAGGCATATATTATAAAGTTTTGAAGAAAGGGAATGCCAATTCTCCAACGCCTCGCCCACGCAGCGTGATTGTAGCCCACTACACAGGGTGGACTATCAATGGCAAAAAGTTTGACAGCAGCCGCGGCGGCGCACCATTGGCTTGCCGTCTGTGCGACCTAATCGAGGGGTGGATTATCGCGATGCAGCAGATGCACATAGGCGACAAATGGGAAATCTATGTACCTGCTGAGGCTGGTTACGGCAAGTTCTCGCAGCCACGCATCCCAGGCGGCTCAACTCTCATCTTCGAAATCGAACTTATCGGCATCGCCTAAATCTACATCACTACAAACTGCGCTGTCGAAGGCATCACCATACCATGTAAACTATACGATTATGACTCGTTTCGTTCTCAGCACAATTATGATAATGTCGGCATTACTATGCCACGCCCAGTTATCGAAATATGACCTCAACCGCCCCTTTGGTTGGGCCACCTGCAGTTCGATGACTTCGGGCGACGACTACGATTTATGTGGCGGTGATGGTGGCGAAATTATCAAGCTGACATCCAATGGCGGCGATATGCGCAATCTGATTTGGGATGCTGTCAATAATTACGACATAGTAATACTCGACGGAGCGGAAGGCGATTTCATCGTTTCTGCTTCAATCTCTTTTAAAAATCTAAAAAACAAAACAATAGTTGGCGTCAACAACGCTCGCCTGTGCACCCAATTTTTCGTAACCGACGAAATGAAGGCTGCACTCGACGAAGTTGGTGTAAACAATATGAGCAGCAATGGTGGAGGTGGCACCCTTAGCAATGGCCAAAAAGTGGCTGAAGATGGCGAATACTACACTCGTATGACACTAATGGAGCTGCTCGACGACCATAACGAAACTTACCGCAACGCTGGGCTATTCAGCCTGTCGGGTTGTGAAAACATAATCATACGCAACCTCGATTTTATAGGGCCTGGTCCAGTGGATGTCGGTGGGGCGGACTTAGTTACCGTAATCAATGGTACAAACCACCTGTGGATTGACCACTGCAACTTTACCGACGGCATGGATGGCAACCTCGACATAACAGTAAAGAGCGACTTTGTTACCGTTTCATGGTGCACGTTCGCCTATACTGAACGTGCTTATGCTCACCAATTCAGCAATCTTATCGGTGGAAGCGAAGATGCTTCGACTCAGGGTAGAGACAACCTCAATGTCACGTGGGCCAATAACATCTGGGGTGCTGGATGTAAAAACCGTATGCCAATGGCTCGATTTGGCACAATACATGTTTTCAACAACTACTATTGCTGCGTAGGCAACTCTGCAGGCATCAATGCGCGTATTGATAGCGAGGTGCTTATTGAGCACAACTATTTCGGCGAAGGCGTTAAAAAGATTTTCTCTCAGTCCGATGCCAAAGCCTACTCATTCAAGGGCAATATCTACAAAGAGCCATTCTCTGAGCCAGTTTCTGGCAAGGTGAATGTGCCTTACGAATATACTCTATACGCTGCCGACGAGGTGCTTGATATAACCAGCAGCAAGGTGAATGGCACAGGAGCCACGCTCACATATCCACTACTTATAGGCGCCGACCCAAGCAGCGACACATCACTCTCATCACTCACCGTCAACGGCGTTGAGGCTACCCAAGTCACAGCATACGAATACAGCTATCGACTGCCATTGAAAGCAACAGCAATCAACGTCATTGCCACCCCCTACAATAGCAAAGCTACGGTGTCAAATATGTCGGTACCCTCAATCGACGAACTGCCAGCCGATGCAACTTTCACAGTGACGGCTGAGAATGGCACAACCGCAAATTTCACCCTGCACCTAACACCCTCAAACAGCCAATTTAAGGAGGGCAAAGAGTGGGATTTCAAAACGTGGGGCGCAACAAGCATCGAAATGATGAGCAACAACGAAGTATGGAACGCTATGGGCGACGGTCGATTCGAAACCTCATTTTCAGAAGCAACAGAATTAGGATTTGAAGAAACTGAGTCGATTACCGTCAGCGGCACAATACGCATCAATCCCTCACGCTCCACGTCGGGCTATCTGCAAGGCGGTTTTACTATGTACATCCCCGTAATCGAAGGGCAAACGCTTACTTTTACTTACTCCCACACGAGCAACAGCAAAGGAACTCGCTACCTTCTCGTCAACAATGAGAGCATCGGTAGCACAAGCAGCACCACACCCACCACTGCAACATACACTGTGCCTACCGACGTCACAAGCATCAGAGTCAATGGTGGCGACGGATTGCGCTACTATATGATTGAAATGAGTGCCGCCCCTGAAAGCAGCATCGTGTCAGAACATCTTGACAACGACTTTTGCATAAATGGCAACATCGTGAGATGTGCAGGCAACCACCCGATTGAGGTTTTCAATATGCTCGGCGCGCGAATCGCAAAGGGGCATAAACAATTGTCAGTCGAAAATTTACCACACGACATCTATATCGTTCGCTGTGGAGCGCAAGTTCGTCGAATTTCAACTCATAGATGAGCAACAACTACGCTATGGCAAACACACAAAATTCAACTATAATCAATCCCCAACTTCGAGAATATATTGAGCACTTGATTTTGCCGATGTACGACAATTTTGATGCTGCTCACCGTCGCGACCATGTCGATATGGTCATCGCGCAAAGCCTCGACATCGCTTCGCATCACGACGTTGACATAAATATGGCTTACGCAATCGCAGCGTACCACGACGTCGGATTAGTGGGCGAACGGAGCACTCACCACATTGTATCTGGTCAGATGCTGCAAGCCGACAACCGTCTGCGCGACTGGTTTACGGCCGAGCAAATCGAGATAATGGCACAAGCCGTTGAAGACCACCGCGCAAGTAGCGACCACAAACCCCGATCAATCTATGGAATGATTGTGGCTGAGGCCGACCGATTCATCGACCCCACGAAAATCATTGTTCGCACAGTGCAGTATGGCTTTCAGCATTACCCAAATCTTGACAAAGAGGGTCACTACAGGCGCACCGTGGAACATATGCACGAAAAATATGCCGAAGGTGGGTACCTAAAACTATGGTTTGCCGACAGCCCAAATGCTGCCCGACTTGAAGCCCTTAGGGCAATCATTCGAAACGAGGCTGAACTGCGTGACCGATTCGAAGAAATCTACGACTCTTTACGCCACAACTAACCGTCGACGCCAATCAACGAATTGTGCGCAGCGGCGGGAAAAACGCATCAGGGATATGCTCTATCTCTGGAGCCACTGCGCTATGTGGCTCACCTATAATCAGTATTAGGTCAAATTGAGCCTCGTGTCGGATATTGTTGGCAACGATATAAGCGTTTGCTGCACGAGTCAAATGGCGTATGCGCTTGCTGTCAATGGCTTCGAGGGGATCGACAGCGTGAGTGCTGCGAGTCTTCACCTCAACAAAAACGATTCTATCGCCTTTGAATGCAATAATATCGACCTCTAAATGCCCCACTCGCCAGTTGCGTTCAGCCACATGGTATCCTCTTGCGGTAAGAAAATCGCAAGCAAGGTTTTCGCCCCATTGTCCCGTCAGATTATGTTGTGCCATTGACGTGTAAATTCGTTACTGAGTTACTGTTTCCTAAAAACGAAGAGTAGAAGGTAACCGACATCCGCTCACCTCCTACTCTGCATATTCTATAGCAATCCTATCTTATTCCCATTCGATAGTCGCAGAGGGTTTGGGCGACATATCGTAGCAAACGCGGTTCACATTGGGAACTTCATTGAGAATGCGGTTAGTGATTTTCTTCAAAATTGCCCAGTCGATTTCTTCGATAGTGGCAGTCATAGCGTCGATAGTATTGACCGCACGAATGATTACTGGCCAATCGTAAGAACGAGCATTGTTGCGCACACCTACCGATTTGAAATCGGGAACTACTGTAAAGTATTGCCATACAGTCTTATCAAGGCCAGCTATAGCAAACTCTTCGCGAAGGATAGCATCTGATTCGCGCAAAGCTTCAAGACGGTCGCGAGTGATTGCACCAAGGCAACGAACGCCAAGACCGGGACCGGGGAATGGCTGGCGATAAACCATTTCGTAAGGCAAGCCAAGTTCTACACCGCAAGCGCGTACTTCATCTTTGAACAACTGCTTCAATGGCTCAACAAGTTCAAACTGCAAGTCGTCGGGCAGACCACCTACGTTGTGGTGCGACTTAACCATTTTAGCTGTTTTAGTACCACTTTCTACGATGTCGGGGTAGATAGTGCCTTGTCCGAGGAAATCAATGCCGTCGAGTTTGCGAGCTTCCTCTTCGAATACGCGGATGAATTCGCCACCGATAATCTTACGTTTTTCTTCGGGGTCTTCAACATCTTCCAACTTGCCAAGGAAGCGGTCGGTTGCATCAACGTAGATAAGATTTGCACACAACTGATTGCGGAACACCTCAACTACGTTTTCCGATTCACCTTTGCGCATCAAACCATGGTTAACGTGTACGCACACAAGGTTGTCGCCAATTGCTTTGAGCAACAATGCTGCCACAACCGAGCTATCTACACCACCCGAAAGCGCCAACAACACTTTGCGGTCGCCAACCTGACGGCGCACGAGCTCAACTTGGTCGTTAACAAAGTTGGTCATATTCCAGTTAGCTTCAGCTTTGCAAACATCAAACACAAACGATTTTACAGCATCCTTGATTGCATCAAAATCATCAGTAAATTGAGCGAGCTTAACCTCACACAAAGCTTTGTCATGGCCAGCAGCCATAACTGGAATACCAATATTGTAAATTTCAGGATTTACATCGATTGCAACGCCGTCAATCACATTGTTTGGGCCACCATTTATAATAATCCCCTTAACATTAGGCAGAGCGCGCAACTCTTCAGCCGTTATGTCATGGGGATAAATTTCGCTGTAAACTCCAAGTGCACGAATAGCGCGTGCAAGAACTGTATTTTCGTGGCTACCCAAATCGAGTATCACAATCATATCCTGTTTCATATAAAATAAAGTATTTTTACGATTTTATTTTTATGACTGCAAAATTACAGCAAATTCGTGCGACTACAAAAAAAATCGCCAATTTTTATCACGAAAATTTTCACCCCACCCCCTCCGCACCCTCTCAACATACCCACCCTTATCCCATAGCTCCCGACTGCTCCCCAGCGCACCACATCCCTCCCACCACATCGTTCCGCCCCCATTCGAGCATCCGCCCCATTCGAGCGCTCGTCTCTTCAATCAATCGAGTACTCGAGTTTTTGAATATTCGATTTATCGAGCAGTCAAGCTGAAATAATGGCTCGAACGCTTCGACAAAGCTATTATCCTTTATCCCCCATAATCAAGTATAAAGATGTTGTGATTTGCTTTTAAATTTGTATCTTTGACATATCAAACACAGCTTCGATGGCGTGGTGTGCAGGCCGAGTTGGATATCCGTTGTGAAAACATTCAAATGGGGCGAGAATTCTCGCCTCGCTTTTTTTATGCACTTTTATCGATAATCTAATTTATCGCAAAAGTTGAGTGTAAAATACTGCAAAAATCAAGGACGGGTTAGTAGCATTGCTGTACGATGGAGAGGGGGTCGTTGACATGTAGCTATTAGTATTATATCGTGTCGTTTGTACAAGCTGTGTGAGAAATCTACTTTTTAGAGCTAGTACAATGACATGCTTGAAATTTGCGGTAAATCGATAGTTATGCTGTTTTAAAATACTCAGCAAGGATTAAGAGTAGTTACTTGTTTTATACCAAAGATTTGCAGAAGGGTGAAAAATGAGTTGATGTACCTGCCTTTTTATATGATAGGGATGATATAAGAAAAGACGCTCGGGAATGCCTAACGTCTTTGTTTTGGTGGCGGGTAGAGGACTCGAACCTCTGACCTTTGGGTTATGAGCCCAACGAGCTACCACTGCTCCAACCCGCGAT
>JAGBWK010000032.1 GCA_017629835.1 Muribaculaceae bacterium | reverse complement strand
TCATTATTAGTCATATATTTGGAAGTCAGCGTTAGGGATATTCGCCCTTATTGGGTCAAGACACAAGGCTTGATGAGCGGTAGCGAACTTAGCCCGGCGACGTAGTCGCAACGTCCTGAATTATTTTTTTATCTTTTTCGAGTACTTTCCAAATATATGTAAGAAAGCGATAGAAGACTCGGTAAGGAACGTGCAAATTGCGTCTTCATCTTGTTGTTTGCTGTTATTCTAAATGAAATTGTGTGTAATTTTTAAATAAATTTTATTGCACACCTGAAGTGTTGTAGTTAGTTGTTATGTATTGGGGATGATAGTTTTGTGTTGAGAGTTAGGGTTGTGTATTGAGGTTTGAGCTTATTTTGTGTTGGAGGGGAGCATTGCCTCGAGTTTGGCGAGGAGGTCGGTGCCGTAAGTGTCGAGGGTTTTCTGAAGCAGTTCGATGTCGCCACCTGCATCGCTGTATGATTGGATGAGCGAGTAGAGGTAGTAGGGAGCGTAGAGGTCGATAGTGGTTAGGCTGAGCGAGCGCAGCGATGCGGGCTTGGCGTTGAAGCGTGAGCGGCGCTGGCGGCGTCGGTTTTCATCGTCGATTAGGCTCGAGAAGTAGTTGACATACTCAGCATAGCGGCAAATCTCGTGCATATATACGTCAAGACCTTTGTTGACAAGCTCAGCATCGTTCATCTCGCTTCCGACTGCTACATAGAGGTCGGCAATGCGTTGGCCTATCTGTATTGAATAGGGTGAGTGCTTAACGGGGAGCTTTTCGTCGAGGAGCTTGAGTACATCGGCAGCACGACGGAAACGGTCGTTGGCATATTCGCGCATATTTTCGTTGGCAACAACTCCAGTTGAGTCGCCAGTGCTGTAGTAAAGTGCACTGACACCTTCGTTGTAGAGCGCCGTGATGAGATCGACGAGGGTAGAACGGTGGGTTGTGACCATACGTCGCACAGTTTCGTCGAGATAGATTTCGCCGTTGCCTACTTGGTCGAGTCCGCCCCAACGGAATTTGTTCATCACATTGTCGTATATCTTGTCGGTCGAAACACCCATTTCCTCTTCAACGGGGGTGACTTGATAAGCCAAACCAGTGTTGCGGAGGTTTTTCTCGAGGTTGAGATAGTAGGAGTTGGGAACGGTCATTGCAAAGTATGTCGGGCGATTCCAGCCGTCGATAGCTCCGTGGGCTATCATGTCGAGCGATACGGCTTCGCTGAGGGTTATTGCGCGACATCCTGAGAGGTCGACTGTGATATGGTCCTTAGCTCGGTCAGCAAGGTCGG
Organism: Muribaculaceae bacterium; assembly: GCA_017629835.1. Taxonomy (GTDB): domain Bacteria; phylum Bacteroidota; class Bacteroidia; order Bacteroidales; family Muribaculaceae; genus JAGBWK01. The sequence continues at coordinate 4,199 of JAGBWK010000032.1, read as the reverse complement.
GGGTTATGACGCCACGAGCCAATGCTGAGTCGGGGTTGACCGGTATATACATTTTTGGATAGCGCATCACGCGGATGCCTCGTGGATCATCGGCTGCAGGCGATGTGTAGAGGTCGTTGAGCGACGAGAATACATCGACTGGCACTGACACTGAGGTGTCGGGCGCGATGAAATTGTATTGCAGACGGTCGTATGCGTAGTCGGCTGGTTGAGCTTGGAACTCGATTGCAGCGGCATCGTTGGCTGGCATCTTGGCATGGTTGACATACCAGTCGGTTGTCAGATATGCAAGGTTTACAACTCTGACGTCGGTGCGGTAGCCTTCAACCTCTTGGGCATACCATAGGGGGAAGGTGTCGTTGTCGCCGTTGGTAAATATAATTGCGTTTTGGTCGAGGCTCGAGAGGTAGTTCATACCAAAGTCGCGAGTGGTGTAGCGGCCCGAGCGGTCGTGGTCATCCCATGTTTGCGACACCATTTGCAGAGGCACGATTAGCGCTACTACGGCAGCCACTGCGGCAGCAATGGTTTGCATTTTGCCGTCGTTGCGTTTTGCTTTGGCAATGAATTGAAGGATTAACTGCCATACCATATAAACACCGAGGCCAATCCAAATGGCAAATGCGTAGAACGAGCCAGCGAATGCATAGTCGCGTTCGCGAGGCTGGTTTGGTGGCTGGTTGATGTAGAGCACGATAGCTATACCTGTCATAAAGAAGAGCAAGAATACCACCCAGAATTGTTTGACGCCCTCCATGCCGCGCATCATCTGAGCGACGATACCGAGCAAGCCGAGCAGAAGTGGGAGCATGTAGAACACGTTGTGTCCCTTGTTGCCTTCACCATATTCTTTTGGTAGGAGCGACTGGTCGCCTAAGCGAGCATTGTCGATGAACGGTATGCCCGAAATCCAGTTGCCGCGATTCACTTCGCCTTGACCTTGGATGTCGTTCTGACGTCCGGCAAAGTTCCACATAAAGTAGCGCCAATACATGTAATTGAGCTGATATGTAATGAAGTAGCGCAGATTGTGGACAAAGCTTGGGCAAGCCACGCGTTCGGTGTATTCTTGGCCGTTAACCTTGAATGGTTTGCCGTCCTTTTCGAAGTATATCGTCACATCCTTAGTCGGGAGCGATTCTTTCGTTTCGCCAATCCAACTTAGGTAGCCCTCAGCATGCCCTTCCTGAGTGCTATACATTCGGGGGAAGAACATCGTGGGGGTCATTTTGTATTTGAGTTTCGGCTCGAGCTTGACATATTCGTCGGGCTGGTCGGGCGATGTTTTTACCACCTTGCCATATTCGGTTTTGCCTTCCGATGAGCGGTATTCAACATCGTTGCCGTCGACTGTCATTTCGATAGTTGAAGCGAACGACGGGCCAAACAGTAGGGGAGTTTCGCCATATTGTTCACGGTTGAGGTACGAACTGAGTGCGAACACGTTGTCGGGAGCATTCTGATTCATCGGCGGATTGGCATGTGAGCGAATCAGCAGCACAGCGTACGATGAATAGCCAACAAACATCACAAGGATGCTGAGAGCACAGATAGTGAGCAGGCGCACCGACAGAGCTTTCGCCTTGAACATATAGACGATGAGTGCAATCATAATTGCAACTGGAAGCACCCACGAATTGCCAATGAAAGGTATGCCCGAAAGCAACACGCTGAGAATAAACGAAATGCGGATTTCGGTAGTGCTATTCTGTCGGTAAAGCGCATTGATGCACCAGATGAGCACCCCAACAAGTATCAGTGCATAGACCAATACTCCAGAATTGTAGCTCATACCGAGAGTGTTGACAAAGAATAGCTCGAAATATTGAGCGTTTTCAATGAAACCGGGTACCAATCCGAAGAGAATCAATGCTATGATTACAAACGACAACAACAGCACCATAAGCGTGCTCTTGAGCGTGATTTCTTTCTTGGTTTTGCGGAAATATACCACCAATGCCAACGCTGGGATTGTCAGCAAGTTGAGCAAGTGAACAGCGATAGAGATACCAATAACGTAGGCTACGAGTATCAGATAGCGGTCGCTATGCGGCAAGTCTGCTCGATTCTCCCATTTAAGGATTAGCCAAACAACCAACGCCGTACAGAACGACGAGAAAGCGTAAACCTCGCCCTCAACCGCTGAATACCAGAACGTATCGCTCCAAGTGTAAGCCAAAGCGCCCACCACGCCTGCAGCCATGATTACAATCATTTTTGCAGTGGAAACAACCTCATCCTTGCTGTCGACAATAAGGCGTCGCATCAAGTGGGTTATAGTCCAGAATAACAGGAGGATGGTAGCCGCACTGAGCAGGGCTGACATTACGTTGACAGCCACAGCTACGTTCGACGGATCGCTTCCTGCAAAATTGATAAAGAAGCGCGCTGCGAGAATGAATATAGGGTTACCTGGGGGATGACCAACTTCGAGTTTATATCCTTGAGCGATGAATTCGGGACAGTCCCAGAAGCTCGCTGTAGGCTCAATTGTCAGCAAGTAAGTAACGGCTGCAATAATAAAACAGAGCCAACCGAGCGAATTATTGATAAGATTATACTTTTTCATAATCCGCAAAGTTACAAAAAAACCTCGACAATCAGCGTTAAATAAGCTGAATAGTTGATTGGCTAAGAATAAATTATTTGTGGTGCGTTGAGGGCTGCTGGTCTGTTAATAAATATAGGCTGCGTAACGGGTGTTAGGCAGCCTATATTTGGGTCTTTATGGGGTGGGGTTAGCAGCCGCAAGAGCCGCAACCGCAGTTTTTGTCGCTTTCGCCGCAGCCACAATCGTCGCCACCGCAGCCGCAATCGTCGCCGCAACCACAGCCGCATCCACAGGTGTGAACGGGATTGAGTTCTTCGGGTGTTGCGTCGCGCACGAGTGTAACTTCGCCAACGAATCTAACATCTTTGCCTGCAAGTGGGTGGTTGAAGTCCATGATTACGTCGTTGGCGGTAACTTCTTTTACGAGACCGTTGATGCGATAGCCGTCGGCAGTCATCATTGGTACGTATGCGCCAGGTTTTACCATTTCTTTGTCGAATTTTCCGTCGACTACAAACATTTCTTTTTCGAGCGTTACAATCTGTTCGGGATCGTAGGGGCCGAATGCGTCGTTGGATGAAACTACGAGGTCGAATTTGCCACCAACTTCAAGACCTTCGATTGCTTTTTCGAGGGGCTCAATCATACCTTCAGTCACTCCGTAGATGAATCGTTCGGGGTCGGAGGGGTCTGATTGGTGAACGAGTTTTTCTGTTTTGTCGTCGTTGACCTGATAGAGGTCGTAGGTCATTTCGACGTATTTACCTGATTGAATTTTTTCCATGTCGTTAGTTGTTGTGTTTGGTGTGAACGATGCAATTGCTGTGCAGTGGTCACGTTATTTTACAATCAGAAGGGTGTAGTTTTTCTTACCTTTCTGGATGAGGATGTATTTGTCGTTGAGGAGCATCTGCTCGGTGGCAGGTGCATAGACGTCGGCAATTTTCTCTTTGTTGATTGAGAAGCCACCACCTTGAGCGAGTTTGCGAAGCTCTGCTTTTGAGGGGAATACTTGGGCTTTGTCGGTCAAGAGGTCGGCAAGTTTCACTTCGCCGTTGAGGTCTTCGCGTGATATTTCAAACTGTTGTACGCCTTCGAACACTGAGAGGAGTGTGGCTTCGTCGATGCGGTGGAGGATGTCGGAGGTGTTGTTGCTGAAGAGGATTTTAGATGCTTCGAGAGCGGCTTCGTAGTCTTCGGCGCTGTGGACCATTGTGGTAATCTCTTTTGCGAGACGTTTTTGCAATGGGCGCTGAGCTGGGTCGGCGTTTTGTTGCTCGATGAGTGAGTCGATTTCCTCTTTAGAGAGTTCGGTGAAGATTTTGATATATTTTTCGGCGTCGCTGTCGGTTACGTTCAACCAGAATTGGTAGAATTTGTAGGGTGAGGTGTAACGTGGGTCGAGCCATACGTTGCCGCTTTCGGTTTTACCGAATTTACCACCGTCGGCTTTGGTGATAAGGGGACAAGTGAGGGCGAATGCGTCGTCGGCGCCATTGATGCGACGGATGAGCTCGGTGCCAGTAGTCATATTGCCCCATTGGTCAGAGCCACCAAGCTGCAGACGACATTCAAGCTCGTTGTAGAGGTGGAGGAAGTCGTAGCCTTGGAGGAGCTGGTAAGAGAATTCGGTGAACGACATACCTTC
>JAGBWK010000031.1 GCA_017629835.1 Muribaculaceae bacterium | reverse complement strand
TAATAAATATATTATATATAATATATATTATTGATATATATAGTATTAGTAATAGTATTCTTTCAGAATACATCTTTTTCTACCGCAATAGTTGTGAGAAAATGAGAAAATCAGCCTAACTCTCTGTTAGACTGATTGTTATTGTTTGATAATGGTGTGAGAAAGTGTGAGAATGAGTGAGAATTATCACATAAGGGTTAGTCGTCGAGGGAGTAGGTGAGGGTGGTGACGACGCGGACTTTTTTGATGAATGGGGTGTAGGGGTCGCGGTTGTCGATGGTGAATTGCCCTTGTGAGCCGCTCATGATTTTGCCTACTTTGCTGCCTGAGTCGTCGGCAAATTTTTCGGCTGCTTCACGTGCTTTGCGTGTTGCGTCGGCTATCATATCGGGTTTGATGTCGTTCAATCCTGTGTATTCGTAGAGCGTCTGATAGTTGTAGTCGCCTGCAATGACGGCAATACCTTTTTGGAGCAGTTCGCCCTGTTTCTGAATCAGTCGTTGTACGAGTTCCACTTTGGAGGATGTGACGGTGATGACTGATGTGACGGTGTAGCGGAAGGGGATGTTTTGCGGGCCGTACATATCGGCTTGCTTGTCGGTGATGTCGGGCGCATTGATTGTGATTTCGTCGGATGTGATGCCGTTTGATGTGAGGTAGTCGACGGCAGTTTTGTTGTTGGTGGCAATTTCGGAGTAGAGTTTTTGCAGGTCGTTGCCAACCAATTTGTAGACTAATGGCCATGTGACTTTGTCGGCCATGACCTCTTTTTCTGCCAATCCGCGCACTACAACGGTGCGGTTGCGTTCGGCTACGGATTTCAGTCCGTTGCTGATGAATAGTCCCATTAGAAGCCCAAGCGTGGCGAGTCCAATGGCGATAATTAGGGCTGATTTGTTTTTCATGATGTGAGGATATTAGTTTCTAAGGTGTAACAAAAATTGTCGGAAAATAGTTCTGTCATGCCGTAGCAGATGATGCCAGCGACATGACAGAAATGTATGAGGGATTGATTAGTAAGCAAACATTGGGTAGTCGACCATGATGCTGTTCACTTTTTCGCGAACTGCTGCGATAACCTTGTCGTTTTCGGGGTTAGAGAGCACAGTGTCGATCATTTCAACGATTTCGCCCATGAGTTCCTCTTTGGCGCCACGAGTGGTGATAGCGGCTGTGCCGAGGCGGATACCAGAGGTCTGGAATGGTGAGCGAGAGTCGAAAGGCACCATGTTTTTGTTGGCAGTGATGTCGGCGTCGACGAGCACTTTTTCGGCCACTTTACCAGTGAGTTCGGGGAATTTAGTGCGGAGGTCGACGAGCATGCAGTGGTTGTCGGTGCCGCCAGATATGATTTTGTAGCCTTTGTCGACGAGGGCCTGAGCCATAACGGCTGCATTTTTCTTAACTTGCGATTGATATTCCTTGTAAGAGGGTTGGAGTGCTTCGCCGAATGCAACAGCTTTAGCTGCGATGACGTGTTCGAGTGGGCCACCTTGCACACCGGGGAATACGGCAGAGTCGAGCAGTTGCGACATTTTTTTGACAACACCTTTAGGAGTGGTTTTGCCCCAAGGATTGTCGAAGTCCTGTCCGAGGAGGATGATACCGCCACGAGGACCGCGAAGTGTTTTGTGGGTTGTAGATGTTACGATGTGAGCATATTTCAATGGGTTGTCGAGCAAACCAGCAGCGATGAGTCCTGCAGGGTGAGCCATGTCAACCATTAATATAGCACCAATTTCGTCGGCAATTTTGCGCATGCGAGCGTAGTCCCATTCGCGAGAGTAAGCGCTGGCACCACCAACGATTAGTTTTGGACGTTCGCGAAGCGCTACTTCTTCCATTTGGTCGTAGTCAACGAGTCCAGTGTCCTCTTTCACGTTGTATTCGAGTGCTTGGAACATCAAACCGGAGAAATTGACGGGGCTACCGTGCGAAAGGTGTCCGCCATGAGCGAGGTTCAGACCGAGGAATTTGTCGCCGGGTTGAAGCACTGACATGAATACTGCCATATTGGCTTGTGCGCCAGAGTGGGGCTGCACGTTGGCATATTCGGCATTGAAAATCTGTTTCAAACGGTCGATTGCGAGTTGCTCAGCTTCGTCGACTACCTGACAGCCACCATAATAGCGGTGACCGGGGTAACCTTCGGCATATTTATTTGTCAAGCAAGAGCCCATGGCTTGCATTACTTGGTCGCTGACGAAGTTTTCGGAAGCAATCAGTTCGATTCCTTTTTTCTGACGCTGATGTTCACGATTGATGATGTCGAAAATAGCGGTGTCCTTTTGCATTTTTTATACTGTTTTTATATTATTGTTACTATTTGATTCCGTGCGGAATGATTATTTCTTTTTGACTGTCCAACCGAAGCGGCCAATTGGCTCGCCTTGAGTGAAATACTGCCCATGAGAGTAGTTGATAAGTCCAGCGCTTGCAAGGTCGAATGCGCCTGTTGTGGGGTCGATTAGGCCTTCGTCGGCAATCACGTTGACTACCTCGGCGATGAACATGTCGTGGCTCCCTAAGGGCATAATGGTCTTGACGCGACATTCGATGCTCAGTGGCGACTCTTTGATGTATGGGCAGCTGACAGCTACTCCTTCCACTGGGGTTAGCCCTGTTTCTTTCCATTTATTGTAGTCGCGGCCTGAACGCACGCCACACCAGTCGGTTGCGTGGGCGAGTGCTTCGGTGGTCAAGTTGAGGGTGAATTCCATTGTTTCACGAATCATAGGGTAGCTGAATCGCTCAGGACGAACTGAGATGTAGCACATTGCAGGGTTGGTGCATATAGTGCCGGTCCACGCTACCGTGAGCAAGTTGCTCTGTTCGATGCTGCTTCCGCAACTCACGAGCACTGCTGGCAGTGGGTATATCATTGTACCTGGTTTCCAGTTGACTTTCATTCGTAATAATAGTGCAATTGATGCTATTGGAATTTATCGTTTCAACTATCCTAAGCGGATAGGGCAGGGGGTGCTGACAGATTAGATGATGTCGGCTTTGGCGCCAGTGACGGTAACGCCGCAATAGTGGCAGCGAATTTCGCGACGCTCTGCATCGATTACGTCGAAGCGAGTCTTCATAGGCTCGTTGTTGGTGATGCATTTGGGGTTGGCGCAGCGAACGATGCCTACAACCATGTCGGGCAGCTTTACGGGGCGCTTGTCGACAACTTCATAGTTGCGTATGAGGTTGATTACCGCATTGGGCGCTACAAGAGCGATGCGGTTGATGACAGGCTCAGGGATAGTCACGTCGGCTATCTTGATGATGCCTTTGGCTCCGAGTTTGTCGCTGCGGAGGTTGTTGCCGATAGTCAACTGCTTGTCGAGGCCCTCTAAGTCGAGAATCTTGACGCATTTGAAAAGCTGGTCGGCTGGAATATGGTCGATGACGGTGCCGTTTTCGAGAGCGGCTACTGCCAATGATTTTTTATCTGATGCCATGATTGACTTTGTTTTTTCGAGTTGCTACTGAGTTGACTGGAGGTGTCGCTCGTGGTGCCTGTTATTCGGCGAAATCGCTCTGCGGGTCGATTTGAAGCGCTTCGCAAATGAGCGATTGGCGCATGAACAATCCGTTGCGAGCTTGCTCAAAGTAGTAAGCCTTGGGATTGTCGTCGACGTCGACGTTGATTTCGTTGACGCGAGGCAGCGGGTGCAATATGCGAAGGTTGTCGCGCGAATTGTCGAGCATCGCATTGTGGAGCGTGTAGAGGTCCTTGACGCGCTCATACTCCATAAGGTCGGTGAAGCGTTCGCGCTGTACGCGTGTCATATATATAATGTCGGAGCTGTCGATTACTTCGGCTGAGAAATCGGTGTGCTCGGTGTATTTGATGCCTTGCGAATCGCAGAAATCGAGATATTCTTTAGGCATACGCAGCTCGTTGCAGGCAACGAAACGGAATGTTGGGTTGAAATATTTCATCGCCATAATCAGCGAATGCACAGTGCGGCCATATTTCAAGTCGCCCACAAGTGTGATTGTTAGGTCGGTCAGCTTGCCCTGAGTTTTGTAGATTGAATACAAGTCGAGCATCGTCTGAGAGGGGTGTTGGTTGGCTCCGTCGCCAGCATTTATCACGGGCACATCGGTAACCTCAGTTGCATAGCGAGCTGCTCCTTCGAGGTAGTGGCGCATAATGATGAGGTCGACGTAGTTGGAAACCATTTTGATAGTGTCCTTGAGGCTTTCGCCCTTGGATGTCGACGTAGCACTTGGGTCGGAAAAGCCGATAATGCGGCCACCGAGGCGGTTGACGGCAGTTTCAAAACTTAGGCGAGTGCGAGTTGACGGCTCAAAAAAAAGCGTCCCGACAACCTTCCCCGCGAGGAATCTGTGGTTGGGATGCTCTTCAAAAAATTTGGCACGGTCAAGGAGTTGCATAATCTTGTCCTTGCTTAAGTCGTCGATTGAGACTAAACTGTGTGGGTTCATTGGCGCGTGCTGTTTAATTCGTTCGAAGTCAACTATGCTTTTGGGGGGGCATATTTGGCGTCGGTTGTTTCTTTATTTACTGCAAAGTTAATAAACTGTTTTGAGATATTCAAAAAACTTTTTGAGTTAAAATATTTATGACTAAATTTGCAGTAGTGATTGGGCTGAACGCAGCGCCGCATTGCAATCAGTTTTTTGCTGTCATTGCTGCTACCAGCGCTCTCAATCGACTAATCTACAAATATGAATAACGATAACTAAGCTATACGATGAACAAGATTAAAGCCGCCATAGTTGGTTATGGCAACATAGGACAATTTGTGCTCGACGCATTGCGCGAGGCTCCTGACTTTGAAATTGCTGGCGTGGTGCGCCGCTCTGTTGCCAATATCCCAGCTGAACTCGCTGCATATAAGGTGGTTACCAATATTGATGAACTCGGCGCGGTAGATGTGGCAATCCTATGCACTCCTTCTCGCGAATGTGAAAAATATGCCAAAGAATACCTCGCAAAGGGTATCAACACTGTCGATAGTTTCGATATTCACTCGTTGATTCCGCAGTTGCGTCGCGACCTCGATGACGTTGCTAAGGCTAATGGCAAAGTGGCTGTGATTTCTGCTGGTTGGGACCCCGGAAGTGACTCTGTGGTGCGCGCATTGATGCAAGCTGCCGCTCCCAAAGGGATTACATATACTAATTTTGGCCCTGGTATGTCGATGGGTCACACCGTTTGCGTTAAGTCAAAACCGGGCGTAAAGAATGCTCTGTCGATGACCATTCCTTTGGGCACTGGCATTCATCGCCGTATGGTTTACGTTGAGCTCGAAGAGGGTGCACGCCTTGAGGATGTTGCAGCCGCAGTGAAGCAAGACCCATATTTCGCATCTGACGAAACTCACGTTATGGCAGTGAAGTCGGTCGACGAAGTCAAGGATATGGGGCATGGCGTTAATATGGTGCGTAAAGGTGTGTCGGGCATCACCCAAAATCAGCGCTTTGAGTTCAATATGTCAATCAACAATCCGGCTCTCACAGCTCAGATTCTCGTATCAGCTGCTCGCGCAGCTATGCGTCAGGCTCCTGGTGCTTACACTATGATTGAGATTCCTGTAATCAATTTCCTTGCAGGCGACCGTGACGAACTTATAGCACATCTTGTATAATTCATATTTATTGAGTATTTCGTTGTTGAATAGATAATTATGTCGAATATTCTTGGTTACATATATTGGACTGCCGACCCGATAATTTTCAGTATCGGACCGTTGGCTATCCGTTGGTACAGCCTGATGTTTATCATCGGCTTCGCTGTTGGCTACAAGGTTGTCGAAAAGATGTTCAAGCATGAAGGTGCTCCCGAAAGTTGGCTTGGAACGTTATTGATATGGATAGGTCTCGGCACTATCGTCGGTGCGCGACTTGGGCATGTGTTTTTCTACGAATGGAGTGAATATGCTGCCGACCCGATACGCATTTTGTACATCTGGGAAGGGGGACTCGCAAGCCATGGAGGTACGATAGGTATCATCTTATGCGTGTTGTTATTCTCATATTTCACCACCAAACGGAGCCCGCTGTGGACCTTCGACCGCATCGTTGTGCCCACTGCCTTTGTTGGCGCATTGATTCGCATAGGCAACCTGTTCAACTCCGAAATCTACGGCCACGCAACCACACTCCCTTGGGGCTTTATGTTTCCACGCTCAGTCGAATGGCATATGAATTACATCGGACAGGCTTGCCACCCAACGCAGATTTATGAAGCATTGTGCTATTTGGCACTCTTTGGACTCTTGATGTGGCTCTATTGGAAGCGCAACGCCGAAGAACGCCCCGGGCTGATATTCGGCATATTCCTCACCATATTGTTCGGCTGCCGATTCCTCATCGAATTTGTAAAGAACGATCAAGTAGCATTCGAAGCCGATATGGCATTGAATATGGGGCAGTGGCTCAGCGTGCCATTTATTCTTTGCGGTATATTCCTCATAGTCAGAGCGATGATACGCCCACGCATCCACATCGACTATCCCAACCGCTTCGCTCCCGAACCCCCAAAAAAGAAATAATCCCACTCGAAAATATGCTTATTAGTTGTGGAAATGTGGTAAAAAATCATACATTTCCACAACTAATAGCGCATTTTTGTGGTTTTAGGGGTTGAGAAACACACTCCAAAGTGGGTTCCTTTGGAAGCTTAGACGGCTTAGGATTCATAAGCTGTCTAAGATTTTTAGACTGCAAAGGTAGCTTCGGTTTTAGGCAGCGATAATAAACAGCGAGGGCGCACCAAGTTGAATTGATGCGCCCTCGCGATGCGTTTATGCAGGAGTCGATTTAGCTTACTTGTAGAGGTAGCGTTTAATCGACTGTTTGGGAGTCTTTTCGAATGGTTCGTTGCGCAATTCGATGCGAGCCACACGTGAGTATGCGGGTATGTCGCGGTTCAACACTGAGAGGTTGAGGTCCATAATTTCGTCGAGTTTTTCGCGCTCTACTTTCGCTTGGCGTGCTGCTTCGAAATCGGGATAAACCAATGCTACGATTTTGCCTTCGCGTTCAACAACAACGCTTTCGGCTACGAATTGCAAGCGATTGAGCTTGTTTTCGATTTCTTCGGGGTAGATGTTCTGACCTGAAGGACCGAGAATCATTGACTTGTCGCGACCGCGGATGAAGAGGTAGCCGTCGTTGTCGAGCGTACAAATGTCGCCAGTGTTCATCCACTCGCCATTGAATACGCCTTCGTCAGCTTCGGGGTTCTTGTAGTATCCTTTCATTACGTTGTCGCCACGTACCCAAAGTACACCTGCTTTGTTGACTGGGTCGTCGCTGTCGATGCGAGCTTCCATACGGTCAACGATTTTGCCGCATGAACCTTGTTTCTGTATATCCCAACGGCAGTAAGCGATCAGCGGGCCACATTCGGTCATGCCATAGCCAACTGTGTAGGGGAATTTAATCTTGAGCAGGAATTCTTCAACAGCTTTGTTGAGAGCCGCACCACCAATTACCATTTGGATGATGTTGCCACCAAATCCGTCAATCATCTGTTTGCAAATCTTGTTGTATACCACTTTGTTCAAGCCAGGAACTTTTGTGATAAACTTCATCAGCGGCTTGTCAAGGATTGGGAATATCTTGTTGAATACAATCTTTTCAATCACCAATGGCACAGTGACAACCATTTTGGGTTTGTATTTGGCGAATGCGTCGAGCACGATTTTGGGTGATGGAACGCGACCAAGGAAGATGATGTGGCAACCCTTGATCATTGGGAAAATCAATTCTACCAACATGCCAAACATGTGAGCAAGTGGAAGGATTGATACCATCGTGTCGCCGGGCACGTAGAACGAAATGTTGTCGGTTGCGAAAAGTGAATTTGACCACAAACTTCCGTAGGGGAGCATTACGCCCTTCGACATACCTGTTGAGCCCGAAGTGTAGTTTATAAGTGCGAGGTCGTCGAACGAATCTTTGTAGTAAGTCTTGTCGAAATTCTCGGCAGTAACGCCGCCGGGATACGCTTCCTTCATCAATTGCTCGATGTTTTCGTAAGCGCTTGTGAGCTTTTCGGAAAGTGATTTGCGCAGACGGCCAGTTTCGATGTCGAAGAAACCTTCAACTTGGGGCATTGTAGCGATGTCGAGGTTTTTCCATACGGCATCGTCGGTGAACGCGATTTTAGCGTCGGAATGGTCGATTAGGTGCTGAATGCTATCAGGCTTAAAGTCGTTGAGGATAGGAACTGACACAGCTCCATAGGTGAGGCAGCTGATGAATGTTAGTGCCCAATGTGCAGAGTTGCGACCGCAAATAGCTACCTTATCGCCAGGGAGAACGCCAGAGTTGATGAAAATCTGGTGGATGCGTGCAATTTCTTCTGCAAGTTCTGCATAAGTTAATGGTGTAGAATTGAGGTCGGAAATCGCTGCAACTTCGCGGTTGTTGCGAATCGACTCTGACAGTCGTGCAACGAGTGAACGTGCTTCAGATGTACTCATATTTAAGTCTGTTAGTTTACCTAATTGGATGTTTGGTGTGACCGAATTCAGTCACTAATTAGCATTTCTAATTGATTTTTCGGACTTGTCTATGACTAAAACGTAAATTAAATATTAAAATACGTCAAAAAATCGCACAAAATTACAAAAAAATATTGAAAGCAGAAAAGAATTCGCCTAAAATTCGGTGGGAATTGGTCAAAATTCCATAATTTTTATGATAAAACGCTCAAAATCAACCCTCCTTCAATTGCTCATTTTCGTGCGATTTTGTAGGGTGAGAGAAAAACAACGACCGCAGGCAGTAATGGTTGCTTGCGGTCGTTGTTGCGTTAAATCGATGTGCTACAGATGATTGCTACATCGCTGAGTTTTCTTTGGGGAGGTGTCCTTGGTCGCGCAGGAAGTCAGAGATGCGCTCCAACCAAGTGTAGCTACCAGTGCCGGGCGATGCGTTGCGCTGGAAGCAGTGGTCGCGCAGAGCGAGTGTGTGAAGTTCCGATTGGATGCCCATGGCTCGCATCTTTTCCCATGTTTTGACCGAGTTCATTGGTGCCCAACCGTCGGCGTCGCCATGGATGAAGAGCATCGGTGCGGTGCAAAGGTCGAACGAAAATTCGGGCGCGAGGATTGCGCTATCGTCGTTGCCTCCAGTTGTGTTGTTCTGTTCCATGCCGTCGGTCAAAATGTAAGCAGGATAGATGCCGATGCCCCATTGCACGTTGCAGGGGATGTTGTCGAGACCGTCGATTGGATTGTAGGAGCGGTGCATCGACGAGGTGACGCCCATAAGCGTAAGGTGTCCGCCAGCAGAGCTGCCCATAATGCCTATCTGGTTGGGGTTAAGGCCGAATGATTCTGCTTGATTGCGCACTACGCGAATGGCGCGCTGAAGGTCTTCCCATGCTGTCACGTGCTTTTGCAATCCTTTGGGTCGGGGGACGCGGTAGTGCATCGTCACCACCGTCATGCCCAAGTCGTTGAGATAGCGTCGGGCTGGCATTACCTCGAAACTTTCGGGCGAATTGTCCTCATAGCAGCCTCCGCTATATATGATTTGGATAGCGTCGGTGCGCTTGTTTTTGGGGAAATGCCATTCGATGTAAGGAATTGACTGGTGCTCTTGGAAGTTGGGTATTTTGCCTTCGGGCCATACATCCTGACGCATATAATCTTTGCGGCTCTCGTCGGATGCGTAGCGGTCAAGAATTGCTACCTCTGGTTCCAATTCGCCCATAACGCCGATTTGGCGCAAGAATTCGATGCCACGTTCAAGTCCGAGTGCCTGATGTCCTTGGTTAGCATAGAGATGCAGTTCGGCAGGGACGCGCATGCGGCGCAGTTGGCGGTAGATTTGGGTGCTGCCGTTGGGTGAGTAGACGTCGGTGCCCCCATGATGTAGGCTCATTGGGCAAGTTTTTTCGTCAAACTTAAAGCACTGCGACAGGCGCACGTCGGGCGCGTAACCGTCTAACCATGATTCTGTTCCGGTCTCGCTGTCGGTGGTGACGTATGCGGCTGAGTTGACAATGGCATAGTTTATGTGGCAAGCCACGCTGTCGAGTTTGTCGATTGGCGCGTAAGCCCTTGTTTGAGAGCTTGACGCCAACATCACAGCGAGATGCGACCCTGCCGACATCGATATTGTGCCAATCTTTTCGGGGTCAAAGCCGCGCTTCTTGGCCTCGCTGCGCACCATTCTGACGGCTCGCTGCGCATCTTTCCAAGCCGTCTGATAGATAGGCAACCCTTCGGGACGGGGTGTGCGGTAAACCAAGTTGACGCATTGGAATCCGAGTTGGCTGAATCGCTCGCTCCACACCTTTATATAATGTGTGTCGCACGTGCTATTGTAGCCGCCACCCGAAATCAGTATCATGCAGCAGTTGTTGTCGACCTCTTTTGCGGGCTTGTCGTACCAATCGAGGAAAGGCTCGCGATACTTGTCAGCATCGAAGTCGGGCGAATTTACAACGTCGGTCATCGCAGCAATCTGATGCGCTTGTGGGTCGGGCATCTTGCCCTTTGGCCAAATCGATTCGCGGTCGCCTGCGCTCACGCTCAGCGCAATAGCCGCGCTGGCAAACAATAAAATTTTTCTCATAGCAGAATTATCTGTTTTTAAGGTAAGTCGATAGTTGTTGCTTATTATATAATGTGGGTTGCGCAATCGGCTACGTTCAGCGATTGCGACCCAAAATTACAACAAAACTTTGTAAAATCCCTCATTCAATTCCTAAAATTACCCAATGCAGTGTCACATTCCCCTCGCTGCGGTCTATCGCTTGGGGCGAGAGAGGTGGTTGCAGAGGCGCTGGAGGAGGGTGGGGCGGTTTGGCTTGATGTGCGCAGCTACATGGTTGTCGAATTTGCTGAGGAAAAGCATCGATGAATGTAGCACGATAATCACTTGTGTGTCAAACTCAACGATAGCATGTATCACTCGTAGCGGTATCCGATGAAAGGGTGACATGGCGTCGACGCTGCCGATTATCACTTCTTCGTTTTCAATCGATATGTTATGGTCGGGGCTCGCCGACTCAAATAGCAGCGGTGTGCTGAGCTTGTCGGGAGAGGCGGCACGTTTTCGATACCTGTGGTATATTTCATTGATGACTTTATTGGTAATCATGGCTATGAATTTCTTGTGGATGAACTTTGCGATTCTTGCACTGTGAGATATGCGAGTTTCAAGCCTCTTAAGAAGAACTTTTGTCTTATAAACACGCTATGAGCCGTTTGGTTGACATTTTATCCTCGGATAAGGTAAATTTAATCGAATTGTTGCAGTATTGTAACATAAATGTGACAAAACAGGCGTCTTTTGTCAGTAAAATGTCATAAAATGATTGCCAACTTGTCAGTCGGTCGCCAGAAAACAACGGATTTCGGCATGTTCTTAAATTCAAATCTTAACAAATACTAATCGAAAAAGAATCGCCAACCATTTTGGCACGGCATTTGTTTATTTTCCGAATGTCGACAGTTAAGTCCGTGAATGAATACTCCGACAGTCGACCCCTTAACATTAAAATAAATATTAATCAACTATACAAAATTTTCAACTATGGGAAAAATTATAGGTATTGACTTAGGTACAACCAACTCATGCGTAGCAGTACTCGAGGGTAACGACCCCGTCGTTATCCCCAACAGCGAAGGTCGTAACACTACTCCTTCAGTCGTTGCATTCGTTGATGGTGGTGAACGTAAAGTAGGTGACCCCGCTAAACGTCAGGCCATCACTAACCCCAAACGCACAGTTTATTCAATCAAACGCTTTATGGGCGAAAACTACGACCAGATTAAATCTGAAGTAGATCGCGTGCCCTACAAAGTTGTTCGCTCTGACAATAATACTCCCCGCGTCGACATCGACGGCCGCGAATACACTCCACAGGAAATCTCAGCTATGATTCTTCAAAAAATGAAGAAAACTGCTGAAGACTACCTCGGTCAGACTGTTACCGACGCTGTAATCACAGTGCCCGCTTACTTCAACGACGCTCAGCGTAAAGCTACTAAGGAAGCTGGCGAAATCGCTGGCCTCAACGTGCAGCGCATCGTCAACGAGCCTACAGCAGCAGCTCTCGCATACGGTCTCGACAAGTCGGACAAAGACCAGAAAATCGCTGTATTCGACCTCGGTGGCGGTACATTCGATATCTCAATCCTCGAACTCGGCGACGGTGTGTTCGAAGTGAAATCAACCAACGGCGATACTCACCTCGGTGGCGACGACTTCGACCACGTAATCATCGACTGGCTTGCCGACGAATTCATGGCGGATCACCAAATCGACCTCCGTCAAGACCCAATGGCTCTCCAGCGCCTCAAAGAAGCTGCTGAAAAAGCTAAAATCGAACTCTCAAGCTCAACATCGACTGAGATTAACCTTCCCTACATCATGCCCGTCAACGGCATTCCTCAGCACTTGGTGAAAACCCTCACTCGTGCTAAGTTTGAGCAGCTCGCCGACCGCCTTATCCAAGCAACTCTCGGCCCATGCCAGCAGGCACTCAAAGATGCAGGTCTCTCAGCTTCAGAAATCGACGAAATTATCCTCGTAGGTGGTTCAACTCGTATCCCCGCAATTCAGCAAATCGTTGAAAAGTTCTTCGGCAAAGCACCCTCAAAGGGCGTTAACCCCGACGAAGTAGTAGCCGTAGGTGCTGCAATTCAGGGCGCTGTAATCTCTGGCGAAGTTAAAGACATCCTCCTCCTCGACGTTGTGCCCCTCTCAGTAGGTATCGAAACTCTCGGTGGCGTGATGACAAAACTCATCGAAGCTAACACCACAATCCCCACACGCAAGAGCGAAGTGTTCTCTACTGCAGCCGACAACCAGCCATCAGTTGAAATCCACGTGCTCCAAGGCGAACGCCCCATGGCTAAGGACGACAAGACTCTCGGCAAATTCCACCTCGACGGCATCATGCCCGCTCCTCGTGGTATACCCCAAATCGAAGTTACATTCGAAATCGACAAAAACGGTATCCTCAACGTGTCAGCTAAGGATAAAGCTACAGGCAAAGAGCAGAGCATCCGCATCGAAGCTTCAAGCGGTTTGACCGACGCTGAAATCCAACGCATGAAAGATGAAGCCGCTCAAAACGCAGCTGCCGACGCTAAAGAAAAAGAACGCATCGACAAACTCAACCAAGCCGACGCTATCATTTTCCAAACCAAAAAGCAACTCGAAGAACTCGGCGACAAGATTCCTGCCGACAAGAAAGCTTCCCTCGAAACAGCCCTTGCTCAGCTCGAAGAAGCCCACAAAGCACAAAACATTGAAGGCATTGATGCTGCAATCAAAAACCTCGAACAGCAATTCCAGGCAATCCAGCAGGACATCCTCAATGCGCAAGCTCAAGCACAGCAAGCAGGTGCCAACCCAGGCGCAGGCGCTAATCCCGGTGCAAGCGCAGGCAACAACGACGGTGGCGTAACCGACGTCGACTTCGAAGAAGTGAAATAACCCCGATAGCTAATATCAATATCAATATAAAATCCGTGTAGCTTAACGAGTTGCACGGATTTCTTATAATCTAAAATCACCGCATTCGGTAATTTGGCTCGATTTTGTTCGGTAATTTGGCTCGATTTCGTTCGGTAATTTGTCTCGATTTCGTTCGGTTGTTTGTCTCGATTTCGTTCGTAATTTGGCGGTTTGCGGATTAGTTGAGAGTCTTTTGGTAATATTCTAAAATTGCCTGATTGATGAATTGGGTTTTGCTTGTGGTTAGCGACTCCAAGATAGCC
>JAGBWK010000030.1 GCA_017629835.1 Muribaculaceae bacterium | reverse complement strand
CACGGGGGCTCCACCTCTTCCCATTCCGAACAGAGAAGTTAAACCCCGTAGCGCCGATGGTACTGCGAAAGCGGGAGAGTAGGTCACCGCCCCCTTACCTTAGAGAGCCTGTCAGACACCAGTCCGACAGGCTCTCTTCTTTTTTTACATCCACCCTCCCGAAAACAACCTATCATAGCCATACTAAGAATCCTAAGCAGCCTATGTCTCAAGTTATTGCGCTCTCATAGGAAGCCTAAGAAACCTATGCCACCTATAGCTTCTATGCAAATCTATTTTAAGCAGCCTACGCTTCCTAAGCCGCCTATAGCATAGGCATCAGCGCCCTCATAGGCCGCCTACGTAACTTAAACTGCCTAAGTAGCTAATTCGGTAGCAAAGTGGGAATTGTTTGCGTTAGTGAGTTAGCGCTTTAGGAGTAGGGTAATCATGCCCATTGGCTCGATTGTAATTTTTTCGTCGACTTTGCGTGAAGGAGTTTCGCAATTGTCGCAAATGAAGCATACTCCGTCGGTACACTTGATTTCAACTTGTTCGCTCTTATCAGAAACTGAACGTAAGCGAACAACAAACGTTTTACCGTCGCCAGTGTCCTTGATGATAGATACTACTATGTTGCGATTGTCAATCTCAATTGGAATTTTGATATCGACGGCATTTTTTGTTAGCACGTGAACAAGTGGTTGCGCTTGTTCCATACCAAAACGATTAGCTGCAGCTGCATCGTATGCTCCGTGAGGCAGAATGCGATATGCGAAATTCACTATACCCTCTTGTGTTGTTGGGAAATTAGTGTGCCAGTGATTGTTCATTGCCCACGAGTATATTTCGGCAGAGTGCTCAGGTAATGAATTTATCCAGTTGCCACCGCTTCCCCATCCTACAGCGATATTAGCGTGTCGACCGCCATACTCCATAAGTGAGGCATCGAGAGAGCACCAAGTCACGCCGTGAGTATCGTTAGAAATGTCGGCCCAACGCTGTAACGCCATCCAATTGCGGTTTGCTTGTTTCCATTGGTCTTTTTCGGGTTGCATAATGCCCCATGGAATGTCGATGTGAGTTACAGCCTGTGGAATGTTGAAATCGAATCCGAAATGAATGCTTTCCTTGTCGGTAACAGGGAGTTTGTCAATTACATTGGTAATTTCAACCCAAGGTTGGTTGGCTATAATGCGTATAGAGCGTGTTACCTTACGGCAGCCTTGAGCTTCCGACGTCACTTTGATTTCTGATAGCAGTGGACCATCTTCGACGACATCGATTGATAACACTTTGTCGGATTTGGGCTCATCCACATTAGCTGGTAGCCATACGAACTTGTTTGCACCGCTGTTGATATAGTTGTAGTCGCTATTGCATAGTCGGAGCTCACTGATATCGCCAGTAATGGTGTCAATCGTAACTTTAACAATGCCGTTGTTTAACTCTGATTTTGATAGCATATTCACGCCAGTGAGCGCACATTCGCCCTCTACTACTCTGTAGTGAGTTGAGCCAAAGGCTGGTGTTTCGTTAGCAAGGAAAAGCAATTCGCCAGTGGATAATCGCTGAGCAAGCACTTCGTTGCCATTGTCGTCAACCACCCGATTGCCTCGTTGGCTCTCTTTTGGCGATAAGGTGACGATGCCACTATGAGACCACGAATGGGTGTTTATAACCGTTACGCCACCTTCGGCAACTCCGTCGGAGGGCCCGAATGCTCCATTATCTTTGTCAGTAGCAGGCGCAAGCACTTCGCCAATGAGAGCTTTAGAACGCTTTTCAGCCTCACGGAAATAGGATTGCTTTACGTCCCAAATAGCGTCAGCGAAATAAGGGTCGTTGGGGTTTTCAAAACACCACGTATGTTCGGAGCCAAGAATTATATGTCGCCACGCCTCGTCAACGTCGGCGCGAGGAGTTGGCGTCTGTTCGTCAGCCAGCAGAGAAGCAATAGTTTCAACTTGAATCATTCGCTCTTTTGTTCGGCGATTAGCGGCAGTGAGTTTAGCGGCAGTACCGAGTCCGTCGGTCCAATATTCGGTGTAGTCGCCTGTGACGACGGGCAAGCTATCGCCATATTTCTCCTCAATCATTGACATAAGTTCATGGCCACCACATATTTTAATATGAGGGTAGGCATACTTTTCGTTCCATTCTTTCACAGCCTCAGGCACGTCGGCATCGATAGGGTTGTTGTCCCACAACGACCACGACATAAGGGCAAAATCGTAAGGATAGCCATTGTTTTGCATCTCGATTAGTCTCGATGTGAAGTCAACATTAGCATACCCCATTTTTATTACCTTAGGTACTTTTGCTGCATTACGCTGGCCGAGCCATGGGCGTCCAGTTTCGCCACCTTTACCCATGCTGCCGCTGTTGGCATAACAGCCGGGTTGAAAGAAAAGTACCTTCGATTTCCCGTCGGGGCCAACCCACCAGAATGGTTTTCCGTCAAGGTCGTTGTGCGCAAAGCCAGCACGGTCGGTGTTAGGCCAAGAGATGATGTATTTAATGCCTTGATTTGCAAGCACTGGAATTAGTCCCCAAGAAATGCCAGGAATGTCGAATTGCTGGAAAACGTCGCAGTCGACACCTGAAAGTCGCTGCATTTCGCGTGAGAATCCGAACAGATGAAATAGCTCTTCATCGGCACAGATGCTTGTATTGAGATTCAGATATGATGCGTCGACGGCAATGTCGCCAAGTTTGATTGCTGATATGATGCTGTCGCGGAGCTCGGGGCGGCTCATCCATAAGCGTTCGATAGGCCAAGTAACTTCAGGATTCCACACCATTTTTGCCCCGTCGGGATAATTGCGCGTTTCCTCGCCTAATCGCATACCCTCTACTACGTTGCTCACGTGTAGGGCTTCGATATTCTTGTGAGTGTTAGTGTAGCCGATGTCGACGTGAGAGTGATTGTAGAGATACACCGTGAACTGGCGCATGAGGGGCACCGCAATTGTGTCGTAGAACATTTTGCCCCCAGCATTTAACGCCATAATTACGTTTTCAGCCTTTTCAGCGCCAACGCCAGCAGGTAGAAGCAACTGAACAGTAGCCTCATTGGTGCCAGCAATCTCGTATTTCGCTTTTTCGCGCTTGGCTGACGATTTGGTCTCGACAGTGATTTTACCTCGCAAGTCTTCGCCCGAAAGTTTTAGATTCACTAAGCGGCCAGCATTATTGTCGTCGCGATAGCCATACATTGGAGTTACTTCGTAGTCAACCTTGTGGATTGTCATTTTGGCGGCAAGCGGAAAACTGATTGCAACTATGCAAGCCGCTACTAATGTTCGTAATATAGCCATAAAATCACTATTGTTAGATTGCATAAACACTCATTAATATAATATACGCAGCAGATGAATCATCGGTTGATGATATAAAATGCGTAATAATAGCAAATATACTACAAAGAAATGAGAGAAAGAGCAAATTTGATGGAAAGTTGCGAAAAAATAGCCGAAAATTGCTCGAAAAATGCTCAAAAAGTCAGAGCCAGACGGATTAGTGTTGCAGAATTCAGCAAAAATGCTTACCTTTGCGTGCAATAAATTTTATAATATTATTTTATGTCATTTATTGCTGACCGCGTAAAAATGGACGGACTTACGTTCGATGATGTCCTCCTAATTCCGGCTTATTCAGAGGTTTTGCCTCGCGAAGTCGATCTTTCCACAAAATTTTCTCGTAACATCACGCTCAATGTGCCTATTGTTTCAGCGGCTATGGATACAGTCACTGAGGCATCTCTTGCTATAGCTATGGCTCGAGAAGGTGGTATCGGTGTAATTCACAAGAATATGTCGATTGAAGAGCAAGCTCGTCAAGTACATACTGTGAAACGTGCTGAAAATGGTATGATTTACGACCCTGTTACAATCAAACGTGGCAGTACGGTAGGCGATGCGCTCAGTATGATGGAAGAATATCATATCGGTGGTATCCCCGTAGTGGATGACGAGCGTCATCTTGTTGGTATTGTAACAAATCGCGACTTGCGTTTTGAACTCGACCATAATAGAAAGATTGATGAAGTGATGACTTCTGAGGGACTGGTTACTACAACTGAATTGACCGACCTCGAGCAAGCTGCGCAGATTCTCCAAGAACATAAGATTGAAAAACTCCCAGTAATCAATTCCGAAGGTGTGCTTATCGGATTGGTTACATATAAAGATATTACCAAAGCTAAGGATAAACCATTCGCTTGCAAGGACTCGCTCGGACGTTTGCGTGTAGCTGCAGGTGTTGGCGTTACTGGCGATTCAATGGATCGTGTTGACGCTCTCGTTGAAGCTGGCGTTGATGCAATTGTAATTGACACAGCTCATGGTCATAGCAAGGGTGTAATCGGTGTGCTTCGTGCTATTAAGGAGAAATATCCTCGCATCGATGTTGTGGTTGGTAACATCGCAACAGGCGAAGCTGCCCGTTACCTCGTTGAAAATGGCGCTGACGGTGTGAAAGTTGGTATCGGCCCTGGCTCAATTTGCACTACTCGTGTGATTGCTGGTGTTGGTGTGCCACAGCTTTCGGCTGTTTACGATGTGGCTAAGGCGCTCGAAGGCACTGGCGTGCCTCTGATTGCTGACGGTGGTATCCGCTATTCAGGTGATATCGTTAAGGCACTTGCTGCTGGCGGCTGTAGCGTAATGCTTGGTGGTATGCTCGCAGGTGTTGAAGAATCGCCTGGCGACACTGTAATCTACAACGGACGTAAATACAAAACATATCGTGGCATGGGCTCACTCGAAGCTATGGAAAAAGGCTCAAAAGACCGCTATTTCCAAGGTGGTGTGGCTGATGCTAAGAAACTTGTGCCAGAAGGTATCGCAGCACGCGTTCCTTATAAGGGCTCAATCTACGAGGTTATCTATCAGATGCTCGGAGGTTTACGTGCAGGTATGGGTTACTGTGGCGCTAAGAATATCGATGCACTTCATAAAGCTCAATTCACTCGCATTACAAATGCAGGTGTTGCCGAAAGCCATCCTCACGATGTGTCAATCACATCTGAAGCCCCCAACTATTCAGCTTCAAGCCGCGAATAATATGAAATCGAATAGACTCAAATAAGAAGAATCCTGAAAGCTCAATAAACTTTCAGGATTCTTCTTTTATTGTAGGATTGTGTCGCTGCCGCAATGACCGATAGGCGAATTCTTGTTGTAATGTATAGGGTGAATAAGTTAGGGGGTTATAAGCCCAGGACGTGTTCGAGGAAGATGCGGATGCCTATCAATATGAGGATTGTGCCGCCTAAGATGCCTGCGCCCTTTTTGAGCTTGCATCCAATAGCATGGCCGATGTAAACGCCTGCAATCGAGAATAGGAATGTGGTGATGCCTATCACAATTGCCGAATTAAGGATGTCGACATTCAATAATGAGAGAGAAATACCGACAGCCATAGCGTCGATGCTTGTTGCAAGCCCCATACTCATTGCTGTGCGAGTTTTGCATGGGTCGAAGCAACAATGCTCGTCATCTTTCACGGCTTCGTAAATCATTCTGCACCCTAAATAAACGAGCATTATCAGCGCGATCCAATGGTCGAGCGATTCGATGAATTCGCGAAACAATGTGCCAAACATCCAACCTGCAACTGGCAATAGCGCTTGAAATGCCGCCAATATGAAGGCGAATTTGAGGGCGCGTTGGGCTTTGAATGGTTTCATCAGCACTCCGCTCGAAAGCGAAACGGCGAAACTATCCATTGACAATCCAATAGCAAGAATTATGATTGAAATGAGTGACATTGTTTATGAACGAGAGTGTTGGCTTAGAATGGGAAGTTGATGCCGACGTTGAATGCGGCGTTGCTGTTGAGCGGAACGTATTGCTTCGCAAGTTTGGTGACAGTGTTGTCCATTGCCACGAAGAGGTTGAAGCCTTTAGGACAAACGTTGATAATCCAACCGAAGCCTACGCCGTAGGTGCCAGCCGCAAGGTTGATGCCAGCGCTGAATGCTTTAGCGGGTTGAATGTTGGCCGACAGGCGGAATTCGGTAGCTGTGAACACGCCAGCGAAGCGGGTAGTGTTGACCAAACCGAATTTGAGATTGCGATAGACGGGGAGAGCGTATTCAACACCGACGTTGAGAGTAGTAGCGAGTGAAGTGGTGCGAGAGCCTTTGTCGCCATTGTTTGAGAGCTGATAGAGTCGTGTGATGTCTTCGCCCATTTTCTCAAACTGAGAGTCGAAGCTATAGTCGGAGTCGCCGTTGAAGCTAAATTCGTAGGCATTGGTGTTGAACTCTTGGTCGCCATTGGTTGAAGCTTCTATGTTGTTGTTCCATGCGATGAAACCGAGGTCAAGAAGAGCTGCGCTCACTTGAAGGTCCTTGGTAATCTGATAGGTAGCACCAAGGTCGAATGCCAAGCCGAAGCCAGCTACGCCGAGTTGGTTTGAGTCGATAGCAAACCCATCGACATATTCTCGGCGGCTGTCGGAGTCGTATTCGGTTGTGTACGACAAACCTTTCAGGCTGCTGTTGATGGTAGCGTTGGCGAGGATTTGCCAGTTGTCTTCGTGGAGTGCGAGGTGGGCTTTGTTCAGTCGGGCATCGATGTTGGCAGCACCAACGAGGAATTTCATTTTGGCACCAACGCGAAATTTTTCGCCGATATTGTGAGAGTGACCGAGTGCGATTTCTGCGTAAGTGTTAGCTCTGGCAGAAATGTCGGAAATATCGTAAACTTGGTTAGAGATGCCTTCCTTGAGGAATGAGAAAATTTCTTTGGGAAGTGAAGCTCCGAAGTTGGCGCGAGCACCGATTTCGATAGTGTTGTAGCCGCCAATGCCTTTGAAGGCAATAGTGAGCAGACGGAGATTAGTGGCAAAATTCAATCGATTGTTAGCTTCGAAATTGCTCATAGCTTGTTCGGCAGACACTTTCGGGCTCATGAAAGTGGTAGTGCGACCGTCGACACTATAAAGAATGTCGGTGAGATTGAGGTTGCCTCTCAAAGCGAGGTTGAAATCGCCAAGCACAGGCATAGATACGTAGCCGTAGTCGTGGCCAAACGCAGGGTTGAGAGTGTGGCGATAGAGATTGTTTTCGATGAAATAGCCAGAGTAGGAGTTTTGAGCTGCGGCAGCAAAAGATGATAGCGCTATAACACCGATAGCTAATGATTTATATAGTTTCATAACGTAAGCTGATTAATAGAGGGGGATTAAAGTTCGGTGGTATAGTTTCCGCTAACTTTAACGCGGATGTTAGAGAGTTTTACTTTTTGTTCTGGCGAGAGAACACCCTTGCCGTTGGATTTGAGTTTAGCTGTGAAATTAAATCCGTCGAGGTTGGTGATTTTTCCACCCTTAGTTTGGATGTTAAGTTTCGATGTAGTGCCAGGTTCAATAGTTGTGCCAACAACTTCGACGTTGTCGATTTGTTCCCAACGTTCGGCACCAATTTTGCGCAGTGGGTATCCGGCAATTTCGACAGCGAAGGGTGATTCGTTGACGATGTCGGCTTGAATGCCGATGTGTTCGATTACGAGGTCGCGCAGCATATCGCTATCCCAGTCGGTAGATTCGTCGCTGTAGGTGATTTCAGAGTCGGCAGAGAGTGCAACGGGAGCAACCAATTTGTAGTAGCCATTGACAGCGCCATGGTTTACGCCAAGTTCAAAGCCATCGACTTTGCTTTCGGGAGTGATACCTGCATTGATGCTAATGTTCAATCGGTCGGGAATACCATTGCAGTCGAGCACACGGCTAAGTCCGGGGAATGGAACGTGCAAGGGGTTGTCGTAGATAGGCATACCTTCAAATATGTCGGTAGGCACATTGATGCCTTCAGCTGAAGGTGAGAGGCAGAATGCTTGGCGACCAGGTTTTGCTTCGAGGATTAGTGGCTCTGGCATCGAAATAGTTTGGCGTGCAATTGATTCGCGTTCAGGGGTGATTGAGAGTTTTGCGAAGCCAGTGAGGCCATATTGATGAACGGGGTTGTTGACGCTCAGATATACCTGTGGATTAGCAAGGATTAATTTTGTGCCATTTTGACCGAGGAAATCGGGGAGGTCGTTAATAGCGATAGGGTCGATGTTGAAATCGTAATTATAGTCGATGCTACCCCAGAATTTAGATACTGTAAGCTCGGTAAAATGAGCCGTAGTTTCCAATTTTAAGAATTCGGGCGCGTTGCCTTGGATAGCACCTTTTGCGAACATCAACTCACCATTTATGATTGAAATGTCGTCGATGATTTCAAAGTGGCCATCGTAGTATTTGGCTGTACTATTGTTGTTAATGAAAACTTTGTGGATGAAGAATTCAATCGACAGCGCATGGTCTTCGGCGTGAACGTAGTCCACTGCAACTACACCTTTATCGGCGTCGTAGCAGCCAGGGCGAAGTTTGTCGTTGACGTAAACATCCATTTCGAGGCATTTGGGAACGTGCATTTCGAAATTCTGGATATATACCTTTTCGTCGTCGATTACTGCGCCTTCGATTGATAAAGAGAATTTTACGTGAGTGTTGACCTCTACAGCATCAATGTTTTTAATGTCGGTGTCGACGTCGGTAGAGTATTCGTAGTTCTCATGTATCGCATCGTGAAGGTCGTAGGAGGATTCCGGGAGCATAAGGCCTTCAATAACTACAGGTAGATTTTCGGGCAGAAGGCGGAAAGTAGTAGTAGTTACTACATCTTTGGGAGCGTCGACGTGGATAGCATCAATGCAAATTTCCGAAGAGTTGAATTCACCGCTTTCGGTGAAAACGTATTCGCCATTCATGACTTGAAGGTTGCCACTTGGCTCAATAAAGTCGCCAAATGCGATGTCTTGAATGTTGAGTGGGAGAGTTAGGTTGTTGACTTTGAACTGGACATCGGTGTCGATGTTTTCCAAGTCGTAGTTTTCGTCGATGCACGATGGCAGCGTCAACAGCAAAAGGCTTGCAGATGTAGCTGCAAGAAAACGTTTGAACATAATAAGTAAGGTTATAATGATTGATTTAATTGCGTAAAGGATCACATAGTCAGACAGGCTTAACGACGGCGGATTGTAATTCCTTGGCGAATAGGATGCCTAAGTGTGATTTGTAAAAGAATTACTGAAAATTATCGACTACAAATTTAGTCAATATTTTTGTATTTATGAAATAAAAATGCGGCTGCTGGAGAATTGTCCAACAGCCGCATTGTGTTTAGTGGTCAATATGTTACTTAACTTTCTTGAGCGTCATTTTAAGGTAGTATTCGCCGTATTCATACTTTTCGCGATTTTCAATCACTAAGCGTGATGAAGTCAACGAAACGATGTTGCTTGATTCAACCTCTTTTTCGCCTTCATAGTCGTAAGAAGTGATGAAAAGTTTGCCGTCCTTGATTTCGTAGGTACCTTCATCATCAATCTCATTGTCAACAGCATCGTATTCGTACACTTTGCCGTCGCTTGTAAATTCCATAATGATTTCGTAGTCTTCGGGGTCGTTGCTATAGGTGTAGGAGTATTCTTCTCTTTCGCCCATATATTCGTCGTAACCTTCTTCTTCGACTGGTTGCCAACGACCTACGATGTCGTCGTTACCGAAATCGCCGTCGCCAGCGCAAGAGGGGAGAACTACTACTAACAATAGCAAAAATGCTAAAAAATAATAGATTGTTGATTAATTAGTAATAATATATTTGATTCGATATTGTTGTTGTGGATTAAATAGAGTTGAGCGAAAGGATTTCGTTGAGAATGGCATTTGCTTCGGATGCTGTCGCTACGTCGGAAATAGCGAAGCTGCGTCGGGTGTCGCTTTGACGAATCTTTACGCGTTCCATGTGGGCTGTCATATAGTTGAGTATGCGTCCAAACATTGGGGATTGGTAGTAAGCTATGTTAGTTTCGTCAACAAAGTAGATGTACATTTTGCCCTGTTTCAAAGCAACTTTTTCGATACCAAGGCGTCGAGCATTTCGACGAAGCAATGGAATGACCAACAGCTCTTGTGTCACTGCCGGCACAGCTCCGAAGCGGTCGCGGAGTCGCTCGGTGAAGTTTACGAGGTCATCGGGACGGTCGATAGCATCGAGCTCGCGATAGAGATTGATGCGTTCGCTCTCTTGTGGCACATAGTCGGCAGGGAGGAGCAATTCGAGGTCGCTTTCGATAACGCAATCGGCCACAAACGATTCGGCATCTTCGGTAGAGTTTTCGGCGGTCAATGTGCCTGCAAATTCTTGCGTAGTAAGTTCGGTTACAGCCTCTTTGAGTATCTTCTGATATGTTTCATATCCGAGGTCGGCGATAAATCCGCTCTGTTCGGCTCCGAGCAAATTGCCTGCACCTCTGATGTCGAGGTCTTGCATAGCAACATGAATGCCACTGCCGAGGTCGGAGAAACTTTCGATTGCTTGCAGGCGTCGACGAGCAACTGGAGTTAGAGGATTGCCTGGGGGTACCATTAGATAGCAGAACGCTTTGCGATTGCTACGGCCAACACGTCCTCGAAGTTGATGCAACTCGGAAAGTCCGAAATTTTGGGCATTATTGACAATTATAGTGTTGACGTTAGGCATATCGATGCCGCTTTCGATGATAGTGGTCGAAAGTAGCACGTCGAAATCGTGGTTGGCAAAGTCGATAATCGCTTTTTCCAAACGGTCGGGGGGCATTTGTCCATGAGCTATGAGTACGCGAGCATCGGGGACTACGCGTTTAATCATAGTGTAGAGTGGCTCTAACCCTTCGATGCGATTGTTGACAACGAATACCTGACCATTGCGTGAGATTTCGAAATTGATAGCTTCCGAAAGCAATTCGTCGGAGAGCGAGTCGACAGATGTGACTATAGGGTAGCGGTTGGGTGGCGGAGTTTGAATTGAAGACAAATCGCGTGCACCCATTAGGGAGAATTGCAGCGTTCGTGGAATTGGCGTGGCCGACATGGTGAGAGTGTCGACATTGACCTTCATTTGCTTTAATTTCTCCTTAACTGCAACACCAAACTTTTGCTCTTCGTCTATAATCAACAGCCCGAGGTCCTTGAATTTGACCTCTTTGCCGATAAGTTTGTGAGTGCCAATGAGGATGTCGATTTTGCCGTCGGCAAGGTCGGCGATGATTTGCTTCACTTGCTTTGGAGTGCGGGCACGAGATATGTAATCGACGCGCACAGGGAAGTCGCGCAGACGTTCGCTGAATGTGTTGTAGTGTTGGTAGGCGAGTACGGTAGTGGGTACGAGCACAGCTACTTGCTTGCCGTCGGTTGCAGCTTTGAACGCTGCTCGTATTCCAACTTCGGTTTTGCCAAAACCTACGTCGCCGCAGATTAGGCGGTCCATTGGTCGAGGGCTTTCCATATCCTTTTTTACGGCAGCAGTGGCAGTAATCTGGTCGGGTGTATCCTCGTAGATGAATGAGGCTTCAAGTTCGCGCTGAAGATATGAGTCGGGTGAGAAACTGAATCCAGCCTGTTCCTTGCGGGCAGCGTAAAGGCGAATCAAGTCGCGGGCAATATCTTTGAGTTTGCTCTTGGTCTTCTCCTTTATGCGGTTCCACGCACCAGTGCCGAGCTTATTGAGTTGAGGTTCTGCGCCCTCTTTACCTCGATATTTCGACAGCTTGTGGAGCGAATGGATTGACACGAAGATAAAATCGTTGTTCTTGTAGATGAGTTTAATCATCTCTTGAGGGTGGCCATTGACGCTCGTGCGTAGAAGTCCACCGAATTTGCCTACTCCATGGTCGACGTGGACAATGTAGTCGCCAGTTTCAATCGACGATAGCTCTTTGAGCGAAAGTGCGAGTTTGCCAGAGCGAGCGCGGTCGCTTTTGAGGTTGTATTTATGAAAGCGGTCGAAAATCTGGTGGTCGGTGAATATGCACCGCTTTGCTTTGTGGTCGACAAATCCCTCATGGAGCGTGTAGTCAACAGGAGTGAATGTGATGTCGTCGCCACGGTCGGCAAAGATAGCTTTCAGTCGGTCGAATTGTCGCTCGCTGTCGCTGAGTATGAATATTTTGTAGCCGTCGGCGCTAAACTTAGTGAATGATTCGGCAATGATGTCGAAATTCTTATGATAGATGCCTTGAGGCGCACACTCAAAGTCGATAGTAGGCGCTTTGGCATAGTCGCCTTGCTTTGCAGCGGTGAATGAAATGACTTTGAACTGATTGAAATGGTCGGCAAACTGTTCGGCATCGATCAATTGCTTCATAGCCTCAGGGTCGCCCTCATCGGCCAAAATAGCATTTTGGCTGAATTTTTCAGAAGCGATGTTTTTAATTCGGTCAATAACAAAGTAAGGCGAGCGAATAGCAATCAGCGTTTCAGAATCAATAAATTCGAGTAACGACTGGCCAGTAGGCGACGAAGCTACGTTCGATGAAATGCTAACGTGCTCAATTTTGTCGCGCGAAAGTTGAGTTTCAATGTCGAATGTGCGAATTGACTCGATTTCATCGCCAAACAGGTCGACGCGATAGGGTAACTCGAATGAGTAGCCGAAAATGTCGATTATAGAGCCACGAATGGCAAAGTTGCCGGGCTCGTAGACGTAGTCGACTTGATTAAATCCATTGTCGAAAAGCCATTGACGAGTTTGCGTGAGGTCGATTTCGCCGCCAACTGATAGGCGTAGAGTTGCGTTATCGACATTGTCGCGCGATGCGACACGTTCGGATAATCCTTCGGGCGAAGCGACAACGAAACGAAGCCCAGCGTCGGAGTGCCAACGTGATAGCGCTTCGGTGCGGAGAATTTCGGAAGGGGCATCGACACGTCCATATTTGATGTCGCGTTTGTAAGCCGAAGGAAAAAATGCAACGGCATCCTCTCCAACGAGTCGTGTCAAATCGTGATATAGATAGCCGGCATCGTCGGGCGAATCGCTAACAACGAGTATAGGTCGAGTTTGCTTAGGAATGGCTGCTAACATCATCGCAACAGATGAGCCAGCCAATCCTACAGCGTTAATTCTTTTGACTCCAGCGTCGGCAATGAGCTTACTCAATGCCTTACGTCGGGCGTTGTCGCCAAAACCAGATGTTAACTCGCTTATGTTCATTTCGTGTCAGTTAGTCGAAACTCTAATGGCTTAAATTAAAGTGTATTATAAACCAATATTGACATTCTTGCCAAATGGAGCTAATGCGAGTCCAGCCATTTTGAAGTGCTGTTTGCCCCATGGAATACCTACGAGAGTGATGCAGAGCAATAGCCCCCATAAGATATGATTCAGAAGGGCAAACCAACCACCGAATATAAACCAAATGATGTTTAAAATCAGCGAGAGGCATCCGTTTTGCTTTTCTGATTCAGTGGCATTCGAGCCGAAAGGCCACAAGCAAAGGATTCCGAGCTTAAAAGTTTGTATTGCTAATGGAATGCCAATAATAGTGCAAAACAGGGCGATGCTGCCAGTGATGTAGCCGATAGCAGCTTCTATGCCGCCGAAAATAAGCCAAATGATATTACCAAGAATTTTCATTTCGTATATTTAATTAATGTTTTATAAATCGCGTTTGACGACCGACATTCTCAATGTCGATGTTTTAGTTGGTTGAGGATGTCGCGTTGTATTTTTGAGGGAAAGAGTGCATTGATGCCGACGTATAAGCTCAGCGAAACGACAATCTGAATCAAAAGAACAATCCAGTCGGCAGTGACGATAGGGCTAATGAGTTGAGGTATAACCGATATAAGAGCTGCTATTATGAGCGATGAAACGATGTAGGGCGCAAGGTCACGTAGGAATGAGAGGATAGAGATGCCAGTAACCTTAGCTGTGGTAATAATAGTAGCCACAAATGCTATAAGCGATGCCACAACCTGCCCCCAAAGCATTATTTGCAATCCATACACTGGGTCGGTTGGAAGCGTTGATGCCATGTAAGGGAGAGTGATTACAAGTCCGATTGCAGCTACAACGTCGCGGAGCACTTCCAATCGGAATATATATTGCGATTTGCCAAGCGCAAGCATATAGTTGTTGTACAGGGTGTTGAGTACAGTGAAAATGCCACGAAATAGCAACAACTGAAACAGGATAATCGAGGGGTCCCACTTTTCGCCAAATAGGGTGTGGAATATTGGCGTTGCGGCAGCCATTAAAAAGAGGATAGCGGGGAAAAGGAGGTAGCCAGTGAAGCGATTCATCTTCGATACTACGCGGCGGAAACGCTCGGGGTCGTCCTGCACTTCCGACAGCGTGGGTAGAAACGACGATGTGAGTATCTGTGAAACGGCAGTTACGCCCATTTTGCTCCATTTGTCGGACTGCGAGTAGTAGCCCAGTGGCACGATGCCAACGCGGTTGCCTACCAAAAATGAATATATATTTTGGAATAATACATTTAGGAAAGAGGTGCCCATCATTCCAACTCCAACCTTAAAGTATGTGCGAAGCTCCTCCCAAGAGAATTTCAGCAGCGGAATCCAGCGGCAATAGCCCCAGAGGCATACGCTTTTGACTGCGTTGATTGTAATCGTTTGCCAAACGATAGCCCATGGACCATAATTTTTGAATGCCATTGTGATACCGACAACAGCCCCGGCTGCAAGCCCTACAATATTGGTAAGTGCAATCGGCTTGAAATTCATCTGTTTTGCAAGTCGGTTGGTTTGAACTATAGCTGTGGCGTTGATGATGAATGATAGAAACATTACCCTACTTAGTGGGATGAGCCGTTGGTCGCCACCGAAGCAATCGGCTATGAGTGGCGCACATAGCCACAAAATAGCGTATAGCGCAGTGGCAATCAGTAGATTAAACCAAAATACTGTGCTATAACCCAAATCGGTTGAGCGCTTGCGTTGGATTAGTGCATAAGAAAATCCGCTATCAACAAACAGCAGGGCGAACGCTTGAAACACAAGTATAGCACCGACCAAACCAAAAGCCTCTTGCGAAAGCTCTCGGGCAAGGATGATGCCTGTGACTGCATACAGAATTTGAGATCCTATGCGGTCAACAATGTTCCATTTCAAGGAACCAGCCGTTCGTTGTTTCAGCGTTTTCTCCATTCTGCAGAGTGATTAGCGAAGGATTGAATGTTTGATGCCAATCGTGTGGCTCTTGATTTCAGCAGGCGTTTGACGATAGAACACCTCGCCAGAGCCAGTGCCTAAGATTGAAAGTTTTTCTAACGGATTGCACCCAATCGAGCCTGTACCTACGATTGACGCGCTGACTGATGTGGCAGTGAGCTCGTCGGCTTGAATAGAACCAGTGCCTACGTTGCGCAATTTCGCTGTTTTACATTCGCCTGATAGAATCAATTGTCCATTGCCAGAGTCGATTGACCCCGTAACGCTTGTGGCTTCAATTCCTCGTACCACTAATCGGCCATTGCCAATAAGGGTGGCGCGGAATTTTTCTGTTGGAGGGATGTCGAATGCTTTAACCAAAGAGTCGCCGCAGTTATAGATTTTTTTTAGGCCTGAGGAGTAGATAATCACGTGTGGTAGTGCTTCCTTGCCGTCGTAATCGGCATCGGTCAGCACCGACAGGCGACCTTTGCGGTTGTTGTCGAACAATATCATGTCGGCGTGCGCATTGTCGGTGTAGAGAATGGCGTAGCCAGCTGAGTCGGGGCGACAATAGTAGTCGACGGCAATGTTGTTGGTGATTTGTAGCTCGTCGAAGTCGTTGACTTTCACCACATATTTGCCCTTTGCATTGATTGCTGAAATCGAGATGAGCGCAGCTAATATTGTTGTAATTAACCTAAATTTCATTACTGTATATGTGTGTTTATGGTTTATAAGTTTGTGAGTTGTTGCTCCACGCGGTCGAGAATCTCCATTAATGAGTCAAGCGTAGATGCTTGCAGCATTGCGATGCGCGTTGGGCGGAAATCGGGAATACCTTTGAATAGTGGCGATGCAGCCAAGTGGCGGCGTATGTGTAGTATGCCGCGGTATTGGTCAATTCGGTCAACGCTTTCAAGGATTTGACGGCGGAGTATTTTGAATTTTTCGGCTACGGATAGGGGTGTGTAGCTGCCAGTATTGAGGTATTGGCGGATGTCGTGGAATATCCATGGTGCACCGATTGAAGCGCGTCCCACCATTATGGCGTCGACTCCCGATTGCTCAAAGGCTTCGCGAGCACGCTCCGGAGTGGTGATGTCGCCATTGCCAATCACAGGAATTTTAAGTCGAGGATTTGCTTTGACGCGTGCTATCATATCCCAATCGGCTGTGCCAGTGTAGAGTTGTGAGCGTGTGCGGCCATGCACGGTCAGAGCTGCGATTCCGCAGTCCTGCAGTTGCTCAGCCAAGTCGACTATGATTTTAGACTCGTGGTCCCAACCAAGTCGGGTCTTTACGGTCACAGGTATGTCGACCGCTTCGACCACTGCTTTGGTGATTGAAAGCATTTTGGGTACGTCGCGAAGCAAGCCTGCTCCAGCCCCTTTCCCAGCCACTTTCTTTACCGGACAACCAAAATTGATGTCGATAATTTCGGGATTAGCTGCGCGAGCTATGCGTGCAGCTTCAACCATAGGCTCGACTTCGCGCCCATAGATTTGAATGGCAGCGGGGCGTTCGCCCGGGAGTATTTCAAGTTTGCGCGTTGTTGCAGCAATGTTGCGAATGAGGGCATCGGCCGATACGAATTCAGTGTAAACCATATCAGCCCCAAGTTCGCGACATATCAAGCGGAATGAAGCGTCGGTCACATCCTCCATCGGCGCGAGCATCACTGGGCGTTCGCCTAAATCAATATTGCCTATCTTCATAGTTATCCGAGTGTTAAGGATGAGAATCGTTCTGGTTGTAGATATTGAGCAGCTGCAGCAATGTCGGCAGTAGTGAGCGCATTTATTGTGTCGACCATTTCGTCGGCTGTGCGCACGCTATTCATAAATAGCATTTGGCGGGCGCATGAAAGTAGCACTTGCTCAACTGCTGCTGATGCCACAATCTGCTGTCCGAGATATTGGCGTCGTGCGCGGTCGAGTTGACGTTCGGTCAATGGATGATTAGCCAATCGGCGTAATTCGCCTTCAACTAATCGTCGGCAACGGTCATTATCTTCGGGATTGCATCCAAAGTAGATTGACAGTAGCCCCGTGTCGGAATACAGGCTCGTTGAAGCATCAACTGAATAGACGAGCCCGCGCTTTTCGCGTAGCGCTACGTTCAGTCGGGAATTCATTCCTGGTCCTCCGATTATGTTGTTGAGCATCGATAATGCGTATCTCTCAGGTGAGTACATAGAGGGAATCACGCAGCCCATGACGGTGTGAGCTTGATGATTTTCGTCGTGAGCACGTCGCACTGTTGTTGGCGTATGTTCGATTGGTGTGTTGTAGCAGTGAGATACTTCGGTCGTAGGTATTTCGGCGAAGTAGCTTGCAATCAATCGTTCGACTTTAGCGCGCGGCTCTGGCCCGAGGTAGAAGAATACCATATTGGGCGCAGTGTAATATCGCTCAATGAACGACCTACAAGCTTTCGAGTCGAAATTGTTGAGCGTGCTGCGCGAACCAAGTATGTTATGCCCCAATGAGCTGCCCTTGAAAATGATGTCGTCGAAATCGTCGAACACAGCTTCGGCTGGTTGATCGAGGTATGAGTCGATTTCTTCAGCTACTACTTCTCGCTCTTTGTCGAGTTCTGAATCGGGAAAGCATGAGTTGAGCACGAGGTCGGAAATGAGGTCGACGGCTCGACGAAGATTGCCATAAGGAAATACCGAATAGACGTAGGTCTCCTCCTTGGTTGTGTAAGCATTGAGTTCGCCGCCGACAGCCTCCATATGGTTGATAATTCGGTTGGCAGTTCGGCTTTGAGTGCCTTTGAATATGGTGTGCTCGACGAAGTGGGCTAAGCCGAGCTCGTCGGCTCGTTCATCGCGGCTACCAGCACGGACAGCAACTCCACAGTATTCTACTTTGGAGTCGCGCCTGATGTGGACCACTCTGAGTCCGTTGTCAAGTCGATAACAATCTATATTAGGTGATTTCAATCTGTATTCAGCAATTATATTTTACATTTGTGCGCTGTGCTAATCCGTGCGCTGTGCTAATATTTAAGGGTCAACCCATTTGCCTTCGGACTTAAGCATTTCGATAAGTCTTGGCAAAGCTTGCTCTGAAGGGATGTTGCGCTCGACGCACTCCTTTTGGCGATAGAGGCTAACTTTGCCAGCCGCAGCTCCTACGTAGCCATAGTCGGCATCGGCCATTTCTCCCGGGCCATTGACGATGCAGCCCATTATGCCAATTTTCAAGTGGGGAAGGTGAGAGGTGGCGCGTTTTATCTCGTTGACAGTTGTTTGTAAGTCGAAAAGTGTGCGTCCACATCCGGGGCATGAAATATATTCGGTGTGGGTGAAACGTAGTCGAGCCGCTTGAAGGATTGCTAACGAGAGACTACGATGCTGCTCTGTGTTGAGGCGGGGCGCACGAAGGTCAATGCCGTCGTGCATACCATTCAACAGCATTGCGCCAAAGTCGGCCGACGCTTTGATTGTCACGTCATCGAGGTCGTCTTCGTAGGATAGTTGAGGTATTATCGGATTGAATACGTCACGACTCTTCAGCGCGTGCGTTGCCGATTGGATTGCAGCCACTGGATTGGCACTGTGAGAGTAGATTACTAATATCTTTCCTGCGTTTTGGCTTGCTGCTGTCAGTAGGTCTGCTTCAGTGGTGTCGGCGTCGATGTAGGCAATCAAATCTTCGTTGAGTGTGTCAACCCCTATTGCTATGGGAGGATTCGTGCCACCAACCAATTCGATTGCTGTTGACTGAAGTCGTTGAGGGTCAATGGGATTGAATCCACTACAATATGTAGCATCAATAGCTGAAGCTGGGGCAGTGGCTAAATGTGAGATGTGTGCGAGTAGCGACTGAGCCACTGGGATTTCGGCTTCAGGCTCTTCGCTGAGTGATACGCGTATAGTGTCGCCAATGCCTTGATGAAGCAATGCGCCGATGCCAACAGCCGATTTTACTCGACCGTCTTCGCCGTTGCCAGCTTCGGTAACTCCAAGATGCAGAGGGAAATGCATATCTTCGCGATTCATCGCATCGACCAACAGGCGTACGGTGTTGACCATTACCACAGTGTTGGAGGCCTTGATTGAAATGACTACATCCTTGAAATTCTGCTTGACAAATACACGGAGGAATTCCATTGCGCTCTCAACCATTCCGGCTGGCGTGTCGCCATAGCGGCTCATAATGCGGTCGGAGAGTGAGCCATGGTTTACACCGATGCGTATTGCGGTGTTGTGCTTGCGGCATAGCTCGATGAATGGGATGAGCGATTCCTCGATACGGATTATTTCTGCTGCGTATTCCTCGTCGGTGTATTCAAGTTTTTTGAATGTGCGCGCGGGGTCGACAAAGTTACCCGGATTGATGCGTACTTTTTCAACGACGGTAGCTGCTACTTCTGCGGCTTTAGGATTGAAATGAATGTCAGCGACCAATGGGGTGTTATAGCCCATTGTGTGGAGCGCTTCTTCGATATTACCTAAGTTAGTAGCCTCGCGAACGCCTTGAGCCGTCAATCGCACATAAGCTGCACCAGCATCAATGATGCGTGCAGCTTGTTCGGCTGAGCCTACGGTGTCCATTGTCGATGTGTTTGTCATCGATTGCACACGAATGGGGAATTCTGCCCCCATTGGGATTTGGCCGATGTCAACGCGCGAACTCGAGCGTCGTTTGTAGTCAAATACGCTCATTTCAGTTTTAGTTGGTCTTGAATTTGTATTCTATAGAAGCAAGTTCGGCGTTTGCTTTTACGATTTTGTCGCTCAGGTGTGAACGATAGTCGGCATAGCGCTCGGCAATAGCGTTGTCGGTGAGTGCAAGAATCTGTACGGCAAGTCCCGCAGCATTCATTGCGCCATTGATTCCAACGGTAGCCACAGGTATGCCCGGAGGCATCTGTACGATTGACAGCAGAGCGTCCTGACCACCCATTGTAGCATCCAGTGGAACACCAATCACGGGCAATGTGGTCATTGACGCAATTACTCCCGGCAGAGCGGCAGCCATACCAGCAGCAGCGATGATTACTTTTACACCGCGCGATGCTGCGTTGCGTGCCATATCGGCTACTTCGTCGGGTGTGCGATGAGCCGAAAGTGCTATCATTTCAAATGGGATTTCCATATCGTTGAGGAAATCGGCTGCTTTGCGTACAACAGGCAGGTCTGATGTGCTGCCCATTATTATGCTTACTAATGGATTCATTTTTAGTGTATTATAAAGATTTTTATTTCGATGTGATGATTGAATGTTGCTTGAGTTGTAGCTCGGACGTTACACTATCAGTTCGGTTGCCACAATCCAAAACACTCCATTGAAGAAGCCTGCAACGACTTGCGCTAAAGTGTGGCGCTTGAGTATCAGTCGTGATGAGCACACAATGCCAGCAACAATTACTGATGCTACAAAAAGCCAAATGCTATCGCTCATCGTATAGTTGCGGTAGCAAAGGATGAATATGAAGGCGCATAGACCTCCGACACCCATTGCGTGCCCCGATATTTTCCAGCGAAGACTTACGAATAGCATCGTCAAGGCTCCCAATGCAGTAGCAATCATAAATAGCGATAGCCATTCTGGCGCATTAATGCGATTGAGGTAGAATGCAATACCGAT
>JAGBWK010000029.1 GCA_017629835.1 Muribaculaceae bacterium | reverse complement strand
TGAGAACAATGTCGGCAGAAGCATCATCAACAGCTACGCGGCTAAGAGTACCATCTTCAGCGATTACTACGCCGAATTCAACAGCGCCCCATTGTACTTGCTCTTCTGCAGGTACCAAGTCAGTTGAGCGGAAATCAATTGTAAAACCTTTGAATGCTGCTGAGGCCGATGTATAGCCAATCAACATCAGAGCAACCAAGGCATAACGCAAAAATTTTTTTGCCATAATTTGATTGATTTAAGGTGAATAAATATTGATTAAATGTGATTTTCGTGATGAAATATGCTATGCGTAGCATATAATTGCGCAAATATATCTATATTTTTCGATTGCAAAGAAGAATGTTGACCGAATTTTATACCCCCAATCCCTTACATTATTATATATGACAATTTTTCCACTATTTGTGCAAAAAAATACCCCAACGACACCCCCTCTCGCAAGCTCCGAAGATTATAGAACGTGTACACGACTTAGGATGCCTAAGAGTTCCTAAGCAGCCCATTCAATAGTCAACCCACTCGAATTAGCGAGTTTAGTTGGGGCGACTGATTGTATAGTCGATAAGATTACGTAGGAGGTGTGTTTCGGGGCGGTCACCGAATTTTGCGAGGATTTCCACCGCTTGGTCGCGCAGGCGAGCCATTGTAGAGTAAGCATAATCGATACCCCCATTTGATTTGGCATACTCAATCAAAGTAGTGATTTCGTCGGAGTCCAAATTTTCCTTGCGTGAGAGCTCGAGCATAGCCTTGTGTTGGGGCAGGCTGTTGTCCGACAACACGTGCAGCAGTGGTAGAGTAATTTTTCCTTCGCGCAGGTCGTTGCCAGTGGGCTTGCCGATGCGTTCATCCTCGTAGTAGTCGAAAATGTCGTCCTTGATTTGGAAGCAAAGACCGAGCAAACGAGCAAATTCTCTGACGTCGGCAATTTGCTCTTCGGCTGCACCAACTGTGAAGCCACCCAACTCAACACACGACATAAAGAGCGATGCCGTTTTATGCTGAATGGTGTTGAAATAGACCGACTCGTCGAGAGTGTGGAATCGTGCGCTATAAAGTTGGTCCAGTTCGCCAAGCGAAAGGTGGCGACCAAGTTGCGCAACAGAATTGAGCACGCGAGGGTCGTTGGTATCGAGAGCACGCATCAGCGAAGAGGATACAAAAAAGTCGCCAACAAGCACAGCGATATGATTGTCCCAAACACCATTGATTGTGGGGTTGCCGCGGCGAGTTTTTGTCTCGTCGACAACGTCGTCGTGAATAAGCGAGGCATTGTGCAGAAGCTCAACGGCAGCAGCAGCCGAAATTACGCTGTCGTTGACAGAGCCAAGCAGGCGCGCACTGAGAATCACGAGGATAGGACGAATCTGTTTACCTTTGGTTTTCAGATATTCGCTGACAATGCTATTCATCAACTTATTGGGCGACGACAAGGTCTGAGCGATAAGATCGTTCAGTTGTCGCAGCTCGGGAGCGATGAGTTGTTGTATTTCTGACAGTGTCGACATTTGCGTAATTCTGTGCAAATTTAAGAAAATTACTGCAATCAAGAGCAAAATCAACTTGAAAAATGTGTAACTTTGTGGCGACGTTCCGTTGCGAACGCCTATAGCTACATCTTAAACACTAATAATCAATCATTTGAACATTTGGTGTAATCCATAAAGATAATATGTTGATCGAGCAGCCACCCCTACTATACCGTTTGCTTTTCCCAGAAGCAATCTGGCGAATCAAACGCAAGAAGCGCAAAGTTGCGTACATCACTTTCGACGATGGTCCTATTCCTGAGGTAACGCCTTGGGTGCTTGATGTTCTTGACCGCTACAATGTCAAGGCTACATTCTTTATGGTAGGCGACAATGTGCGACGCTATCCCGAATTGTTTGAAGAAATTAAACGCCGCGGACACAGCTACGGCAACCACACAATGCACCACCTGCAAGGCTTCAAAACCCCTCGTCGCAAATACCTTGTCGACATCACTAAAGCTAACCGCCTTATCGACAGCTCTTTGTTCCGCCCACCGCATGGGCTTATCAGCACGGGGCAAGCCAAAGCTATCAAGAACCATTATAATATAATAATGTACGACTTGGTGACGCGCGACTATAGCAAGCGCATGACCCCCGAAAAGGTAATGGACAACATTCGCAAACGTGTCCGCAATGGGTCGATAATCGTGTTTCACGACTCCCTAAAAGCTGAACGCAACATGAAAACTGTGCTACCTCAAGCCCTCGAATGGCTACAGAGCAAAGGGTACGAACTGCTCCCTATCACAGCCGAATAAACCGTGTTCCACAGCCAAATAACATACGCACACAAGCCAAAATTACGTAACCTCTCTTTAATCCTACAATGCCCACGAGCCGCGACATCATCGACGATGCACTCCGCCTCGGATTCATCGACATCCGGGCTGCTCGCGTTGAGCCTGTCGACCACGCGTCGGCGGCAATGTTTGAGCAGTGGATAGCCGACCAACGGCACGGCTCAATGGATTATCTCGCTCGCTATGCCGACGTCAGGCGCAACCCAGCCTTGCTCCTTGAGGGCGCACGCACTATCCTTGTTGCAGCAATCAACTACTATCGTCACCCCTCACCCGACGACCCTGCAATAGCTCTTTACGCCTCAGGCGACGACTATCACACCGTAGTGCGTGAGCGACTGGAATCGTTGGCTGAAACCATTCGTCAGCGCTTTGGCGGCGAAACTCGCGTGTGTGTCGACACTGCTCCACTGCGCGAACGCTATTGGTCTGCGCAATCGGGGCTCGGATTCATCGGTTTGAACAATCAGTTGATTATACCCGGCGCTGGGTCATACTTTTTCCTTGGCGAAATCCTATCCACAGTTGAGTTCGAGGCTGACCAACCTCTGAATCGCACTTGTTGCCGATGCCGCAAGTGCATCGCAGCATGCCCCGGAGGAGCTTTAAAGCCCGACGGAAGCATCGATGCGCGCAAATGCCTTTCGTATCTCACAATCGAACACCGGGGCGCTCTGCCTGAAGGCACCGACCTCAAAGGGCATCTATATGGCTGCGACGTGTGCCAGCAGGTTTGCCCCCACAACGCCGATGCTCGCCACACCGACGAGCCATGCTTCGCCCTACGCGACAGCTACCGCAAACTCAGCCTGCGCTACATTGCGGAGCAGATGACCCAAGAAGAGTTTTCGACCACGTTTCGTGGGTCGGCAATCAAGCGCACTAAGTTCGAAGGGCTTCAGCGCAATGCCAAATCAATCCTCGACAGCAAATAACCCTCTACGATACGCCCTTAGCTATTCCCCCAACCTCAACCATACGCCAAAATGACTAACCAAAAGCTACTTGCCGACTACCGCTCACACCTCCTGCTCGAACGAGGTTTGTCGGACAACACCGTCGCTGCCTACTGCGAGGATGTCAAAAAGCTTATTGGGTTTATCGAACAGGCGCAAATTGAGATAACCGATGTGAAACTCGCCGACTTGCAGTCGTTTGCAGCCGCAATCTACGACCTCGGCGTGTCGACACGCACTTTAGCGCGAATCATTTCGGGCGTAAAATCATTCTTTCAGTGGCTTCGCAACGAACATTATATTGAACACAACCCCACACTGCTTTTCGAAGGTCCACGCATCGGTCGTAAGCTTCCCGAAATACTCTCGGTGGAGGATATCGACGCAATGATTGCAGCTATAGACTACTCTAAGCCACAAGCCTCGCGCAACGCTGCCATTATGGAAACGCTCTACAGCTGCGGGCTCCGAGTCAGCGAACTTATCAACCTCGAAATCAGCAATATATTCTTCAAGGAGAAATACATCATCGTGATTGGAAAGGGGGACAAACAGCGCGTTGTACCGATGTCGGACACTGCGATTGATACTATAAAAAAGTATCTCGATGACCGCGCCGAGATTGACGTCAAGCGTGGCGAAGAAAACATACTGTTTCTCAACCGACGCGGACATCGGCTGACTCGAATGATGGTGTTCTACATTGTGCGCGACCTTGCCGAAAGCGCCGGTGTGATGAAGAAAATCTCACCTCACACAATGCGCCATTCGTTTGCCACTCATCTTCTCGAAGGAGGTGCTAACCTACGAGCCATTCAGCAAATGCTTGGCCACGAGTCGATTTCTACGACCGAGATTTATCTACACCTCGACCGCACTTTCTTACGTAAGGAAATTCTTGAGCATCACCCACGAAATAAGCAGAAACAGTGAGCACGTTCCAACTGCGTCAGCACTTTTCCCCCTTGAGGTAAACCGCTTTAATCAACGGAGTTGCATAGGCGTAGAGGAAATATTCGAGCGAGGGGAGCGGCGCTGTCAGATAGAAATTTGCCAGCTTGCCCGGTGTGATTGAGCCTACCTCGTCACTCAAATCCATAGCGTATGCACCATTGAGCGTAGCAGCGTTAAGTGCCTGTTGCGGAGTGAGTTTCATGCGAATACACCCCATTGATGCTACAAATCGCATATCGCCCGAAGGGGATGAGCCAGGATTATAGTCCGAAGCCAATGCTATGCCCAAACCTGATTGAATCATCGTTTTTCCGTCGGCAAATGGCATGCAGAGGAAGAATGAGGCACCGGGAAGCAGCGTCGGCATGGTGTCGGAGCCTCGCAACGCTTCAAAATCGGTAGGTGTGGAACGCTCCAAATGGTCGACCGACAATGCGCCACACTTAACCCCAACTTGCACTCCGCCACTGACGTCGAGCTCGTTGGCGTGGATTTTGGGGCGCATACCCCATTGAGCTGCTGCGTTGCATATGCGCTCAGTTTCTTCGACGGTGAAGTAGCCAGCGTCGCAAAACACATCGACATAGTCGGCCAACTGCTGTCGGCCTACTTCGGGTATCATTTCGCGGCACACATATTCGACATACTCAGCCTGACGGCCAGCGTAGGCGCGCCCTACGGCATGAGCTCCAAGGAATGTGGATTTCACTTCGGCTCTGACCGACTGCTTGATGCGGCGAATCACTCGAAGCATTTTCAATTCATCCTCTACGGTCAGTCCGTAGCCGCTTTTTATCTCTATTGCGCCTGTACCTTTAGCGATGACCTCATCGACGCGTTCCATTGCCTGCCGATACAGTTCATCTTCCGATGTGTTGTGGAGCAAATCGGCTGAATTGAGGATTCCGCCACCGCGTCGGCCTATCTCTTCGTAGCTTAGACCATTGATTTTGTCGAGAAATTCGCCTGCGCGGTTGCCGGCATACACGATGTGAGTATGCGAGTCGCAAAACGAGGGGAAAAGCCATTGTCCGTGGCAATCAATCACTTCCATACCCGCTTCGATTGTGGGCTGGCCAGAGCCATAGGCTTCAATCCGCTCGCCGTTGACTATCAACCAAGCATCCTTTACGACGTCGAAACGCTCCATTTCGGCACCAACCTTGCGCTTCGAAGGGGTAAGGTCAGCGCCGGCAATAGCGCCTATATTGATAAAAATCTTTTTCATAAACCACTAATTATGCGGCAATTAACTTATGTAGTAGCCTCCGACTATTCCTCTTATAGCTTGTAGCTGCCCACAAAGTCGTAGGCTGCATTGATAAGAGGATACATAACAGTGTCGTTCTCAATGAATGGTACAACTTTGCGGAATTCTGCCACCATTTCTTCCAATACTGGCGATGTGCGCAATGGACGGCGGAATTCGAGAGCTTGCGCAGCGTTGAACAGCTCGATGCCAAGCACTCGCTGGCAGTTCACTACCACCTCGCAAAGCTTTGTGGCTGAATTTGCGCCCATTGACACGTGGTCCTCCTGTCCTTGCGACGACGAAATAGAGTCGCACGAGGTGGGCCAACATAGAGCTTTATTGCGGTTGATGATTGATGCTGCAGCGTATTGAGGAATCATAAATCCACTGTTCACACCGGGATGAGCCACAAGGAACGACGGAAGGTCGCGAACGCCCGAAATCAAGCGGTAAATTCTACGCTCAGAGATGTGAGCCAACTCCGACATAGCGATTGTGAGGAAATCCATTGGCAATGCAATAGGCTCGCCATGGAAGTTACCAGCCGA
Source organism: Muribaculaceae bacterium (assembly GCA_017629835.1). Classification (GTDB taxonomy): domain Bacteria; phylum Bacteroidota; class Bacteroidia; order Bacteroidales; family Muribaculaceae; genus JAGBWK01. The sequence goes on along the minus strand of JAGBWK010000029.1, from coordinate 21,882 downwards.
TACGACCAAATCCTCATCGGGGAAAATGGTTGGATTGTCGGTCACACTGTTTATTTCTGTTTCGATGACGCCCTGCACGTAGTTGATAGTGTCCTTGACTGCTCCATGCACCTGTGGTATGCAGCGGAACGAATAGGCATCTTGCACGTGCACTTTGGGGCGAGCAATCAGTTCACTGCCGTCGAGCAACTCGCGGAATGCTTCGCCTGTGAGTATCTGCCCTTGGTGGGGGCGTACTTGCTGGATTTGAGCACTGAATGGCTCGATGCGACCGTCGAAAGCGTCGAGCGAGAGTGCTCCAATTTTGTCGGCCATTCGGCTGAGTCGACGAGCATTGATTAATGCCCAAACGGCGTGTGCCGACATAAACTGGGTGCCGTTGAGCAACGCCAAGCCCTCTTTCGAGCGGAGCGTAAGCGGCTCCATGCCTTCAGCTTTGAGAGCATCGGCTGCTGGCACGATTTCCCCTTTGTAAATCACTTCACCCAAGCCTAACAGCGGCAAGCACATATTGGCGAGCGGAGCAAGGTCGCCTGAAGCTCCGAGCGAGCCAAGCTTATAGACCACAGGGAGAATGTCGCGGTTGTAGAACTCGATAAGACGCTCTACAGTAATTAATTGCACACCTGAATGGCCATAGCTCAACGACTGAACTTTGGTCAGCAACATCAATTTGATAATCTCAGGCTGAATGCGGTCGCCTGCGCTGCAAGCATGCGACATAACCAAGTTTTTCTGCAATTCAGCCAATCGGTTTTCGTCGATTGTGATATTGCACAGCGAGCCAAAACCGGTGGTCACACCGTAGATTGGTTTGTCGGGTTCATATGCTTTGCTGTTGAGATACTCACGACACTTGACAATGCGTTGGCGAGCTTCGTCGCTCAATGCCAATTGCATTTTTTTGTCGATTATCTGCTCAATATGTTCGATTGTTAGCCGCGCAGGGCTGATATGGTGGATTTCCATGATTATTTTGTTGTTTCTTATTTCTTAAGTGCGTTAGCTATAAGTTGGTCGTCAGCCATGTTGGGGAGGGTGACTTTAAGCTCGGGAGTGCGCTCCATTTCGCGGCGAATTGCGTTGAGAGCACCCTCATTGCGTGCCCATGAGCGACGTGCAATGCCGTTGTTGACATCCCAGAAGAGCATATTGTTGATTGCAGCAGCCGACTGCTCTGAGCCGTCGATTACCATACCGAAGCCACCGTTGATTACCTCGCCCCAGCCTACGCCACCGCCATTGTGGATTGATACCCATGTTGCGCCACGGAAGGAGTCGCCAATCACGTTGTGCACAGCCATGTCGGCGCAGTGATTTGAGCCGTCGTAGATGTTTGATGTTTCACGATAAGGCGAGTCTGTGCCGCTCACGTCGTGGTGGTCGCGACCAAGCACTACGGGCGCTGAGATTTCGCCTCGTGCAATTGCTTCGTTGAATGCTTGTGCAATGCGCATACGTCCCTCAGAGTCGGCATACAGGATGCGTGCCTGCGAGCCTACAACCAAATGATTTTCTTCAGCTTTGCGTATCCACAAGAGGTTGTCTTCAAGCTGTCCGCGAATCTCGTCGGGTGCTGTTGCGAGCATTTCGTCGAGCACCTCTGCAGCGATGCGGTCAGTTGCTGCCAAGTCGGCAGGATTGCCCGATGAGCATACCCAGCGGAATGGACCGAAGCCATAGTCGAAGAATAGCGGGCCCATAATGTCCTGCACATACGACGGATAGCGGAATTCACGGTCGGTACCCTTTACGTCGGCGCCTGCACGCGATGCTTCGAGTAGGAATGCATTGCCATAATCGAAGAAATACATTCCTCGGTCGGCAAGTTTATTGATAGCCGCAACTTGTCGGCGTAATGATTCTTGAACACACTCTTTGAAGCGCTCAGGGTCGTCGGCCATCATGCGCTGCGACTCTTCGTAGCTCAAGCCAGCGGGATAGTAGCCCCCAGCCCATGGATTGTGCAACGATGTCTGGTCGCTACCGAGGTCAACTTCGATATTTTCATCGGCAAGGCGTTCCCACAGGTCGACAACGTTGCCCTGATATGCGAGCGACACGGTTTCTTTCGCCTGCATTGCTTTGCGTGTACGCTCAAGCAGTTCGTCGAGCGATGTGTAAACCTCATCAACCCAACCTTGTGCTTTGCGCTTTTCAACCGCTTTAGGATTGATTTCGGCTGTGATGCTGACCACTCCGGCTATGTTGCCAGCTTTGGGCTGAGCACCCGACATACCACCCAATCCTGCAGTCACGAACAACATGCCTGCGATAGTTGGTTTGCGTTCCGACAGACGTTTGCGAGCTGCGTTCAACACGGTGATAGTTGTACCGTGAACGATTCCTTGCGGACCGATATACATATATGAGCCAGCGGTCATCTGTCCATATTGCGATACACCCAAAGCGTTGAGTCGTTCCCAGTCGTCAGGCTTCGAGTAGTTGGGTATTACCATACCGTTAGTTACTACCACGCGCGGCGCTTTTTCGTGCGAAGGGAATAGACCAAGTGGATGACCCGAATACATTACCAGTGTCTGCTCGTCGGTCATCTCCGAAAGATATTTCATCGTCAGGCGATACTGCGCCCAGTTTTGGAACACAGCACCATTGCCGCCGTAGGTAATCAGTTCGTGAGGATGCTGAGCTACTGCGGGGTCAAGATTGTTTTGAATCATCATCATTATAGCCGCAGCTTTGCGTGAGCGAGCTGGATATGCATCAATTGGACGCGCCTTCATCTCATAGTCGGGGCGGAAACGATACATGTATATGCGACCATAAAGGCGGAGTTCTTCAGCAAATTCCGGAGCCAAAACTGCGTGATGACGTGGGTCAAAGTAGCGCAAGGCGTTTTTCAATGCCAAGTGCTTCTGCTCGGCAGTGAGAATATCTTTGCGACGAGGCGCATGATTGACGTTAGGGTCATACGGCTTTGGTGCCGGTAGCTCCGAGGGTATTCCCTCAATAATATCTTTACGGAAGTCCATTGGATTATTTGTTTCTATATTGTGGAGGTCAAACCTCAGATTTTATTTAGAATTTTGTGCTTACAAATTAGATTTTAGCACTTACGATTTCGAGAATTTCGGTTTCGGCAGCTATTGCATTGAGCGCAATCTCGCCAGCTTCTGCCACGAGTTGCTCTGCCTTAGCTCTATCCTTAAGCCCTGCTGCGTTGATGCGAACATTGAGTTGTGCGCCAAGCACTGCACTGCGTGCTGCCAACGCACCGACACCAGCATCGCTGACCGATGCGGGATTGCCTTCCTGTGCCATAGCTCTCAGCAATGGGAATGTGGCAAATGCAGCCTTCATTGTGCGCAGTGGCACTTCTGTTGCATAGAGCGTAGCCGCTTGAATGGCTGCCGAGCGAGCTGCCTTTTCTTCATCGGTGCCCTTGGGCAACTTGAATGCATCCATTATTCGATTGAATGCTGCAGTGTCTTCATCAACGAGTGCCAACAACTGTTTGAGACACGCCTGACCCTCTTCGGCGGCATCGCTAAAGCGTTCCCACTGCTCATCCCAGCCGGGCTTGTGTGCCGACAGGTTTGCTACCATTGCACCAAGAGCAGCTGCAAGCGCGCCCATATAGGCTGAAATTGAGCCTCCACCGGGGGCAGGCGATTCGCTTGCCGTTTCGTAAGCAAAGTCGCGACAACTCATATCAATAAGTCGGTTTGACTCTTTTTCAGCAATCATATCCTCAATCACTTTCTCTTCAGCTTTGAAGGGGCGTAATTGGTCAAGACCCATTGACTGCACAGCTATGCGAATGATTTCGTCGTCGGAGATACCAACCGAGCGTTGCTGTTTGCGGAGGAAATATTTTCCAGCTTCGATGAGTGTGCGACGTGGCACAAGACCTACTATTTCTGTTCCTGTGACACGCACACCGCGAGCATCTGCTGCGCGGCACACTTCGTCGAACGCCACGTGGAGCGGAGTGCGGTTGATGTCGGTAATATTCATCGAAACTTGAGCTATGCCATATTCGTCGATAAACCAACCGATAGCCTTTGTGCCGGGGAGCGTGCCGGGTTGCATAACCACATTGCCATCGGCATCAAGCACTGGCTTGTCGGTCACTTTCGGACCTTGGCGCATCGGGCGACCCTTTTCGCGAACGTCGAATGCTATAGCGTTAGCGCGGCGTGTAGAGGTTGTGTTCAGATTGTAGTTGACTGCGATAAGAAAATCGCGAGCACCTACCACTGTGGCACCGCTGCGAGCCATCATTTCGTCGTAGGGACGGTCGCCAAAGTCGGGCGCTTGACCTTCAACAGTCACTCGCTTTCCTAAGCCTTCATATTCCCCTTCGCGGCACACTGCAAGATTCTTTCTTTCAGGAGTCAATGCTGCTGCCTCGTAGCAGTATGTGGGGATAGAGAGCTCGTCGGCAATGCGTTGCGCCAACTTGCGAGCCAGCTCGGCACATTCTTCAAGTGTAATGCCCGAAACTGGAATCAAGGGCAACACATCCGTTGCACCAATGCGAGGGTGTGCGCCATGGTGTTGACGCATATCTATCAGCTCCTGTGCACGCTTAACTCCTCTAAAAGCAGCCTCAACCACATCGTCGGGTTGCCCTACAAATGTGACTACCGTTCGGTTGGTTGCTTCACCGGGGTCTACGTCGAGCATACTGATGCCCGCAACTGAGCTAATAGCATCTACTATATTGTTTATCACTGATTTATCGCGTCCTTCGCTAAAATTGGGGACGCACTCAATCAATTGTCTTTCCATGGTTGTTGTAATATTCGTAATAATATGCAAATATACATCATTTCGAAGAATATCTCGCCATTGAAATTGAAATATTTTCGCCTACTTCTTTTTTTAACGGCCGCTAAACATTATCTTTGCGCTATTCTTTGCATATAGCGTAAACTATCATTATTCAACCTTTGTTTGACTACTTTAGTCCCTGCGCTCATATCATTTGTTAGTAATCTTACTTTATAAAATCTTAATATTCAAGTGAGACTCGTTATTCAGCGTTCAGCGCACGCAAGTGTCAGTGTTGGCTCCGACTATCGGCGCGAAATCAGCCGTGGATTGACCATACTCGTTGGCGTGGAGGTTGGCGACACTGCCGACGATGTCGACTTCGTGGCTCGCAAGACATCCACACTTCGCATCTTCGACGACGACGAGGGCGTGATGAATCGCTCTGTGGTCGATGTCGCAGGTGAGCTATTGGCCGTCAGCCAATTCACCCTCTTAGCTTCCACACGCAAAGGGAATCGCCCAAGCTACATCCGCTCAGCCAAAGGGGATGAAGCAAGCGCCCTCTACGACTTATACTGTTCGCGTCTGCAGCAACTCACTGGCATCGAAGTAAAAAAAGGCATTTTTGGCGCCGACATGTTGGTTGAAATAGCCAACGACGGCCCAGTCACTATCATCATCGATTCACGCCTTAAAGAATAACTATCCCCCAATATTATCCCACTATGAATGAGGCAAGCAAAGATTTGACAATCAGCCAACTGCAATCGTTGGTCGACGAATGGATTAAAACTATCGGGGTGAAATATTTCTCCCCACTGACCAATATGGCTATCCTCACTGAAGAAACTGGCGAAGTGGCGCGGCAAATGGCTCGAATATATGGCGACCAAACCTTCAAGCCAGGCGAAGAACCTAATTTGGCTGACGAATTGGCCGACCTTTTGTGGGTAGTGGCGGCAATAGCCAACCAAACTGGCATCGACTTGACTGAAGCTATCGCCCGCAACATCGAAAAGAAAACCATTCGCGACGCTCACCGCTTCCAAAACCAATAACTCCACAACATATCCCCTAAACAACAAAAATTATTAACTCATAAACATACAATTATGACAGACAAATATCGTGAAGCAATCGCATCATTCAGCCCTATCGGCGACGATGCTGCCGTAAAAGCTGCTGTTGAGAAAATTCTCGCCGAACACAAGGCCGAAAACCTCAACTCCGACGTCTACAAATTCCTTTTCAACACTATCGACTTGACAACACTAAAATCGACCGACTCGCCTCAATCGGTAGCCGAATTTGTTGACCGTGTTAACGCTTTCGACGAAGAATACCCCGAACTCAACAACGTAGCCGCAATCTGCGTATATCCCAACTTTGCACAAGTTGTTCGCACAGTGCTCGACGTGTCGGGTGTCGACGTATGCTGCGTGTCGGGATGCTTCCCCTCATCACAAAGTTTCATCGAAGTAAAAGTAGCTGAAACAGCGCTCGCAATCGAAGGCGGTGCCGACGAAATCGACATCGTGCTCAACCTTGGCAACTTCCTCAGCAACGACTATCAAGAAGTTTGCGACGAAATCGAAGAGCTCAAATCGGCCTGCCGCGGTCGCAAACTGAAAGTGATTCTCGAAACAGGCGCACTCAAAACCGCTGAAAACATCCGCGCCGCTTCAATCCTTGCACTCTACTCAGGTGCCGACTTCCTCAAAACATCTACAGGCAAAGAATATCCCGGAGCATCGCTTGAAGCATGCTACGTAATGGCACGTTGCATCAAAGAATACCACGAAAAGACAGGCCGCATGGTAGGCTTCAAAGCCGCAGGAGGCATAGCCACTACCGACGATGCCGTAGCCTACTACACCATAATCAAAGAAGTGCTCGGTGAACAATGGCTCAGCAACGAATACTTCCGCATCGGAGCAAGCCGCCTCGCCAACAGCATCCTCACCGACATCCTCGGCCAACCCACCAAATTCTTCTAATCCTCCACACCTTCCAAGGCATATTAACACACAGATGACCGATAGGGCCACCCCTCTCGGTCATCTGTGTTGTTAGATTTGTTAGTGATATCCTAATCTATTTGCATCTACAAGAACAAGTTGTTCGAACTCAAATTTTATTATTACTGTCCGCTAAAATTTTTTGGATTGAAGAAATAAAAGCTAAGTTCCGATTTGTGAAATGAGAAATCTCTTGGCATCCTTTAATCAGCGGCGAAATTTGGAAGTGTGGGAGAGAAGATGTAAATTTGCAAGGTATTTTTACATCTTTTATTGTTGGGAGATGTAATATATGCTAATTCATTTCACTATGTGGAGATGATTGTTTGATATCCAATTTCTGTTTCTATGGAGAAAAATAATGTTGATATGCAGGCGGTGCTCGGACGCATAAAGTATTTGGTGGAGAGCTTGCCGATGAATCAGTCGGAAATGGCTCGCCGTCTGGGTATGGACCCCTCTAATCTTTCAAAATACCTCAGCGGACGTCTTCCGGTAAGCCGTGCGCTCATCAATTCGCTCGTCGTTGATCTTGGCGTTTCAAAGCAATGGTTGACGGACGGGGCGGGTGTTCCATTTCCCAAAAGTGACCAATTGCAAACCGTAGATTGTGAGTCGGTTATCACAACAAGCTCTCGACGTGGAGTGCCTGTCTACGACGTCGACGTTACAGCTGGATGTATGCCTTTGGAACGACTGCTGACCGTTGACCGCATTAAGGGTTACATCGATATGCCTCACATCAATCCCGGAAGCATTGTGGTGCGTGTGTCGGGCGACTCAATGGAGCCCAAAATCATCGACGGTGGCTACATCGTTATCCGCCCAATAAAATCGACTGCCAATATTTTCTGGGGGCAAATTTATGTAATTCTTACCGAAGACTATCGTTTGGTAAAATACCTCCGACGCTATCCCGGCGACGATTCAATGGTAATTTTACATAGCGCAAACCCCGATTACGACGATATGGATGTCAGCCGAAGCGACATTCAAGCGCTATTCATCGTTGAAAGCATTCTCAACATCAAGAGCCTCTGCTGACGAATAACTGCCTGTTGCGCCGCTTTTTCAGCGATTCAATTCCACAAAATCACTCCAATACACTAATTATCTCACAAAAAAGGAGTAACTTAGCAATCTAAAATCAATCAACGATTGTTCACTTCTATACTCACGAATAAATGCTACATAATTATATCATGAAACTTACAATCATAGTATCATTAATGTTGGCTGTAGCCGTTAACGTATCGGCTCAATCGCTAACTACGACAACTTCGGGCGAAAGTCCTCGCAAAGTGACCGTAACGGCCATTACCGACAACATCATCCGAGTAAGCAACAACCCCAACGGTGTCGCTACTCCCCCATCAAGAACTCTCTTAAACCTCGCTCCCTCAGCCAAAGTCAACACTATCGATGCCCCCGGCGTTGAAATTATGACTACCGAATCGGGAGTCACCGTAACGCTCAACCAGCAATCGGGCGCTGTGGCTATCACTGCCGACAATCGCACTATAAGCGACAACGGTGTGCGCACCAACGCCAACGGTCGTATGTCGATGACCCTTTCCACTCCGGGCAACGAGTCATTCTACGGTGCTGGCGAACGCGGATTTAATTTCAATCTTCAAGGGGATACTCTCGTGATGTTCAACCGCCAAAACTACGGTTATACCGCTGGCGACCCCCGAATCCGCCAGATGAACATCACTATGCCAATCCTCATCTCGTCGCTCGGTTATGCAATCATTTTCGACGACTATGCTGCTGCCGAGCTCATTACTAATCACCCACTTGAATACATCACCGAATCGCGTTTCCCTGTCGACTATTACTTCGTCAACGGCGTGAAAGGCGATGACAACCATGCCCGACTCAACAACCTCGTCAGCCAAATATCATCGTTGACTGGTCGCCAAGACCTCCCACCCCTCTGGTCGTTGGGTTATATTACCTCTAAATATGGCTACCGCACTCAAGCCGAAACACTCGGTTGTGTTGACACACTCAAAACCGCTGGCTATCCCTTGGACGGCATCGTGCTCGACCTCTACTGGTATGGTAAAGAGCAAGATATGGGACGATTGGATTGGGAGCCCTCTCAATGGCCAAACCATAAAGCAATGCTCAAAAAGCTGAAAAAGCAAGGCGTAAATCTTGTGGCAATTTCTCAACCCTACGTGTTGCGCGACGGCAAAGCTATCGACAACTACAACGAACTGGCGCCTCGTGGACTCTTCGTGCGCGACTCATTGGGTAACCCTGGCGAAGTGACCATTTGGGTCGGTTCAGGCGGTATGTGGGATATGTCAAATCCCGACACTCGCACTTGGCTTCGCAATCGCTACCGCAAACTCACCGACGACGGCATAACTGGCTGGTGGGGCGACCTTGGAGAGCCTGAAGTTCACCCCGACACACTCGTCCACTACAACGGACTCGGTGCTCGCGAATACCACAACATCTACGGCAACGACTGGTCGCAAATAATCTACGACCTCTTCCGCGACGAATACCCCGACACTCGACTGATGACACTGATGCGTGGCGGCACCGTCGGGCTACAACGCTACAGCGTATTCCCATGGTCGACCGACGTGTCTCGCTCTTGGGGCGGTCTACAACCTCAAGTCATCATCATGCTCAATTCTGGCCTTAGCGGCATGGGCTACATGAGCCACGACGTAGGCGGCTTTGCTATCGACCCCGAAAATCCAATCGACCCTGAATTATACGTTCGATGGCTGCAATTAGGACTGTTCACGCCCGTATTCCGCACTCACTCGCAACAATTTGCTGAGCCATACCACTACCCTGCCCAACAAGCAATCATACTCCCGATAGTCAAAGAGCGCTACGCATGGCTCCCCTACAACTACACTCTCGCGTATGAAAACGCTTCCGACGGACAACCATTAGTGCGCCCCCTCAACTTCTACGACGAAGGATCCAACACCTTCGACGACATCACAGATGAATACCTCTGGGGTCGCGACATATTGGTTGCTCCAGTCTTAACTCAAGGCACTGTTGAGCGTCAAATCGTATTCCCTACAGGCACATGGGTTGACCCCACAGCACCAGAGAAGGTGTATCAACGTGGCGACACTATCACTTATGCAGCACCACTCGATGTGCTCCCAACATTCGTTCGCGCTGGTTCATTCATTCCTCGCGCCGACTACGCAATGGACAATACTGGCGACTATCGCACCGACCGCTACACTGTGCGCTACTACCCCGTTGCAGGACTCTCCGACGGCAAAATCTACGAAGATGACTTGACCACACCTACCACTCTCAATAATGGTGATTACAGTATAATCTCGTTCAACGGTAACGCCACCGACTCAGAATTGACAATCGACATTGCTACTCGCAACGGCAACGACACCTACGTCAATCCCAGCCCCGTAAAGGATTTGACCTTCGAAATTTTCAACGTCGACAAAAAGCCTCGCGCAGTCACCGTTGACGGCCGTAAAGCCAAATCGCACTACGACAACGAAAGCAAAACACTCAAAGTTACCCTCAAATACAACGTCAACGCCACGACTCACATCGCCGTAGAACGCTGACACCTATTCCTATAACCATTACACTATTTGCAGAATGAAACAGTATCTCGAACTCATCGACCATATCCTCAAAAATGGGGCCGACAAAGGTGACCGCACTGGCACCGGCACTCGCAGCGTGTTCGGCTATCAAATGCGCTTCGACCTCGCCGACGGATTCCCCCTTCTAACAACCAAAAAACTCCACTTAAAGTCGATTATCCATGAGCTTCTATGGTTTCTCAAAGGGGACACCAACGTCAAGTATCTTCAGGATAATGGCGTGAGAATTTGGAACGAATGGGCCGACGAAAATGGTGACCTTGGCCACGTATATGGCTATCAGTGGCGCTCATGGCCTACATACGACGGCGGAGCTGTCGACCAGATTGCCGATGTAGTTGACCAACTTAAAAACAACCCCAACTCGCGACGCATCATCGTCAGCGCCTGGAATGTGGCCGACATCCCAAATATGAAACTCCCCCCATGCCACGCATTCCTGCAATTCTATGTGGCTAACGGACGCCTCTCACTTCAACTCTACCAGCGTAGCGCCGACACATTCCTCGGAGTGCCTTTCAACATTGCTTCCTATGCGCTACTGCTTATGATGATGGCTCAAGTCACAGGTCTACAACCAGGCGAATTTGTTCACACACTTGGCGACGCCCACATCTACAACAACCACTTTGAACAAGCACAGTTGCAGCTCACACGCGAGCCTCGCAAACTGCCTCGCATGGTCATCAACCCCGAAGTTAAGAGCATTTTTGACTTCAAATATGAAGACTTCCAACTCGAGGACTACGACCCACATCCACACATCAAAGCCGAAGTTTCAGTGTGATGCAGACTTCCCACCTTCATTCGAGATAAAAGCATAGCAAAATGAACATCATTGTAGCAATAGCCCGCGACGGAGCAATCGGACGTGGTGGCGACCAACCATTCTACATCCGCGAGGACTTGCGCCGTTTCAAGGCCCTCACTACGGGGCACACAATTATCATGGGACGCCGCACCTTCGAGGCGTTACCAAAAGGTGCGCTTCCCAACCGACGCAACATCGTAATCACACGTCAGACCGAGCTATCCTTTCCCGGAGCTGAAACTGCCGCCAACATCGCCGACGCAATCAGCTTGGCAAACGACCCCGAGACCTACGTAATCGGTGGTGGACAAATCTACGCTCAAGCCCTACCCTTGGCTGAGAAACTCTACGTCACCGAGATTGATGCCGACGTTCCCGACGCCGACACCTATTTCCCAGCCATAGATTCTGAGCAGTGGGAACTCACCGAAGCGGGTCAGTGGCTCACCGACGAAGCCTCTGGTGTAAAATACCGTTTCGTTTGCTATTCTCGCAAATAACACCTAACTTTGCCTAATATAAGTGCTTTCATTGCCCCGGTAGTTCAACGGATAGAATAGAAGTTTCCTAAACTTTTGATAGCAGTTCGATTCTGCTCCGGGGTACTCAGCAAGCCACAATTCCGTCCTTGCATCCTTAGCATTGTTAGCTATGAAAAAAATACTTATCATCAACGGTCCAAACCTCAACCTACTCGGCGTCAGAGAGCCTGAAATCTACGGCGATACGTCGATGGAAGCCTACATTGACTCTCTCCGCCAACGTCATCCCAGAGTGGAGTTGGACTACTTCCAAAGCAACCACGAAGGCGCAATAATCGACCAACTACACGCCGTAGGGTTTGACAATGCCGTCGACGGCATTGTGCTGAATGCTGGCGCCTACACCCACACATCTCTCGCCATAGCCGACGCCATCGCTGCAATTCAAACTCCAGTCGTCGAGGTGCATATTTCCAATGTCAATGCACGCGAAGAGATTCGCCACCGTTCACTCATCGCGCCCGTATGCCGCGGCGTAATCGCTGGCTTCGGCATGGATAGCTACCGCCTTGCTATCGAAGCCCTCATCGGATAGTTGCATACCTCTATTGCAACCCATAGCTATGACCGAGCAAATAGAAAACTACATAAAGTCACACATCGATCCTGAGCCCGACAACCTATATCGGCTCTATCGCCGCGTAAACACGTCGCTGCTCTACTCTCGTATGTGCTCTGGCCACTTGCAAGGGCGACTATTGAAGATGCTCACTGCTATGATTAACCCCATGCGAGTGCTCGAAATCGGCACCTATGCTGGCTACTCCGCGCTCTGCATTGCCGAAGGTCTGCGCAGCGACGATGCTCGCGTCGACACTATCGAAATCGAAGAAGAAATGGAGGACTTCATTCGCGAACAGCTCAACGCCTCACCCGTAGGCCACCGCGTCAACCTCCACATTGGCGACGCCATGCAGATTATCCCCGCACTCAATGCCGACTGGGATTTAGTCTACATCGACGCCAACAAACGCGTCTATTGCGACTACTACAACCTATTGATTGACCACCTGCGTCCCAACACATTCATCATTGCCGACAACACCCTCTGGGACGAAAAAATCTTGGACACCGAAACCAACAACGACCCACAAACGCTCGGCATCGCACGATTCAACGACCTTGTAGCCGCCGACCCACGCGTCGAAACCGTCATCATCCCCCTCCGCGACGGCCTCACCCTCCTCCGCAAAATCTAAACCTACAAGTTAGAATTACATACAACCGAAAGACATTTTAAACCTTAGCAAAGGCTTATGCAATAGAGATTAGAGTAAGAAGGATTTAACCGTTTCAAAGATATTTAACGAAGATGAGTATAATGAATTACTGCAACAGCTTGTCGCAGTAATTGAGACTTCCCGATTACAAATAGCTGACGATAGGCGATTGTGGCTGCTTATTCTGTAACTTATTCGTGGGGGAATGTTGTGGATTTGATTTTTTATTTCTAACTTGCAGTAGTTTATCGATTCGATACCGCGAGTTACCTATTGGTGGATTCGGCAACATCGGATTAGCGTTGAAACTTCTTTATTCTACCATATAAATGCTGCACATATATAAAGCATCGGCTGGCTCAGGTAAAACCTACAATCTGACCCGACAATACATCAAACTGCTTCTCGGATATCGCGACCCCAACACTGGCAAATGGCATCTGCGCGACAAAGCGAATAGCGCAAACCGTCACATTCTCGCGATAACTTTCACCAATAAGGCTACCGAAGAGATGATTAAGCGTATCATCTCTCAGTTGGCAATTTTGGCTGGACGAGAGCCCGGTGTCGACAAGCCAAGCCCCTATCTGGATTATTTCAAAAAGCTTTTCAACACCGACGAAGAGACGCTCAAAAATATAGCATCGGAGTCGCTCGACGAGCTCCTCGCCGACTTTATGTATTTCCACGTTAGCACTATCGACGCATTTTTCCAAAACGTGCTCCGCACTTTTGCTCGCGAAATTGAAATGCCCGACAATTTTGAACTCGAACTCGACCAGAAGTCGACAATTGCTATCGGAGTCAACGAAATGTTCAGCTCTATCAATCGTCGTGAATCAGACGACGAAGACTTACGACAGCAACAAAAGTGGATTCGCCGATGGATGAACTCCTACTTTCAAAAAAGTTTTGAAGACGGGAAACCAATCAATCTATTGGTGCGCAATTCGTCAAAGTATTCCGATTTAGTTGAGACGTTCTCTATTCTTCTCAACGAACATTTCAAGGCTAATGTAAAGAGTATTACCGAATATCTCTCCGACATTGACCGAATTTCTGCTTTTGAAAAATCACTCGTCAAAATACTCAAAACGAAGAAGTCGGAGCTCTTTGACTTGGCAGCAAAACTCATCCAGTACGGCGATTTCATCAAAGATAATATCAATAATTACATTTACGACCACGTTCATAAATGGGCAAACAAGGAATTTGATTACAGCGGTAAAAACTTCCCCAAAACAATTTCGGATGCTGTAGAAAATCAGAAAAATCGCTATAAGGCTTCTTATCTAAAAAATTGCCAAACGAATGGCGACATCCCGCCTGAAATGGATAGACTAATCATAGACGTGTGTAGCAAAGCTGTCGAGGTTAACGAAGTCGACAATTGCACTAAATCTATCCTGAAAGGTATTACTCCAATGGGGCTGCTTGGGTGCCTTCTATTGATTATCGACCGATATTGCCGCGAAAAAAATCTTATTCTGCTGTCGGAGACCAACACTCTGTTGAGAGATATTATCAACGACGACGACACTCCTTTTGTCTACGAGCGTCTCGGCTACTACCTTCGCAATTTCCTTATCGATGAATTTCAGGACACCTCACGCATGCAGTGGCAGAATCTGAAGCCTTTGATTATGGAAAGTATGTCGCACGACCACGAAAACCTTATCATTGGCGACGAAAAGCAGTGCATCTACCGTTTCCGTAATTCCGACCCCGACCTGCTCGGCTCTCAAATTGAGCAACAAGTGACTCGCATCTACGGCGACGATTCAGTAGCCCTTGAAGGAAATACGGTGAGCGAAAACAACAACTGGCGCAGCTCGGCCGAAGTAATAAAATTCAACAATTCGCTATTCACCGCAATGGCTCATAATATAGGAGGGAACTCTGGCACCTACTCCAACGTTGTGCAGCAAATCAGTCCCGACCGCAAGGAGAATATTCCTGGCCACGTTGTTCTCACTATCGAGAAGAAACCTGAGAAATCCAAGGGTGCTGAAGATGTCAACGATAACGCCGACGAAACCTCTGGCAAAGAGTTTGCCCTCGACATAATGGAGCGCGAAACGTTGCGAATGCTGAAAGCTGGCTATAAATTTCGCGACATTGCAATACTTGTACGCACCCACTCTGAAGGCAAAAAGATTATCGACCGACTCCTTTCGTGCGAAAACAAACCCGAATGGAGCGGCTATAAACCACGTATTACTTCGGTTGATTCAATTAGCATCGGTGCTTCTCACGCCGTCAAAATGATAATTGAAGTGCTTCGCCTTACGCAACTCCCACCTGTAGTAAAGAGCGAAAAGCGCGGCGAGGGAATCAACCCCGCCTACAAACGTATTCAGCTACTATATTGCTTCGAATATTATCGCAATCAACCTATAGTCGAGCCTGACGGCTCTCAGCGACTACTGTCCGACGACGAAGCTCTCGCCTTGGCTCTCCGCATTCTTCGCGAAAATCCGATAGTGATTCCGTCCAAAGATAAACAACCTGCCGACACCTCTAAAGCCGAGAGCGGCAACCGCACTGAAGAGCGCTTGGAAGTGCCCGAACATATTCGCAGGCTTCTCGAATTAGACTCCAAACATTTCACTGGCAGCCACTCATTCGGAATAGCCAGCAACGAAAGCATCGACTTCCCCGGCAGCACTCTGTCGACAATTGTTGAACAAATAATCCTGCAATACATTCCAGATCAGATTCTCGAAAGGGAAACAGTCTATCTCACTGCCTTTCAGGACCTCGTCTACGACTTCTGTGCTAACGGCGACAGCGACATCTCATCATTCCTTAAATATTGGGACCGCTCCGGAAGCCGTACAGGCTTGGCATCAAACGAGGATAACGACTGCATCAGTGTAATGACCATACACCAAAGCAAGGGCCTTGAATTCCCTTGCGTCATTATCCCGTTTGCCAATTGGGAAATGGTAAACTACCAAACAAATTATAAGAAAGTTTTGAAGTGGTTCCCCCTTGATGCGGCAAATTTCCCAGAGATAGATTCAACGGTTGTGCCTCCAATGATACCGCTTGAGTTTACATCAACTGTCGAAAATGTCGGCATGTTCAAAGAAAGAGCCGAAGAGATTATACGACAAGACCAAGTCGACAATCTCAATATCGCTTATGTGGCTCTAACTCGAGCTGTCAACGAGCTTATCATTGTAGCTCCATCTACAAAAGATAGCAAAAGCATTAACTCATATATAAAAGAAGCTGTCGATAAACTTACCTCAGAACGCTTAGCCGACACTACTTTCATATCCTCTGATGCCGCTGAATGGGTGATACCACTAAGTGAACACGTCGAGGAAGAATCAAAGTTTATAACAGTAGAAATTGGCGAACCTACTAAACCAACGGAGAAAGCCAAAGAAAAGGAGAAGGAAAAAGGAAAAGAAAAATCCGACAACTCCAAGCCTAAAGAAATCATCCTGCCCGCCTACAAGCCTAACGTAAACCGCAACCTGTCGACTCTCACCGAAGCCGACATCAAGATATTCGACTTCAACGACCCACGCTATCGTGGCGACTTCCTTCACAGCATACTGCGTCGCATACGTCACTTAGACGACCTGCCATTGCAGCTACGTCGCTCATGCTATCGTGCTCATCTCAACCCCGAGCAGACTCGCTACTGCACTGAAGTACTGACCGAAGCGCTCTCCGACCCTTGCGCACGCCTATGGTTTGAAGACTACTCCAAAGCTATCTGCGAGCGTCCTTGGATTAATCCACAAAACATCGTGCGACCCGACCGCATCGTTTGGACTGCCGACGGCCACGTCGATGTCGTTGATTTCAAATTTGGCGAGCCTGAATCAAGCCACCGCACCCAAGTGCGCCGCTATGCTGCAAATCTCATTGCCAACGGCGAAACCAACGTAAGAGCTTTCCTATGGTATTTGCCAACAAAAACCATTGTCGAAGTGCCCCTAACCTAACACTCAACGCCAAGAAATCCCTACAAACCTAATTCCAAGAACAAAATCTGGCAAACATTAATTCCATTGATGAAACGAGTTCTCTTTATAGTAATTAACTTTTTATTTTCACTGTCGCTTTGCGGGCAGACGCAACTATTTGTTTCACCCTCAGGCAACGATAAACATAAAGCCACTATCAATAAGCCCGTAAAAACCATTGAACAAGCTCTAACTCTCGCTCGCCAAACATCGGGAGAAACCACAATCTACCTCCGCGAAGGCACCTATCGCCTCTCCAAGCCCATTATCCTCACAAGCGAAGACGGCAACGAGGCTAAGAAACTAACCATTCGCTCATTTCCCAACGAGCACGCTATAATATCTGGCGCAAGTGCTCACAACTTACACTGGACGCCTTTCAACAACGAAATATTCGTAGCAAGTCTTAGTGATGCTCCTGCACCCGACTTGCTATGCATCGACCACTCGCTGCGCCACATGGCTCGTTATCCAAACTACGACCCTGAAGCGCTACGATTCAATGGTACCGCCGCCGATGCCACCTCAACCGAGCGTATTGCTCGCTGGAAAAACCCTATCGGCGGATACCTTCATGCTATGCATAGCCATGACTGGGGCGACTTCCATTATCGCATCACTGGAAAGGATGCCGACGGCCAATTAACACTGGAAGGTGGCCATCAAAACAATCGACGCATGGGACTGAGCCATAGCAACCGTATGGTCGAAAACATCTTCGAGGAGCTCGATGCCCCCGGCGAATGGTTTTACGACGCAAATCAATCGCTACTTTACTACTACCCAGTGCCCGATGAAGACCTCAGCGAAGCCATAATTGAAACTCCAAAGGTTAAACATCTCGTTAAGATTGTAGGCTCAACTGAAAACCCAGTCAGCAACATCACCTTTAGCGACATCACTTTTACCCTTACCGCTCGTACATTTATGGAACCATACGAGCCATTGCTTCGCTCCGACTGGACTATCTACCGTGGGGGCGCTATATTTATCGAAGGTGCTGAAAATTGCCATATCCGCAACTGCAACCTCAATAATCTCGGTGGCAATGGCATTTTCTTTTCGCGATACGTCCGCAATTCATCTGTCACAGGTTGCCACATCACTCAGATTGGAGCAAGTGCTATACTATTCGTAGGCGGAGCTGATGCTGTGCGCTCCCCAAGCTTTGAGTATGGCGAATTTGTGCCCATTGAACAAATTGACACAACGCCTGGTCCTCGCAACGAAAACTATCCAGCTGACTGCATTGTCAGCGACAACCTCATACACCGCATCGGACTATTTGAAAAGCAAATCACAGCCGTTGAACTCTCTATGTGCCAACATATCTCAGTGAGCCACAACAGCATTTACGATGTGCCTCGTGCAGGCGTCAACGTCAGCGAAGGCACATGGGGCGGACACGTAATAGAGTATAACGACATATTCGACACTGTCAAAGAGACTGGCGACCATGGCTCATTCAACTCATGGGGTCGCGACAGATTCTGGCATCCCGACTATGGCGAAATGACCCACATCGTGGCGCAGCAACCCCAACTCATTCTCGCCGATGCCCTACAGACCACTACCATTCGCTACAACCGCATACGCTGCGACCGCGGCTGGGATATCGACCTCGACGATGGCAGCTCCAACTATCATATCCACCATAACTTGCTCCTCAATGGAGGCATAAAATTGCGTGAAGGGTTCTATCGTATAGTCGAAAATAATATACTTGTCAACAACACTTTCCACCCCCACGTATGGTTTAATAATAGCGGCGACATTTTCCGTTCAAACATAGTGATGACACCCTACCAGCCAATAGGTATCAACTCTTGGGGCACTGAAATCGACTACAATATTTTCACCAACCACGACGCTCTCAAAGCTGCGCACGCCAATGGCACCGACAGCTCGTCGGTCTTCCTCCCATTGCAATTTGTAAACCCCACAGCGGGCGACTATCGCGTCAAGAGCGAATTCACCGACGCTTTTCGTATTGGATTTCAAAATTTCCCTATGGACAATTTTGGTGTCTGTTCACCTCGACTTAAAACTATTGCTCGACAACCTCAAATGCCGCTACCATTGCTTAACGATGAGCAATCGCGCCAGCAAATCATCCAATGGTTGGGATGGTACGTGAAGCAACTACAGACACTCGGCGAACGCTCTGCCACAGGTATGGACTCCGAACGCGGTATTTATGTCGTCACGCTTCACTCATTCAACAGCCCAATTCGCGACTACTTAAAAGCAAACGACGTCATACTCAAAGTTAACGATCAACCCACCGACAACCTCGACCAATTCATCCAAGCTACCGCCGACATCAACTCTGCAACTGGATTCAGTCTTCAAATATTCCGCAATCAACAATTGCTCACCGTTTCAATACCACCTCTCTCCTAACCATAACTCGCAAAAAGAGAGCAAGAATGGCTTGCAGTTTTGTGAATTATCGAAATAAAAATGTTACCTTTGCTGATGAGCCACACTCGATTGTCTCATATTAGGTTGCTAACACCCCTAACATAAAGAGTGATTGGCTACTACCGACTGGAATTAGAAGATTATGCGAATATTTATATCGGCTGGCGAAGCATCTGGCGACATCCACGCAGCTCAACTTATCGCAGCTCTGCGACAACTTTCTCCCGAGAGTGAATTCACATTTCTTGGGGGGGACTTAATGGCGCAAGCTGCTGGCTGCGACCCGTTGATACATTATCGCGATATGGCTTATATGGGTTTTAGCGAGGTTTTACGCCACCTTCCGCAAGTGCTGGGTAATCTCGATACAGCTCGCCAAGCGTTGCTCGCCAAGCGTCACGACGCTCTGATTCTCGTCGACTACCCTTCATTCAACCTCAAACTCGCCAAAGCTGCCTACAAGGCTGGCATCCCAGTCTACTACTACATCTCGCCAAAAGTGTGGGCATGGAAAGAGGGGCGCGTCAAGAAAATCAAGAAATATGTGCGCCGCGTACTCTCAATTCTCCCCTTTGAGGTTGAGTTCTTCGCACGACGCCATAACTACGCCGTCGACTATGTAGGCAACCCCTCAGTAGCCGAAGTTGATGCACGACTTGCGGCTCTGCCTCCTGTTGCCGACTTTTGTAGGGTCCATAATCTCAATCCCGAGCAACCTATTTTGGCACTGCTCCCGGGTAGCCGCAAAGGGGAAATCCGCAACAATCTGCCCATAATGGCAGCTGTGGCAGCCAACTACCCACAATATCAAACAATCGTGGCTGGCGCACCTGGAATTGACCCGGATTTCTACAACGATTACACTGCTGGGAAAGTGATTCACGGACTGACATTCGACATGCTCGCCTATGCCGACGCGGCACTCGTCACCAGCGGCACCGCCACCCTCGAAGCAGCTTTAATTGGCACACCTCAAGTGGTTTGCTATCGCGCAAACGGCTCGAAACTCTCCTACAATCTGTTTAAAAGAATCCTCAAAGTTAACTACGTTTCACTGCCCAACCTCATTGCCGACAAGCAGGTAGTGCCTGAAATGTTGCTACACCATTGCAACCCAACCGAAATCAATCAAGCACTTTACCCTTTGTTGAGCCTCACCGAAACTCGCGATGCAGCAGCGTGCGAAGCCAACAACTACCCTACTCGAACAGCTATGAAAGAGGGCTATGCCGAAGTGCGACGACGCCTGACCGACAAAAATTCAGCCCAAAATGCCGCACAAATCATACTCAGCGACCTCAATAGCCGCTGACGACGACACCTACCATTGACAGAATTAAAGGATTTCTAAGAGTTGGCGGACACCTTCGGTTGCCGTGGCTTTGATTACGTGAACATCGGAAGGCACATCGGCTGGATTGGGATCGATGTAGTAGATTGGCACTTCGGGACGAACATAATGCAACAAGCTCGCAGCAGGATACACTTGAAGCGTAGTGCCTATCACAACGAAAATATCGGCCTCCGATGCAAGTTGCGCCGCTGGCTCCATATTGGGCACCGACTCCTGAAAGAATACAATGTGTGGGCGCACGTGATGTCCATCAATCAACGTCTCAGGCGACGACTCAAATGCTGGGTCTTCGAGAGGATAAACCTTATATGGATAATCCATTGAACGAAGGCTCATCAGCTCGCCATGCAAGTGCAATATATTGGAGCTACCAGCACGCTCATGAAGGTCGTCAACATTCTGGGTGATAATTTGTACATCATAGCGCTTTTCGAACTCTACAAGCCCTTTGTGAGCAGAATTTGGAGCTACCGACGCCAATTGTCGACGACGCGCGTTGTAGAAATCATGAACAAGCTTTGGATTGCGTCGAAAACCGTCGGCGGAACAAACCTCCATGACGTCGTAGTTTTCCCACAATCCGTTGGCATCACGGAATGTCTGTATACCGCTTTCTGCGCTGATACCTGCACCAGTTGATATCACAAGTTTCTTCATCTGTGTCGGTTTAAGTATTTGAAAGATTAGGTTTTAGATTATATATAAAAATAGAGAGAGAGGAGAATGAGCAATTAAATCATATTGCACTCATTATTGTGCTTCGTCGATTTCAAATTCGTCGTCGAGGTCATCATCGAGATCGATGTCGTCGAGGTCATCATCGTCAGCCTGAGCTTTAGCTGAAGGGGCTGCTGCGTCGGATTTAGCAACCGTTGCCTTACCCTTTGCACGGTTAGCTTCACCCTCAGCCTTGAGAGCCTCCATGATTTTTGCTTCCAA
Organism: Muribaculaceae bacterium; assembly: GCA_017629835.1. Lineage (GTDB taxonomy): Bacteria > Bacteroidota > Bacteroidia > Bacteroidales > Muribaculaceae > JAGBWK01. The sequence continues at coordinate 222 of JAGBWK010000029.1, read as the reverse complement.
TTCTTCAGCCAATTCGGGATTATCTTCGATTACACGCTTAGCTGCATCGCGACCCTGTGCCAATTTTGAGCCTTCATAACTAAACCACGACCCGCTCTTCTGGATGATATTGTACATCACGCCAAGGTCGAGAATTTCGTATGCGCGTGAAATTCCTTCGCCAAACATAATGTCGAATTCGCACTTTTTGAATGGGGGCGCAACTTTGTTTTTCACAACCTT
>JAGBWK010000028.1 GCA_017629835.1 Muribaculaceae bacterium | reverse complement strand
TTAGTATTGCTCAGCATTTCATCGGATTTGAGGGATATTTTTGTAAAAACAAGGGAATATGTAGGCGAATTCTATAGTATTTATTAAATTTGCATACACAAAACGAAAAAACAACCCAAAGAATGGAACAAGATAATAGTTTGAGGGTCGACGTCGATGCATTAGTCCGCTCACGCGCCCCACGATATTATAAATATATACCCAAATTCATAATTCGTTGGTTGGAGCGAACGGTATGCCAAGATCGAGTAAATGACTTCCTGAGCCGTCATGGGCATGAACGCGATGCCGAATTTTGCCGAAGCCTATTGGCTGACTTGAAAATCAATATCGACGTTAATGGCGAAGAAAACCTACCTACAGCAGAAAATCGCCGAGTGCTATTCGTAAGTAATCACCCACTCGGAGGACTTGACGGAGTAGCCCTAATCGACTATGTACAACGTCGTTATGGCGGCCACGTCGGGTTTGTGGTCAACGACTTGCTGACAGTACTGAAGCCCCTGAACGGAGTGTTCATACCAATCAATAAACATGGCGTGCAAAATCGCGAAGCTGTAGAGGGTGTTGACCGCGCATTTGCTGGCAACGACCCGCTGCTGATGTTCCCTGCTGGGCTCGTGTCGCGTCGACAAAAAGGGGGCGAAATCCGCGACCTCGAATGGATGAAAATGTTCGTCACAAAAGCACGTCAATCGGGGCGCACAATAATTCCATTGTACTTTAATGGCGAAAATTCATCTTTTTTTTATAAATTTGCAAAGTTTAGAAAAAAACTCGGCGTGAAATTCAATGTCGAAATGATATATTTGCCCAAAGAAATGTTTATGGCTGAGGGCAAATCGTTCAGTATCACATTCGGCAAGCCAATTGATATTCAGTCATTTCCAAAGGGAATGAAAGCCGCAGAGATTGCTCAAAACATCAAAGAAACTGTCTATTCGTTGCGTCCGCAAAAGAAATAGTCAGGTTTGACAAAACCAATCGCATTCCTCTCTCGCACAATTTCTAATATGGAAGAAAAGATTATAGATGCCGTCAACACTACATTGCTCGAACTAGAGTTGACACCCGACAAGCTATTGCGTAAAACCAATCGTGGTGGCAACGAAATCTACATTGTAGATGCATTCAATGCTCCCAACGTAATGCGTGAAATTGGCCGTCTTCGCGAAATAGCATTTCGCGAGGCTGGAGGAGGAACTGGCAAAGAGCTCGACATCGACCGATTCGACACAATGGACCCTCCCTGCCAACAAATGATAATATGGAACCCCGACGACAAAATGATTCTTGGGGGCTATCGTTTGATTTTAGGGAAAGACATCAAACTCGACGAGAATGGTCAGCCACGCATCGCAACTTCGCACATGTTTGAATTCACTCCGAAATTCATCAATGAATACCTACCCAACACGTTGGAATTAGGGCGTTCATTTGTGCGCATCGAGAGCCAAAGCACCCGTTCAGGATCGCGCTCAATCTTCGTGCTCGACAATCTTTGGGACGGCATCGGAGCACTCATGGTAAAATACCCTGAGATTAAATACCTGCTCGGCAAGGTTACAATGTATCCAAGCTATTGCAAAAACTGCCGCAACCTCATTCTGTTTTTCCTCAACAAATATCATCCCGACCCCGACAGATTGGTTTATCCGATCAAACCCCTGCAAACTAATGCCAACAATGACGAAATAGCAAAATTGTTTGTAGGCAACAACTTCAAAGAGGACTACTTGATATTGAACGCCGAGGTGCGCAAAGAGGGGCTCAACATACCCCCATTAGTCAACGCCTATATGAATTTATCGCCCAGAATTCGCGTATTTGGCACAGCCATAAACGATGAATTTGGCGATGTAGAAGAGACTGGTATATTTATGGCTGTTGACGACATCTTCGAAGAAAAGAAGATGCGCCACGTGCAATCATACCTCGACTCACTTGAGGAGCAGTCGGCATAGCTAAAACACTTACTCACTGTGACACTACGACAATTCATTGCCAACAGTTTCGTGGCTGTCGCCGCCCTGTCAGCGTCGGCTATCGACATTAATTATGAGGCTGAAGCTATCGTAAACAGTGGATCTGGTGCTTTCGCGCCCTATTATATTGCATCAAACCGCCATGGCATACTGACGCAACAAACCAACGCCTTAGTCAGTGCATCGATTGGTAAGGAGCTTGATTTGTCGGAACGATTCAGCTATTCATTCAATGTTAAGGGATTAGCTGGTTGGTCATCTTCAACCGACTATCTGCAATTCAATCAAGAGATATCTCAACTTGAGCCGCAACGCCGCACCCCACCCTACGTGTGGCTACAGGAATTGTATGGCTCAGTAAAATACCGCAGCATATTTCTAACAGTCGGGCTTAAGGAGCAAGAGTCGCTGATTCTGAACTCAGATCTATCGAGCGGCGACTTAGTTGAGAGCGGCAATAGCCGTCCGATTCCAGAGATTCGTGCAGGCTTTATTGATTTTCAAGACTTTCCATTCACCAACGGTTGGGTGCAACTCAAGGGGGAAGTATCGTATGGTAAAATGCTCGACAACAACTGGATGAAAGAGCATTACAATTATTACAATTACCACTACAACTTAGGGGCTTTATACACCTACAAGCACCTTCACTTGCGTAGCAAAGCGTCGATGCCATTCACCGTGACCGTAGGTATGCAATCGGGCGGTCTGTTTGGTGGAACGACATATTTCTATCACAAAGGGAAACTGACGCGTGTGCATGAGTGCCCGCAGTCGGCAATGACATTTCTCAAAATGCTCATCCCTATGCGCAACGAAGGGAGTGCATTTCACGACGGAAGCTCACTTGGCTCGTGGGATGTTCTATTCCGCTACCGATTCCGCGATAAAACAGTGTTGAAAGCATACATCCAAAAGCCGTGGGAGGACGGCACTGGCATAGGTTGGCTCAACGGATTCGACGGCATTTGGGGAATTGAATACCAAGCCCCGAAGGCTGATGCAATAGTCAGTGGTGCAGTAATAGAATACCTCGATTTCACCAATCAATCGGGTCCAATCCATTGGTATCCCGGCGATGCACCGGGCACAACTATCGACCCATCACATGCCACTGGTGGCGATATGTATTACAACAATCACCAACAGAATCCATACATGAACTATGGAATGTCGATAGGCACACCATTTCTACGCGCTCCGCTCTACAATACCGACGGATATATGGCGTATGTCGACAATCGAGTACGCGGATTCCACATTGGAGTGAACGGGCATATAATCCCCGAGCTAAAATATCGAATATTAGGCAGTTGGCGTAAAGGTTGGGGCGACGGTCGATACCCCACAACAACCACACGCGAAACCACAAGCGTAATGCTTGAGGGCATATATACTGTAGCAAAAATCCCTGGATTGAGAGTCAAAGCCCAATTCGCATTCGATGCCGGAAATATGTTTGGCAATAACGTCGGAGGTTGCGTCAGCGTCTCCTACTCTGGACTATTAAAACTATGAGAAAGTTACTCTTCATCATATTACTCACAATCGTCACGGCCTGCACCCAAAACAATGGGTTCATTGGTCCATGGTTTGGCACGTGGAAGCTAACAGAAATCAGAATTGACGGAGTAGTTGACCCCGACTATCAAGGCAATATAATCTGGAAATTCCAAAGCGACATTATTGAAATGGTGAAGGCCGACGACATAGAGCATACAGCCGACAGCCGTTGGGGCACATGGGTTGCAAACGACGATAACACACAGATTACACTGAATTACACCCACAAAGCTGTAGTCGACGGAGTTGAAAACACTTGGACCTACACGCCATTGGCTGAAACACACCTACAGAGAGGCGTATTGATACTTGACGCTGAATGGGGCAAGAATCCTAAACTATTGTTGACCTACCTTTCCGAAGACGGCCACGTCTACACCTATTCATTCAAGAAATGGGGCTAACCGACAAGCATTCAGTGAGATTATAACATTCGCTGGGATTACAATCAAAACAAAAATTTTGATATTCACGCTTATAGCGTGCACGAAGTGGATTTATCGAAGGGTGACGACGGTGATTCCTGCGCCGCCAAATTGTACATGCTCATCGCGATAAGACTCAACGCCTGAGATGCTTTCTAGATATTGACGGATGCTTTGTCGGAGTGCGCCAGTGCCTGTGCCATGCAAAATCCTCACCTGCCCAGCACTGAACTGGATTGCATCGTCGATATAATAGGTTATCGCCTGCAAAGCCTCATCCACTCGCATTCCACGCACATCAATTTCACGCGAAAAATTAAGCTGACGCTCTCTGCTCGACGAGGCTGTCTGATTGCTTACGAACGATGACGCAGATTGGCCCGTTGAGGGTTTGGCTATCGTATGGCGCAAGCGTGATGTTTTCACAGTGGTTTTAAGCATACCAAAACTTACAACCGCCTGATTGCCTTGCAATTCGAGTATCGTTCCAACAGTTGACTGACCCTCTAATTTCACATGAGCACCGACCTCAAACGTGGGTTGCGCTTCTTGTTTTGGCAATTCGGATGATTTTTTCTTCTTCGTTTTAGGCGACTTCTTCAGCAAAGGATGTTCATCGTCGGCATGCTCTTTGAGCATTTGAGCCTTTTGTTCCGAAAGACGACGGCGCGCTTCACGAGTTTTCTCCTTATCAGCCTGAGCGTTGCGAATTTCACGGATAGTACGTTCAACCGAAGCATTACTTTCGTCAATAATGCGTTGTGCATCGGCCTGAGCCTCGCGAATAATTTCACGACGCTTCGAGCGCAAAGTTTCTGCATCCTCTTCGTATTGAGCAAGCACCGATTCAAGGCGTTTTTCCTTCTGCTTGATTGAGTCGCGCTTGTTTTCCCAATATCGTCTATCGCGCGCTATATCAAGCAAATAACGGTCGAGCTTCACATAGTCGGACCCAGCTATTTCCTCTGCGTCGGCAACTATTTGTGGTGGCAACCCTGTTTTACGCGCAATTTCGATAGCAAACGAACTTCCAGGAGTGCCAATTGAGAGCTTAAATAGCGGCTGCATCTTGTGTCGGTCGTACAACATCGAGCCATTTATAAGCCCTGGCGTATCCTCGGCAAATGTTTTGAGATTATGATAATGCGTAGTTACTACGCCCCACATCTGCTTGACGTTGAATTCCTTGAGTATAGCTTGGGCTATGGCACCACCAATCAATGGCTCAGTGCCACCGCCAAATTCGTCGATTAAAACGAGCGTTGAAGCGTCGCCTCGACTAAGGAAATGCTTCATATTGCGCAAATGCGAGCTATAGGTACTGAGGTCATCCTCAATGGATTGGTCGTCACCTATGTCGATGAAAATATTGTCGAAAATACCGATATGCGAATTGTCGTAAACTGGTGGGAGCAGCCCCACTTGGGTCATATATTGTACTACCCCAACGGTTTTCAGACAAACTGATTTACCACCTGCATTAGGGCCTGAAATCACTAAAATACGCTCCTTCTGCGTCAGTCGGATATCGAGCGGCACGATGTCCTTCCCTTGGTTGCGCAACGACTGCAGGAGCACTGGATGAACTGCATGATACCATTCTATTTCGGTATGCTTAGAGATATGAGGCATATTGGCGTCAATATCAATGGCATACAACGCTTTTGCGTGCACGAAATCAAACACTCCGAGCAGGTCGACCGTTGCAAGAATGAGATTGATATCGGGGCGCACCATGTCGGTTACGACACGAAGTATGCGAACAATTTCGCGCTTCTCCTCAATCTGAAGTTCACGAATACGGTTGTTGGCTTCGACCAACTCGGCAGGCTCAATAAAGTAGGTTTTGCCCGAAGCAGATTCGTCGTGAACAATACCATTGATTTTACGCTTGTTCATCGGCGACACAGGAAGCACAAGCCTACCGTCGCGAACCACAGCCGAAGCATCAGCTTCGAGATAGCCACCTTCGACTGCTCGCGAAATCACTCTGCGCATCACGCTACTGAGCGACGCCTGAGTCGACTGGAGTTGACGGCGAATTTGTGCAAGTTCGGGCGATGCAGAGTCGCGCACCTCGCCAAAGCGGTCAACTGTCCGCTCTATCAAAGATATTACCTGCGGAAACGAGCTAAGGCTCTGCGCAAGAACGTCAAGTCGTGGGAATGGGCTACTCCCCTCTTCGTTGCGCTGAATGCGGAAGAATATCGACAAAGCTGTAGCGGTTGACAACGATGAATTTAGCTGCAACAATTGGTCGGCTGTAAGGAACGTACCTTCGGCTCTTACACCACCAAGGATAGTGGCAACGTCGGATATTGAGCCAAGCGAAAAACCTTCGGAACTCCCAATGAGCGACACCATTTCGGCAGTCGTTTCCAAGCGTTCAATAACTTGTCGACGAGAATTTGAGAAACGGAGCATCTTCTCAGCCGCACAACGGCCGGGAACACTGGTGCAAAGGCGAGAAATCTCAGCACGTACTGCATCAAATCCTATCTTTTTTTCAAACGATTCGGGGTAAATCATATTCGAGTACAAAGTTATTAAATTTTCAGCAATTTCCGACGCTCAAAACAAAAACGTTGCTTGATATGTTATCTAATAAAATTAATTTCAATCTAACCTAATACTTAAGCTATGAAAACATTAAATGCTAATATTGTAGGACAAACGCGTTATTGGTGGATAGTTCTAATTGCAGGTATTCTGCTCATTATAGGTGGAATTACCTACTGGTTTTGGCCTATTGCAGGCTACGCTGTTATCGCTCAAATCTTCGGGTGGCTAATGATTGTCACCGGCGTGGTTCAATTGTGTGTTGCCACTGGCGCCAACCGACCTTACGGCTGGGGGTGGTGGATAGCAGGGGGCGTAATCAATATGTTTATTGGATTTCTGATGATCCGAAACATCATTCTGTCGGAGATGCTATTCCCCTACTTTCTCGCTTTCCTATTCTTCTTTGCTGGCATTTCAGCCATTTTCAGCTCGGCAAAACGGGAGTTGCGGAGCTATCGTTGGATTAACCTAATCAACGGCATATTGATGCTCGCAATCGGCTTTCTGATTTGCAACGGTGGCTTCTTCCAACGTGTCGAAATGGTGAGCATAATTTCTGCTGTCGGCTTTATCTACTGGGGCTTTACGCTTATCACTACTTCCTATACAATAAGGCCAATGAACTTAACTGACTCTGATGAGCGGCTGAATGTCACCGACTCTGAGGATTGATTAAGCTATCAACCGTAACGCAGTCATCGGCTGCTACTCTATATATTTCTTTTTCAACTAAATTCATCGGCGTGGACTCTTAAATGAGTACGCGCCGTATTTACTACAATCGCTGCCTCAGGAAGCCTTTCTGAGCAGTTTTTGATTGCATCATCAAAAATATTTATGTTATGAAATTGATTAAATCGCAGAAAATGCATATATTTGTGAAATATTGGCATAGAAGCATTAAACTCTGCACGAGTTTGTGAGTCTAATGACTAAACAAATTAGTTGAATCCATTATTTGCATAAACATTATGAAGATACATAGATTATTGATTCTAACCGTTGCCGCAATGCTGGCTTCGTCGAGTGCATTTGCTCAAAACTTCTACGACGACGATATTTATTACGACGCGGCAAAGGCAAAGAAGGAGAAACCTCAAGCACAGCAACCTAAGCAGGCTGCCAACGCTCAAGCACAACAGCCTAAGCAATCGCAACAGGCGCAGCAAGCATCGCAGGAGCGCTATGTAACTACTACCGAAGGTGTTACCTACTACGTTGACGCCGACGGCAACGCATATCCAACAACTGCTGTCGAAATCCCTGCATCTGATGCCTATACATTTGATTCGGGTAGCACTCGCGACGTTGACGAATACAATCGCCGCAACAGAACTGACGGTGCTACCGTAGCAGCCGACTCGGTTGTTCATCAGGATTTCACCAACACTCGTCAAATCGAGCGTTTCTACAATCCCGACATCATTTCAGCTTCAGGCGATGAAGACTTAATTGCAGCATACGCAGCCTCACAACCCGATGTAAACATCTACATCGACACACCCGACGTTTCATGGTTAGGCCTTGCGTCAGCACTATGCTGGAGTTATCCTGCATGGGACCCATGGTACTACGGTTGCAGATACTCTCCATACTGGTCAGGTTGGTATTCACCCTATTACTACAATTGGTATTCACCTTATTGGTATAACTCATATTGGTATGGTTGGAATCCTTACTGGGATCCTTACTGGGGTTGGAATAGCGCATTCTATCTAGGCTACTATCCTGGCTATTACCCCGGTTATTATCCCGGCTATTATCCTGGCTACTATCCCGGTTATTACCCCAGCTATCATCCTACTCACAGACCCGAATACAGACCTAATCGCCCAAGTGGATCAGGCGGTGGATTCCGTGGCAATGACGACCGCCCAAGTAGTGCGTCGGCTCGTCCAGGCTCATCTACTCGTCCAGGCTCATCGTCAGGCGGTGGCGGCTATCGTGGCAACGACTCTTCTCGCGACGAACAGGCTACATCAACTTCTCGCCCAGGTCAGTCGTCGGTCAACAATGGCGGCTCACGTCGACCCACCCAAGGCTCAATTGGCGACGTAGTAAGTTCTCGTCCTGCTCCCAGCAGTGGCTCATCATACAGCGGTGGCGGACAACGCGGCAACAGTTCGTCGGCTCGCTCAGCTCAAAGCTCAGGCAGTTCGACTCGCTCAAGCAGCACAACTCGCCGTCAATCATCGAGCAGCTATAGCACACCCAGCTCATCAACACGCTCATCGGGCACAATCGGCAGCGGTAGCAGCGGTGGATTCCGTGGCGGAGCAAGTGGCGGTGGCCGCTCAAGCGGAGGTGGTCGTTCAGGTGGTGGCCGCAGATAATCAACCACCCGTCTGCTCAGCATTCTTAATTTGATATTTCAACTCTTTACCTAATAAGATTATGAAAAAGATATTGATTGCAGCAATTGCTGTAACAATGCCAACCACAATAATGGCACAAAGCGCAATCGAGGCATACAACCTTTCGCAAAACGACCTACGAGGCACAGCACGCTTCATGTCAATGGCAGGTGCTTTCGGTGCATTGGGTGGCGACCTATCGACCCTCAATCAAAACCCTGCCGGCATCGGTATATATCGCTCAAGCGAAATTGGTGCGACCGTCGACTTTAATTTCATGTCGAGCAACACCTACAATGGAGCCAAAACCAATAATACCCACGTTTATTGTCCTTCGGTTGGCTACATCGGAGCTTTCAATCTTCGTAACGAAACGATGCCTTTCTTCCAATGGGGTATCTCCTATTCGCGTCAAGCATCATTCGACCGCACTGTGAGAGGTAACATCAACGACCTCGGCACATCTCTATCGAATTTCATAGCATACTCATCCAACGGCTACGACCCCAACGAATTAGGTCAAAGCGATGATTTCAATCCCTATACACGAACAAATTGTGAATGGCTAAGCATCCTTGCCTACAATGGGTACGCTATCAATCCTATCGGAAACACATCGGAATATCAAGGACTTTTTGCCGAGGGCTACACCGTAGGCGATGCCTCATACGATATTCGCCAACGCGGTAAGATTGATGAATATTCAATCAACTTTGGTGGTAATGTCATCGACGTTGTTTACTGGGGCCTCGGCTTAGGTATCAACGATATATACCTTGCAGAGGAAACTTACTACGACGAAACTCTTTACGATGCCGACGTGGCTAACGTCACTGAGTCTGGCACAGAAATCATCCCCGGCGATGCATACAATAGCCTCGGCTACAATTCGCGCATCACAGGCTCTGGCTTCAATATCAAACTTGGTCTTATCGTTAAGCCTATCAACGAACTACGCATCGGCGTTGCAGTTCACACGCCTACTTGGTATCACATCTCGCATAGCCGTCGTGGCGACCTCTACTATGAATATTACGACATTGGCGCTAAGGATGCATTCAATTGGGGTACCGCCGAGGTAAACAATGGCGAAGGCTCATATTTCGATTGGAAACTCCGTTCGCCATGGAAATTTATGGTTTCGGCAGCAACAGTGCTCGGTGGCAGATTTATCGCCAGCGCTGACTACGAAATTAATGCAATGAACGATATGCGAGTGTCAGACCACAAAGGATTTGAAGACGCTTTAGTAACCAACGACATCAAAAACTATTTCAAGACTCAGCACAACGTACGCGTAGGCCTTGAATATCGTATCACCCCAAGCTTCAGCGTACGCTGCGGCTACGGAAACGTATTCTCAGCCGTCAAAGACGGTGTGAATGAAGGCGATGTTGACGTCTATACCAATGGCCGCTTTCTCGACAACACTAATCCTGCCTACACATTTACCAACAACACCCGCTACTTGACTTGCGGTCTTGGCTATCGCTACAAGAAGTTCTATGTCGATGCTGCCTACGTAAACAAATATCGCACGATGACCTACCACCCATTCTCTTCATTCGGCGACGTTTACGGACCTTGGGGCAACTATTCTATCTCTGAAAACAATCTCGTAGTGAGCCTCGGATACAAATTCTGATGGAGATAGATTTGCAAAATATCGACACTGAAAACGTCGAGTTCCAAAACATCCAGAAACTGATACGCTTCACCAATCGAAGCATATTTATGACTGGGCGTGCTGGAACTGGCAAATCGACATTTCTAAAACATATCTGCGCTAACACTAATAAGCGCCACGTTATACTCGCGCCCACCGGTATTGCTGCTGTCAATGCCGGTGGCGTTACGCTTCATTCCTTCTTCAAAATACCATTCAAACCGCTGATGCCCGACGACCCAGAGTTTCGCACCGACCGACTGCGCAAACGTCTGAAATACTCGAAGGAGCACGCAAAACTGATTAAGGAACTTGAGCTAATCGTTATCGACGAAATTTCAATGGTGCGCGCCGACCTTATTGACTTTGTCGACAAAGTGCTCCGCGTCTATTCAGGCAATATGCGGCAACCTTTTGGCGGCAAGCAAATGCTGTTGGTTGGCGACATATTCCAATTAGAGCCCGTAGTTACGTCGGATATGCGCGATATTCTCCGACAGCTATACCCTAACCCATATTTCTTCTCTGCCTTTGCATTCCGCAACTTTGAGGTAGTGCCAATCGAGCTGAGAAAGGTGTATCGCCAGCAGGATGACCAATTCGTCGGTATGCTCGACCGCCTACGCATTGGCGCTCCAACACGCGAAGATGTGTCGCTACTCAATGCTCGCGTAATCGCCGACAACAACCTCGCAGCAACCAGTGGCGAAGACTTTACGATGACCCTCGCCACACGTCGCGATATGGTTGACCGCATCAACGACGACCACCTCGCAAAGCTAAAAGCCCCCGAAATCGTGTATAAAGGGAGCATCGTCGACAACTTTCCAGAGAATTCATTGCCCACATCCCTTGAACTAACGCTCAAAACTGGCGCTCAAATAGTGTTCGTGCGCAACGACCGCGACAAACGTTGGGTCAATGGCACTGTTGCAAAGGTTTATAGCGCAACCCCCGACAAGTTGGAAATCGAGCTTGAAAATGGCAATCGCCATGTTGTAGAAAAAGAACAGTGGGACAACATAACATATAAGTACGACGAAGCCAATAAGAAGGTAATCGAAACGGTGCTTGGCTCGTTCATCCAATACCCAGTACGCTTAGCATGGGCTTTGACAATCCACAAAAGCCAAGGTCTTACGTTCAATAATGTGATTATCGACGTTGGGCGCGGCGCATTTTCGGGAGGTCAAACCTACGTTGCATTAAGCCGTAGCACATCGCTCAATGGTATAAAGCTACGCAGCTCGGTCAATGAGCGCGACATCTTCGTCAATCCAGCGATTGTACAATTCAGCCGTCAGTTCAACAACCAGCAAGTGGTCGACGCCGCAATAGCCACCGCTGCCGCCGACGATGCTTATGCTCGCGCAGCTAAAGCGTTCGACAATGGCGAATATGCAACAGCCGTTGAAGCATTTCTCGAAGCGGTAGCAACTCGCAGCGAATTAGGCCGACCCTCTATTGCTCGACTTATGCGGCAAAAGATGAATTCGCTGAGCCTCCTCACCTCTCGCATCAGCGAATTAGAGGAACGAATCGAAAACGACCGACAAAAGTTTGAAGCATTAGCCGACGAATATGTTGCTATGGGTATAGACTGCCTTGAAGAGATAGGCGATTTCACATCAGCATTAGCCAACTTCGACAAAGCTTTATCGTTGTCGCCAGGCCATAATGATGCACTGATTCAAAAAAGCAAAACCTATATATTGGCAGGACAACCCGACGACGCTATTGATTTGCTTAATGCATTGCTTAAAGTCAACCCCAAATACCTCGATGCGCTATATCTACTGTCGGATGCTTGGTTGGCGTTGGACGATGAGCATAATGCACTCGACTCACTACTGCGAGCACTGAGCGCAAACAAACGCTGCCACACAACACACTTGAAATTAGCCAATTTCTATGAACGAATAGGCGACGAAGATTCCGCCGAGGAGCATCGTCAAATTGCAGCCCGTCTGGCCAAAAAGCGCAAATAGTTTCAGCCTAACAACTGACCGAATACCACTGCATTAGAAATACTACTGCATTAGAAAAGGAGCTGGAAGCTGGTTTCCACACCTCCGAAGCCATTAGGTTTAGCATGGTTATAACCTATGGGCTGTTGACTCATGTGTTCCCAGTACCATGTGTATCCGCCACGCAAACGCCACGTTAGATAGCGATTTATGTACCATGAAAGTGTAACCGACGCGTCGTTCATACGATGCTTAATGTCACCTATTGAGTTGAGTTCCAAATAGTTGTAGTTAAACACCATATTCAGCGACTTTGGTGCGAGTCGGTCGATTTTACCTTCCGAAGATTTATATTTGTATCCATTGCCTAAAAGCAGGACATGAAGCTTTGCGTACACACCTTGACCAACGAAATCGTTTGAGCCATTCAAATAACCACCATTTAACCCGTCCTTCACAAAAACTCTACCATAGTAGTATTGCGATTCAAGTGCAAATCTTCCGTACGACGCAAGCAATTCGGGTGTGAATTTGAACATCGAGTGCGCATCCGTAACAACTTCACTGAAAGCAGTGATTTTTGATATAGTAGTAGGCAAAGTTGCTGTAAAAGTAAAGCTATTATGATTGAGTTCGGGATCTGAATTAAACTCTGGCGACACCCAAGCGCCCGACCAACCAATATGTAAAAATTTGCTATCCTCTCGGAATGGACGATACAAAAGTCGAGTGGAAGCGCTATAACCTGTTTTACCTAATTCATTGGCAGTCAAGACTGCAGCTTTAGGTTCTCCAGCCACACCGAATTGAGCAAACCATTGACTATGTTCATACATCGCCATTATGCCTATTGAGCGCGATGGGTCAAATATAGCCGAAGGGCGTGCATGGATAATTGATGCACGCGTACCGGTATTAGTTGCTTGAAGACCGAATGGCTGATAGAAATGCCCTACTTTAAGCGACCACTTAGGTGTAAATTGCGCTGTAATAGCCACATCCTTCAACGACACCTTACCATAGTCAAAGCCAACATCAATACGAAATGTGTAGATGTCGTAGGTTGCCTTCAACCCAATACGGGCCTCTGGAATAGCTACACCCCACTGCGATTCCGAAGTGGGCAGGCTCAAGCCTGCAGCATTGACATAAAGGCGCCCGGTAGGTGAAATCTTTAATTTTGGTTCAGCTTTAACAACTTCAGTTGTAACAACTGAATCGGTTGAAACCGCAATATTTGAGCCACTTGTTGCTTCTAAATTGGAAGTTGAAGCAAAGCTAAAAAAAGGAGCTGCAAGAAGCAGCATTGATGATAGAAGTCGGTACGAAAATTTCATGATGCAAAATTACTAAAAATTGCTATTAGCAGCAAATCGGAGTTGCACGTTTCGAGGAAATTTTATAAATTTGTAAATTGATAGTCCACTCACAAACCAAGGCTATCATTTAACTCAATTGCATAATTAAAAAACTCTCAAACATATGAAATTCAAGGTACACAGCAAAGCTCTGTATTCGGCATTATCGTCGGTCAGCAAAGTCATCAACGCTAAAAATGCGATGACCATTCTCAACAATTTTCTTTTCGATGTAGATGAGCAGATGGTGACAATCACCGCTGCCGATCCTGAAAGCACTCTGACAGCTCGCGTCGAAATTTTCGATTTTGACGGTGAACCCGGCAAATTCTGCGTCGACGCTCGCCGTTCGGTTGAATTGTTCAAAGAACTCCCCGAAGTTGCCGTAGAATTTTCAATTTCTGAATCACTCGGTATCGACATCGTTTACCCCGGTGGACATTTCAATTTCGTAGGTATCAATGGACAGGAATATCCCAACATCAGCGAAGTTGACAATTCATCAGAGCCCGTTAGCATCACATGCCCTGTATCGCAGATTGTTTCAGGTATCGACAACACCCTTTTTGCAGTTGGTACAGACGACCTTCGTCCACAAATGATGGGTATCTATTTCGACATCAAGAACGACGGCATCACATTCGTTTCTACCGATACGCGCAAGCTCGTTCGTTATCGCAACTGGGAATCTGCTCCCGGCGTTGAAGCTTCGTTCATCATGCCCATTAAGGCTGCTAACATCATCAAGAATGTTTTCGCTAAGGAAAAAGAGGTCAAACTGACTATCGACTCTAAATCAGCTACAATCGAAGGCGAAGCATTCACATTCAACTTCCGATTCATCAAAGGCAATTTCCCCGATTATAACCGCGTAATCCCCGCTAACAACACTTACGTGCTGACTGTTGACCGTCATTCAATCCTGAATGCTGTGCGCCGTGTAGGTGTGTTCGTTGACCCAGGACATGGACTTGTAAAATTCCAAATTCACCCCGAATTTGTTGAAATGAAAGCTCAAGACAACAACTTCTGCACTGCAGGACGCGAAGAAATCCCTTGCGATTTCACTGGCGACAACATGGTTATCGGATTCAGCGCACCTTATCTGATTGAAATCTTCAACACTATTTCTACCGACAACATCGTCGTGAAGCTCGCTGACCCAAGCCGTCCCGGAATCTTCCTTCCCGAAACCGACGGCGACAACGACGAGCTGCTCATGTTGCTTATGCCTATGACTGTTGGCGAATTCTAAATCAGAATTCACCAACTGGTCAAATGTATTCAAGCAGTCTAATTTGTCAACCGCTATTAGGCGCCAAATTAGTCAACACATTCAGAAATAATTAATAGTAACTTCCTCACATATCAAGCACGACATGAGTCTTCAGTTAAAGAAACCGATTGTTTTCTTCGACCTCGAAACCACTGGTTTGAACATCACAACCGACCGAATCGTAGAAATTTCGCTAATTAAGGTGATGCCTAACGGCGAAGAAATTCGTCGCAAACGTCGCATCAACCCAGAGATGCATATCCCAGAGGAAGCTACTGCTGTGCATCACATTTCCGACGAAGATGTCAAAGATGAGCCAACATTTCGCCAAGTAGCAAAGTCACTCGCTCAGATGTTTGTTGGCTGCGATATTGCAGGATTCAACTCCAACCGCTTCGACATCCCAATGCTCGACGAAGAGTTTCAACGCGCCAACGTTGATTTCGACTTTTCGAAAGCTCGTTTCATCGATGTGCAGACCATATTTCACAAAAAGGAGCCTCGCAACCTCGTAGCAGCCTACCGCTTCTATTGCGGCAAAGAGCTCGAAGGCGCCCACAGCGCAAATGCCGACACTGAAGCCACTTACGAAGTGCTCAAAGCTCAGCTCGAACGCTACCCCGACCTTCCGAACGACGTAGAAAAATTGGCGGAATTCTCAAGCCAAAATAAAAACGTCGATTTCGCTGGTCGACTAATCTACGACGAACAAAATCGCGAAGTAATCAACTTTGGCAAATACAAAGGGCGCGTAGCTCAAGAAGTACTTATGACCGATCCAAGCTATTACGACTGGATTGTCAAAGGCGACTTTACCAAAAATACAAAGGACTGCTTCACTCGCATCAAACTGCGCTGCAAGAAATAAAGTGTATCAAGCTATCAATGAGCAACATTAATAGCTTCGAATGATTTTCTACAACATAACATTAGTTCCAAATGAAAGGTAAACATATAGTGCTTGGTATCACAGGAGGAATCGCAGCATACAAGTCAGCCCACCTTGTGCGCTTATTTGTGAAAGCTGGAGCCGAGGTGCAGGTCATTATGACCCCTTCTGCACGCGAATTTATCACTCCGCTGACGCTCTCTACCCTTAGCGGCAAACCTGTCATTACCGAATTCTTCACTGCCAATACTGGACAATGGAACAGCCACGTCGACCTCGGACTTTGGGCCGACGCAATGGTAATAGCACCAGCTACAGCATCATCAATCGCCAAAATGGCTAATGGTGTTGCCGACAATATGCTTATTACCACATACCTTTCGGCAAAAGCTCCCGTATTCGTAGCTCCAGCAATGGATCTCGACATGATGGCTCATCCGTCAACTGTGCGCAACCTTGAGTTGCTTGAAAGCTACGGCAATCATATTATACAACCTGCTGAGGGCGAACTTGCAAGCCACCTCGTAGGCAAAGGCCGCATGGAAGAGCCCGAAAAGATATTTCAAGCTGTCGATGATTTCTTCAGCTGCGACAACGCTCTGAAAGGCAAAAAACTGATGATTACAGCTGGGCCTACCCATGAATGTATCGACCCAGTGCGTTTCATTGGCAACTACTCGTCGGGCAAAATGGGCTATGCTATAGCCGACGAAGCAGCTCGACGAGGCGCTGAGGTAACACTTATTTCTGGTCCAGTTGCTATAAAGCCAGCTCATTCATCGGTGAAAGTGATTAGCGTAGTATCGGCACGCGAAATGGCTGATGCTTGTGCTAAGGTATTCCCTACCACCGACATCGCTATAATGGCTGCAGCTGTAGCCGACTATGCGCCAGAATCGTATAGCGACAGAAAAATCAAGCGCGAGAACAACGATGCTCCCACAATCAAGCTCGTTAAAAACCCCGATATAGCGCGTTCGCTCGGCGAAAGCAAGCGCGACGGTCAGCTACTGGTTGGCTTTGCTCTTGAAACAGACCACGAAGTTGAAAATGCTATTAGCAAAATGGAGCGAAAAAATCTCGACATGATTGTGTTGAACTCATTGCGCGACAAGGACTCTTGCTTCGGCGTTGACACCAACAAAGTGACCATTTTCTTTGCCAACGGCAGCAAAAAAGAGCACCCACTAAAGTCGAAGCGCGAAGTAGCCGACGACATTATCGACGACATCATCAATCTCATCCAATGAACATCCGCGTAATCTTTATCTCAACATTTCTACTCCTATGTGGCATCTGTGCTAAAGCACAGGAGCTAAATTGCTCTGTAGAAATCAATTCCGATAAGATTCAAGGCACAAACAAAAGCATTTTTGAAACGCTTCAGGGTGCAATTAACGACTATTACAACACTACCACATTCACAAATGCCGAATTCGCTGCCAACGAAAAAATCGAATGTCGATTTTTCCTGACCGTGAACGAATACGACGGCGAACGCATCAGAGGCGACATACAAATTCAGTCATCTCGCCCCGTCTACAATAGCAACTACACAACCACATTAATCAACTTTAGAGACCAAAAAGTTGACTTTGCATATCAAGAAGGAGAGCCTATTGTGTTCACCGAAAACACAATGGAAAACCAACTTACTGCGATACTCAATTTCTATGCGTATCTGATTTTGGCTGTCGATTTCGACTCGTTCAGCCCTCGTGGCGGTCAGCCTTTCTGGGACCGACTTGGCTCTATCGTACAAATGGCACAATCGTCGGGCGAGCCGGGCTGGAGACAGTTTGAGGACAATAAAAACCGCTCCGCAGTATATAGCGCATACACAGGTCAAGCTACATCAATGTTGCGCGACTTACTCTACGAATACCACTTAAAAGGGCTCGACCAAATGACTGTGTCACCCGACAAAGGGCGCGCACAAATCACAAAATCGCTTGAGCACTTGAGTAAAGTCTACCAGTCGGACGCAATGTCGGTTGGACTATCAATGTTCAAGGATGCAAAACTCGATGAATTGGTAAACATCTACACAAAATCGAGCCAAACAGAGCGCGACAACGCGTATGAAATCCTCTCAAAACTCTACCCCACAGAGCACGACCGCCTGAACAAAATCAAGAAAGGCAAGCTCGACTAATCCATGTGCAAGCTCGACTAATCCCTGCGACAAAATTCAACTCCCATAGTCAAAGAGGCCGTCTAATTCTCATTAGATAGCCTCTTTACTTTTATAATAGTTTACGGAATGTAATTACAAGATTATTGCTGTCCGATAAAGTTTCTTGAGGGATAAAATTAGGGCTGATTCCATTTTGAAGCGACCCCAAAAGTACACATTTTCTCGGACAGCAATCATTCTTTTAAGAGAATGAGACCAATAAAATTCAATAGAGCCATGAATGTCGTAGCGTGCAACTTCGGGGAGTTCATCATCAACCCCTATGCCCTGTTAACTACGCTTTCTCATCATCTTCTACTATATTGTAAAATCTGCTCCAACCTTGTGCTACAGCATAAGCACTCTTACATCCTACATGTACATAGAGCGTAGCACTATTAGGGATATTCTCAAATGTGCTTTGATCTGCGGTCGGTGGAACCTCACTTTGGCTAATTACCTCTGTCAAGCCTCTACAATACCTGAACGCAGCGCTGCCAATCTCAGTTACCGAGTTAGGGATGGTTACCGAAGTCAAGCCCCTGCATCCACTGAATGCGCCTAATCCAATCTCAGTTACCGAGTTAGGGATGGTTACCGAAGTCAAGCCGCTGCACTCTCTGAATGCATCTTCACCAATCCAAGTTAACGAGTTAGGGATGGTTACCGAAGTCAAGCCGCTGCACATGAACGCACCGCTGCCAATCTTTGTTACCGAGTTAGGAATGGTTATCGAGGTCAAGCTAATACAACCATAGAACGCATAGATGCCAATCTCAGTTACCGAGTTTGGGATGGTTACCGAGGTCAAGCCAATACAACCATCGAACGCGTAGTTGCCAATCTCAGTTACCGAGTTGCCAATGGTTACCGAAGTCAAGCCGCTGCATCCACTGAATGCAACGCTGCCAATATTTGTTACCGAGTTAGGGATGGCTACCGAGATTAAACCATTGCATCCACTGAACGCCTTAACCACAATAAGGTGAGTACCATCTTTTAATGCTAAATGTCCTGTAGGGTTGCACCCTTTCCAACCTAAACAACAATTATCTAAATAAAGTATTCCATCAGGCTGTTTATTATACCAACCTGTATCATTGAACGCACCAGCGCCAATCTTTGTTACCGAGTTAGGGATGGTTACTGAGGTCAAGCCGCTGCATCCACTGAATGCACCTTCGCCAATCTCAGTTACCGAGTTAGGGATGGTTACCGAGGTCAAGCCCCTGCAAATCCTGAATGCATCTTCACCAATCTCAGTTACCGAGTTTGGGATAGTTACTGAGGTCAAGCCGCTGCATCCATCGAATGCAAAGTCGCCAATCTTTGTTACCGAGTATGTAACCTTTTTGTATGTAAGTGTTGGGGGGATATTTACACCGCCAGTACAACCCATATTGTTTCCCACAGCGACTGTTTTATCAGTCAATGAAATGATATTATATTTAATACCATCTACCGTAAACTTCTCTAATAAGTCTTTTTTTGTAGAATTTATTCTTGTAATTATTATTCCTATTGTAATTGTAATTATTATTCCTATTGTAATTATTATTGTCATAAGAGTTGATTTTTCAAGATAACATATCTGCAAAGGTAATAAAATGCTAACGATTAGCAAAGTTATCCTTATTTATTGCTAACTATTGCTGTCCGATTATGCCCCAAAGTACACATTTTCTCGAACAGCCGCTCTATACTCAGGTCATAAAATTGCTTCAAGCAAATAAAACAGAATTACCCTCTAAAATACTTCTACGGCGAGAGTGCCAATGCTATCAAGACTCAGATATGGGTTACGCTGATAGCAAATCTGCTTTTAATGGTTATGCAGCGTGGGGTCCTATGCCCTGTTAACTACGCTTTCTCATCATCTTCTACTATATTGTAAAAGCTGCTCCACCCTTGTGCTACAGCATAAGCACTCTTACATCCTACATGTACATAGAGCGTGGCACTATTAGGGATATCTTCAAATGTACTTTGATCTGCGGTCGGTGGAACCTCTTTTTGGCTAATTACCTCTGTCAAGCCGCTGCAACCCCTGAACGCACAAGCGCCAATCCAAGTTACCGAGTTAGGGATGGTTACCGAAGTCAAACCACTGCATCCACTGAATGCAAATTCTCTAATCCAAGTTACCGAATTAGGGATGGTTACCGAAGTCAAGCTGCTACAATTACTGAATGTACTTTTGCC
>JAGBWK010000027.1 GCA_017629835.1 Muribaculaceae bacterium | reverse complement strand
TGTGGTAATCTCTTTTGCGAGACGTTTTTGCAATGGGCGCTGAGCTGGGTCGGCGTTTTGTTGCTCGATGAGTGAGTCGATTTCCTCTTTAGAGAGTTCGGTGAAGATTTTGATATATTTTTCAGCGTCGCTGTCGGTTACGTTCAACCAGAATTGGTAGAATTTGTAAGGTGAGGTGTAACGTGGGTCGAGCCAAACGTTGCCGCTTTCGGTTTTACCGAATTTGCCACCGTCGGCTTTGGTGATAAGGGGGCAGGTGAGGGCGAATGCGTCGTCGGCGCCATTGATGCGACGGATGAGCTCGGTGCCAGTAGTCATGTTGCCCCATTGGTCAGAGCCGCCAAGCTGCAGACGACATTCAAGCTCGTTGTAGAGATGGAGGAAGTCGTAGCCTTGGAGGAGCTGGTAAGAGAATTCGGTGAACGACATACCTTCGCGGCTTTCGCCCGAAAGACGTTTCTTTACAGAGTCTTTTGCCATCATATAGTTGACGGTGATGTGCTTGCCGATGTCGCGGATGAATTCGAGGAATGAGAATTTCTTCATCCAGTCGTAGTTGTTGACCAACTTAGCTGCATTGGGCGCATCAGAGTCGAAATCGAGGAATTTGGCAAGCTGTCGCTTGATAGCTTCCTGATTGTGGCGGAGAGTTTCTTCGTCGATGAGTTTGCGCTCTTGGCTTTTCATTGAGGGGTCGCCAATCATACCAGTGGCGCCGCCAACGAGTGCGATAGGACGGTGGCCTGAACGCTGGAAGTGTTTGAGCATCATCACGCCCACTAAGTGGCCGATGTGAAGGCTGTCGGCAGTGGGGTCGATGCCAAGGTATGCTGTAGTCATCCCTTTCTTGAGTTGTTCCTCAGTGCCGGGAGTAATGGAGTGGATCATGCCACGCCAAGTGAGTTCTTGAATAAAATCCATTTTAGGTATGTTGTATGTATGATTTTTATAGCCGGGTTAATAGGGCTGATTAGTGGAGTTCGCCGAGTGCTTTGCCTATGCGACGCATAGCTTCGCGTAGGTTTTCGTCGGAGTTGGCATAGCTTAGTCGGATGTATCCGTCGAGGCAGAATGCAGCACCGTCGACAGTGGCGACGTGAGCTTTTTCGAGCAGATAGAGCGCCAGTTCGCCTGAGGTGTTGATAGTGCGTTCGCCGTCGCTCTTGCCAAGGAAATTGGTTACGCGTGGGAACAGATAGAATGCACCTTGAGGCACGTTGCACTCAAGCCCCGGAATTTGGCGAGCCATTTCGACTACTAAGTCGCGACGGCGGAGGAATGCTTCGTTCATCTCTCTTACGCAGTCCTGAGGGCCATTATATGCAGCTTCGGCTGCTTTTTGTGCGATTGATGAGCTTCCTGAGGTGTATTGACCTTGGAGTTTGGTCACGGCCTTAGCGAGCCAAAGCGGGGCAGCGCAATAACCGATACGCCAACCAGTCATGGCATAAGCTTTTGATACGCCGTTGATTACTACTACGCGGTCGGCAATCTGAGGGAATGAAGCCATTGATGTGAATTCGCCAGTGAAATTGATGTGCTCGTAGATTTCGTCGGAGAGCACTATGATTTCGGGATAGCGAGCTAAGACGTTGGCGATAGCTTCAAGTTCGTCGTGAGTGTAGACGCTACCAGTGGGGTTAGACGGAGAGCAAAGCAACACCATGCGAGTGCGGGGTGTGATAGCTGCTTCGAGACGTTCGGGAGTGATTTTGAAATCATCCTCGAGAGTGGTGGGTACCAATACGTTAGTGCCACGAGCAAGTTTCACCATTTCAACGTATGAAACCCATGCTGGAGTGGGGATGATAACCTCGTCGCCGGGGTTGATTGATGCGAGAATCACGTTGCAGAGTTCCTGCTTTGCCCCGTTGCCTACTACAATCTGTTCAGGAGCGTAGTCAACGCCATTCTCTTCGCGAAGTTTTCGCGAGATAGCTTGGCGTAGCGACATATAGCCGGGCACTGGGGTATAGAGCGAGTAGTTTTCGTCGATAGCGCGGTGAGCGGCCTCTTTGATGTGGTCGGGGGTATTGAAGTCGGGCTCCCCAACAGAAAGGTTTATAACGTCGACACCTTGAGCTTTCAATTCGTTGCTCTTTTGCGACATTGCGAGAGTAGCCGAAGGTGACAGTGACTGGATAAGGTCAGAAACGTGGGTCATTTATGATGATGTTAAAAATGAGTTTTTAGATTGACAGACGGCGCAAAGTGTCGAGCAAGCGTGGGTTGACGTGCTTCTCTTCTTTGATTGCGCGAGTGAATGGAACATAGACGATTTCGTCGTTGCGGACGCCAATCATCACGTTGCGCTGGTCGTCCATGATTGCGTCGATAGCAGCTGCACCCATTCGTGATGCGAGGATTCGGTCGTAGGCTGTGGGTGAGCCGCCACGCTGTAGGTGACCGAGAATCGACACGCGTACGTCGTAGCTTGGATATTCGTTTTTCACGCGTTCAGCCAGAGCCATTGCGCCACCAGTGACGGGGCTTTCGGCTACGAGCACGATTGAAGAGTTTTTGCTCTTGCGGAAACCGTTTTCGATAAGTTCAGCCAACTGATCGACTTGAGTTGAAATTTCGGGGATGATTGCAGCTTCGGCACCTGATGCGATAGCTCCATTGAGAGCGAGGAAGCCAGCGTCGCGACCCATTACTTCGATGAAGAACAGGCGTTCGTGTGAGGTAGCAGTGTCGCGAATTTTGTCGACACACTCCATAATGGTGTTAAGCGCTGTGTCGTAGCCTATTGTAGAGTCGGTGCCGAACAGGTCGTTGTCGATTGTTCCGGGCAAGCCGACGATAGGGAAGTTGAATTCGTTGGCAAAAATACGCGCACCAGTCAGCGAACCGTCGCCACCGATTACGACAAGTGCGTCGATTTCGTGGCGGCGCATCACTTCGTAGGCGAGTTGACGCCCTTCGGGAGTGGTAAATTCTTTGCAGCGCGCAGTCTTAAGAATTGTGCCACCCATTTGAATGATGTTTGAAACGTTTTGAGTGCGGAAATCGACGATTTCGTCGGTTATCAAACCTTTGTAACCGCGATAGATGCCTTTGACTTTCAGTCCGTTGAAGATAGCTGAACGGGTGACCGCACGGATTGCGGCGTTCATACCGGGGGCATCGCCTCCCGATGTTAGGATGCCAATTGTTTTGATTTCTGCCATTGTCGGTGAATTGTTGATTTTGGACAACGCAAAGTTACTAAACTGTTTTCAAAATCGAAACACCGAGAGGCATTTATTTTATGTCTTCCCACTCGGCGTCGACGATTTGCTGTTCGGTTTCAACTTTGGATGTGTTGTTCGACTCCGAATTGGGTCGTGAGCCTTCGATTTCCTCGAAGCGAACATATTCGCCCACGTTGTCGTCGATTTTTTTACGTCGTCGCGAAGGCGCTTTCGTCCAACCACTTTTACGGCCGCTGTGTTGCTGCTGTTGCTGGCCGTTTTGGAAGGTGTCGCGCATGTGCTTTTGTGTGCGCTTTACGGCTAAGTAGAAGCGTACTAACGGGACGACGATGAATACGATAAATAATATTAGAAGTATTGTACCCAATTTAGTTCTGTTTTAGTAGGTTAAGGTTGAGAGTCTGGCTCTGAGGTCGTGCTACCGCTGTGGTTGATAGTGGCTGCAAACGGAGCGAATTGTTAGTCTTTGCGCTCAACCGTGATTTTAATCTCGATTAATGAGAGAAGAATGTAGAGCAGGATTGTGGCTGCAAGTCCCGATAGGCCCCAAAATATAACAAACAATATGGCCCCAATGATTAAAAGATATTGTTTGATGTTTTGCAATGGGTTGAGGTTCGCCATTTTGAGGGAGAACATTTTGACTTTGCTCACCATAAGCAGGCTGATTGCTGCTACTGTGGCAACCGAAACAGCTATTGTCGGCTGGATGCCAAACTGATAGATTGCAGCTACTGCGCCAATCCAGAAGATTGCATTTGCTGGAATTGGAAGACCTTTGAATGTGACGGTTTGCTCGTCGTCAACATTGAAAATAGCTAATCGGAGTGCGCCCATTAGGGGGATAAGCATAGCTGAGAATGCCCACACTCCAGCTCCAGCCTCAGCGAGCACGTTCATCAGGAGCATAGCGGGAGCTACACCGAAGCTAACGAGGTCGCATAGCGAGTCGAGTTCTTTGCCAATGAGCGATTTAGCGTTGAGCAGTCGGGCTGCAAAGCCGTCGCAGAAGTCGAACAAGGCGGCTGCGCCAATCATTATCGTAGCCCAAAGCCAGCCTTGAAGCCCGGCAATGGTTTGCGATGCGTTGAATGCAAAGTATATAGCAATGGTCCCCGATAGGAGATTCAATAGGGTGATAGTATTGGGGATTGATTTAACGATTTTTCGTAGCATTTTCAATAGCTTTGAGTGAGTTCAATAGCATTGAGTGAGGAGAGTTTGAAGCTATCAAGCATTTGGCTTGAGACGACCAACTGTAGTTACACCACCAAGTGTTTTGTCGCCCACTTTTACGAATATTTCGGTGCCTAATGGGAGATAGAGGTCAACTCTTGACCCGAACTTGATGAATCCCATGTGGTCTTCGATGTTGGCATCGTCGCCCGGGTCGGCATAGGTGACAATTCGTCGTGCCATAGCGCCAGCAACTTGTCGCATAAGCACTTGCTGCCCGTTTTCGGTTTCGATAACAACGGTTGAGCGTTCGTTTTCAGTGCTTGATTTTGGAAGATAAGCAGCCATAAATCGACCGCTATGGTGTTTGGTGTAAACCACCTTGCCGTCGATAGGGAACCAGTTGGCATGCACGTTGAACACGCTCATAAATACCGACAGCTGGATTACGCGGCGGTGAAGGAATTCATCTTCGAACACTTCTTCGAGTGCTACCACTTTGCCGTCGGCTGAAGCTACAACTACATCCTTGCGTTCGCCCTTAAAGTGTCGGCGTGGAGAGCGGAAGAAGTTGAGTATCAGGAGAAAAAGTACGGCGGAAATAGAGGTAGTCGTGATAGGTATGGCAAGATGAATTTCGCCATGAAGCCATAACGGGATGTTGATAATCAGAAGTCCGATTAGCAGAAATGTTAATATGTTGGCGCCTTCACGGTGGATTTTGACTCTCATTTTCAATTATTTTACGCACAAATATAGGTAATTTTTTGTGGTACGCCTAATTTTTGCGTTAGAATTTGCTTTTTGACTTGAATTTGTAGCTGTTTTCGTGGAGATTTAGAGGATTTTCGGAGAGTTCTCGAGGAGAGGTTGTATGGCTGCTTGTTGTGGCTGACGATTGCTTGCCGTCGGGGTGGGGTTAGCGGTCGGTGTCGGAGATTTCGCCACGGAGCGGCTCGGTTATTCGCTGCTTGATTTCTTCGGTTGACAGTCCTAAGCCAAAGAGGTGCATAAGCTTGCACAGCGCAGCTTCCGACGTCATATCACGGCCTGAAATAGCGCCAGCATCGAGCAGTCGGTTGCCTGCATAGTAGCGGCGAGTGTATGTGCCACCGCTGATGCACTGGGTGATGTTGATAATCACTTTACCATCGGCCACGGCGTCGACTATTGCGTCGTAAAACCATTGCGACGTCGGTCCATTGCCAGCCCCGTAGGTGCGCAACACGATGCCTCGCACTCCCGGAGTAGATAATTGATGACGCAACACTCGCTCGGTAAGCCCGGGGAAAAGGTCGACATACATCACCGACTGGTCGAGGTCGGTGTATGCCTTGAGCGGGCCGTCGGGAGCTTTACGCCAGAGTGCTTCCTGATTGAACGTGATGCCCAAACCGATGTTGGCGAGCTGTGGGTAGTTGTAGCTTTTGAAAGCGTTGAAGTTGTCGGCACTCTTTTTGGTGGCGCGATTGCCACGCCAAAGGTAGTTTTCAAATAGGATAGCAACCTCACGAATCATTGGCCCGCCGTCGAGGGGGTCGATTGCGGCAGCGATTTGGAGTGCTGTGATGAGGTTTTCTTCGCCGTCGGTGCGTACCTCGCCGATTGGTAGCTGCGAGCCGGTGATAATGACAGGCTTGTTGAGGTTTTGCAGCATAAATGATAGCGCCGAAGCGGTGTACGCCATTGTGTCGGTGCCATGAAGCACTACGAAGCCGTCGAAGTCATCGTAATGTTTTTCGATTTGGCGCACAATGTCGGACCACTTTTCGGGCTGCATATCCGACGAGTCGATAGGGGGCTCGAATTGGATGTGGTGGATGTCGTAGTCGAGCATCTTGATTTTGGGGACATTGTCAATCAGATGAGAGAAGTCGAAGGGACGCAGCGAGTGTGTCACCGAATCTTCTATCATTCCGATTGTGCCTCCAGTGTAGAGAATTAGGATGCGTGGCTTTGACATAAAGTTGCTATTGTTTTATTTGAGTGAAAGTAGTTGCTGTTTTGATAGCAGGGAATCAGCTTTTACACTATTTTTGAGCCTGGAGCGAGGTCGCCTTCGGGCTGCACTACGGTCAGTGAGCCGTCGGGGTTTTCGGCTGAGAGAATCATACCTTGCGACTCTACGCCTTTGAGCTTGCGGGGTGGGAAGTTGGCAATGAAGCAAATCTGTTTGCCAACGAGTTGCTCAGGCTCGTAGTATTTCGCAATGCCGCTGACGATAGTGCGAGTGCCCATACCGTCGTCGATGAGGAATTTCAAGAGTTTGTCGGCTTTAGGCACACGTTCACATTCAAGCACGCGGCCTACGCGGATGTCGACTTTCAAGAATGTGTCGAAATCAACTGGCTCAGCTTGCGGCTCTGGTTGCCATGCTTTGCACTTGTTTTCCTCTTTGATGCGAGCGAGGCGGTCGAGTTGCGCTTGGATTGTTTCGTCTTCGATTTTCTCGAAAAGGAGTTCGGCTGCGCCGAGTTGAGTGCCGGCAGCGATGAGGTCGAAGCGTCCGAGTTGGTCCCAAGCGAGCTTGTTCATATCGAGCATTTTGCAGAGTTTTTCGCTCATGAATGGGAGGAATGGCTCGAATGCTACGGCTATGTTAGCGCAGATTTGGAGTGCTACGTTGAGAATAGTGTTGACGCGAGCCATATCGGTCTTAGCGAGTTTCCAAGGCTCAGTTTCCTGCAAGTAGCGGTTGCCGATGCGGGCAATTTCCATTGCTTGCTTGAGGGCTTCGCGGAAGTGGAAAGTGTCGAGGTTTTCGCTGATAGCTTTAGCAGCTTCGCGAATTTCGGCAATAGCGGTATTGTCAACGTCGAGGAGCTCGCCTGCAGCGGGCACTTTGCCGTCGAAATATTTGTGAGTGAGCACGATAGCACGGTTGACGAAGTTGCCAAGCACAGCCACCAGCTCAGAGTTGTTGCGTGACTGGAAGTCGCGCCATGTGAAGTCGTTGTCCTTAGTTTCGGGAGCGTTGGCGGTCAGCACATAGCGGAGCACATCCTGTTTGCCGGGGAAGTCAACGAGGTATTCGTGGAGCCAAATAGCCCAGTTGCGCGATGTTGAAATCTTGTCGCCTTCGAGATTCATAAACTCGTTGGCGGGCACGTTGTCGGGAAGCTGGTAGCCGTCGCCGTAAGCCATTAGCATTGAGGGGAACACGATGCAGTGGAACACGATGTTGTCCTTGCCAATGAAGTTGATGATACGCGATTCGGGGTCTTTCCAATATTTTTCCCACGAGTCGGGCAGAAGCTCTTTGGTGTTTGAAATGTAGCCGATAGGAGCATCGAACCACACATAAAGCACTTTGCCTTCAGCTCCTTCGACGGGTACGGGTACGCCCCAATCAAGGTCGCGGCTGACGGCGCGAGGTTGCAATCCGAGGTCGAGCCACGATTTGCACTGGCCATATACGTTGGTTTTCCACTCTTTGTGACCTTCGAGAATCCATTTTTCGAGCTCACCTTGCCAGCGGTCGAGGGGGAGATACCAGTGTTTAGTTTCGCGCAATACGGGGGTATTGCCAGTGATTGCGCTCTTGGGGTTGATGAGGTCGGTTGCGTTGAGCGATGTGCCGCACTTTTCGCACTGGTCGCCGTAAGCGCCAGAAGCGTGGCAGTGGGGACATTCGCCAGTCACATAGCGGTCGGCGAGGAATTGGTTAGCTTGCTCGTCGTAGAGCTGCATCGAGGTTTTTTCGATGAATTCCCCCTTATCGTATAGGTGGCGGAAGAATTCCGAAGCAGTTTCGGCGTGGATTTTTGATGTTGTACGAGAGTAAACGTCGAATGTGATGCCGAGTTGCTGGAACGATTCCTTGATGATGTTGTGATAGCGGTCGACAACATCTTGGGGGGTGATTCCTTCGTTTTTCGCTTTTATAGTGATAGGCACACCATGTTCGTCGCTACCGCCAATCATTACAACTTCCTGTCCGCGCAAGCGCAAATAGCGAGCGTAGATGTCGGCAGGAACGTAAACGCCAGCTAAGTGTCCGATGTGGACGGGACCATTGGCGTAGGGGAGGGCAGTAGTGATGAGTGTGCGTTTGAATTCTTTCATTTGTTTATGTTTAGTGCGCTGGTTGCGCAGAGTTTCTACATTATACTATTATAGAGATTGGGCGAAGCGATAGCTTTGCGTTATTCCCATTTGAATGTGATAGTGCCGGGGCGGTTTTCAGTTTCGCCGACGGGGCGACTGAAGCGGCAGTTGTAAGCAGCATTTTTGCATTGGTTGCGCAAGGCTTCATTGTTGCCGGCATTACCGCTGCATCGGCTGATATTGATAGTTGCGCTGCCAGGGGCTACGCGGCCATTTGGAAGCACTGTGACGTTGACCACGATTGTGCCAAGCATCGAGCTTGAGGGGCGCACGTCGGACGAAGCGGTCATGCCGAGACCTTTGCCGTGGGTTTTTCCACTTGAGGCTCTATCGCCGTCGACTTGAGCGTCGTTATCCTTCTCCTTGTTGCCTGTTTTTTCGCCTTTGCCACTGAAGCGGTTGTTGAGTTGGTTAGCGATGTTTTGCTCAGCCTTTTGTCGGCGTTGTGCTTCAGCTTTTTCAGCTTCTTCCTGAGGGTTGGAGTTCCCTTGAGGGCGGTCGTTCTCCTTTACTTGTGCGGGCGACTCTTGCTGCGAGGTGGTCACCTTAGTAGTCTTTCCTTCAGCTGGAGCGCGGTCAACAGCATCGTGCGACACTTGTGTAGGCTCTTTCGATGTTATGTCGGAAGCTCCGGGTCCGTCGCCGTCGAATGGCTCAAGAAGATTATCGCCTGTTTGAGCATAGAGTGGCACAAATGTTTCTTCGGGCAACTCTTCGAGCACGATTTCGCTATGGCTCTCTGGTGGCCATTCGCGGTCAGGCTTAAGCGTGGACTTTAGCGATCCGCATGCCAACAACGTCACCATAGCTGCCGTAAGCAATAGTGTGGCTGAAAGGGCTATTATTTTCGGTTTGCGGTTGGGGTCCATTTGAGGGTTATTTTTGTTGTGCTGTCGGAGTTGCTGATTCAGATGTTGGGGCTGCTATCGGAGTAGCTGTGGGTCGGGTTGCAAGCACGATTTTGGTGTTGACTTGCGCTCCGATGTTGAGTATTTCAACGATTTTTCCGTAAGGCACAGCCTCGTCGGCATAGAGCGCAATGAATGGTTCCTCTTCCGACTGCTGGATTACGAGGTTGAGCCACGTTGGGAGCGACTGGAGGTCCATAGGCTCAGGCTGTCCGTCGCCTACTATGGTTGCCAATTTGGCTTCAGCATCGAGGTAGATGCGGATGCCCGGCTTAATGGCTGTCTGCTCAGTCGATTGGGGCAAGTTTACCTCCAAAGCAGTTGGGAAGACGTATGTTGATGTCACCATGAAGAAAATCAGCAGCAGGAAGATGATGTCGGTCATCGACGCCATTGAAAACGATTCCATCATGGAGTGTTGACGTTTTAATGCCATGATTGAGTGGTTAAAGGTGGTGAGTAACGATTGTGGCTAAAAGTGGCAATACGAATTATTGAGCTGGCTCATTGAGCAAGTCCATAAATTCCATAGTGCGAGTTTCGAGCGAGGTCATTACGTTGTTGATTCTGGCTACGAGGATGTTGTAAGCAAAGAGGGCAACGACACCAACAACCAAACCAGCTACTGTGGTAACCAACGCGGTGTAGATACCACCGGAGAATGTAGCGATGTCGGCCGATGAGCCTTGAGCTGCGATGTTGTAGAATGCTTGTACCATACCGATTACGGTGCCCAAGAATCCGAGCATAGGTGCGCCTGCAGCAGTGGTAGCGAGCCATGGCAAGCCTTTGCTGAGGGTTGCGATTTCGATGTTACCAGTGTTTTCGATTGCAACGAGAACGTCGTTCATTGGTCGGCCGATACGTGAAATACCCTTAGAGATAAGGCGTGAATTGGGCGTAGCGGTGTTGCGGCAGAGGTTTTGTGCGCTTTCGATTTCACCCTCTACGATGTAGTCCTTAATGCGACGCATGAAGTTGGGGTCGTGGCGGTTGGCACGGCTGATAACTATCCAGCGTTCGATGAAGAAGTAGATGCTGAACAGGAGCAAGAGCGCAATAGGTATCATCAACACTCCACCTTGGACGCAGAGGTCCCAGAATGACAATGTTTGAGGTACGGCTGCTTCAGCTACTGGTGCGGCAGCTGCAGCAATTGAGTCGGTCATAAACGAAGTTGTGTCCACCGGGGCTGTTAATGTGTCGGTGTACCCGGCAATGTTCTCGGTCTGAATCATTATGTATGGTTTTTAAGTTTTTATATTTATGTTAGCTTGCCTACAGCGTGGTGCACTGTAGGTGGATGAATATTAGTCTTTTAAGCACTCTTTGTAGCGACGGATTGTGTCTTCGAGCCCATAGTAGAGTGCATCGCATATCAAAGCGTGTCCGATTGAAACCTCGTTGAGGTATGGTAAATTTTTATGGAAATATTGCAGGTTTTCGAGGCTTAAATCATGGCCTGCATTCACTCCGAGTCCAGCTTTGTGGGCGGCACGAGAGGCTTCGACGAATGGCTTTACTGCCTTTTCGGGGTCGTTGAGGTAGAGGTCGGCATAAGGCTTGGTGTAAAGCTCAATGCGGTCGGTGCCTGTTTTGGCTGCGAGCTTGATGTTTTCGAT
>JAGBWK010000026.1 GCA_017629835.1 Muribaculaceae bacterium | reverse complement strand
ATCGAAGCTTACAACAACCTCACTGACCTCACTATCGACGGCCAGAAAGACTACGCAAGCGGCAAGACTATTAGCTACACAGTGCAAAACGAAGCATCAAACGTTGATATCGTATTTGCCAGCGAAGGTTCTTACTACCGCTACGTGCAAGTAGTGCTTCCTTATATAGCTCCTGCTGCTGGTGGCACTGAATATGAAAATGAAGAGGCTTCTGTAATTTGGCCTTTCAACTCAGACAACTATGCTGGTAATTACACTGCAACTCCTGCTGGTGACTTCGGTTTCCAATTGGTAACAGTTGCAATTGAAGGTGGTTCGTATGTAGGCACTTCAACATGCTCTGAAATGGACGGTAAGTCAAATGGCGTGACCTTTGTTAAGGTTCAGCCCGAAGCTACTGGTGTTAACACAGTTTGGACTGTTAAGCCCGCAGCTGGTTTGACATTCACTCCCACTAAGGTTTCGCTCCACCTCTGTAAATTTGGTACCGATGCTGGTAAAGTGGCTTATCCTCTTATGGCAAAAACCGAAGATGGCGCGTCAGTAAATCTTGGTAGCTACGTTCCTTGCCGCAACAATAAGGTGGGCACAGGTGATGCATCATATAATGAAACTAACTGGACATCTTATATTGAGGTAGAACTCACAGCTGAGCAACAAGCTCAACTCGCTACTACAGGCGCATTCTCTATCTCAATGAACATGGACAACCTCGCCAACAACAAACAGGGTGGATTCTCAGATGTAAGAATCTACGGTTTGCTCAATGGTAAGATTCAAGAAGTAAGCAAATATGCTGTTACAGTAGCTGCAGAGCCTGCTGAAGGTGGTTCAGTTTCAATCTATCCTAATGTCGCTGAATTCAACGAAGGTTCAGAAGTGAAAGTAACTGCTACTGAAAACTTTGGCTACAACTTCGTTAACTGGACTGATGCCGACGGCAATGAAGTTTCTGTTGAACCAGTATTCACCCTTGCTGTTGACAAAGCTTACGATTTGACTGCTAACTTTGTTGCTGTCGAAACTTATGAGCTCGCTTACGCAGTTGAAGGTGGTGCTAACCTCTATATGGTTAACCCAACTCCTGCTCCCACAGTAGTTGAAGGTAAGAATATGTACGAAGATGGCACTACAGTTTCGCTCGTAGCTTCTTCCAACCCAATTCTTACATTCACCAACTGGAGCGACGGTCAGACTTCTGGCGAAATCAGCCTCATCATGTCGCAAGATTATTCTTACACAGCAAGCTACACAGCTGCCGACTATATCGTTGGTTGGGACTTCTACCTCGCAGGTGGTAGCGGCCGTCCTGCTGACTTCGCTGCAGCCGACAACGACGCTGTTTCGCTCGTGCTCCGCACCGACGATGGTCAGACTTCAGGTTGGCTCGACAAGAGCCAAATGGCTGCTGGTGGCTACGAAGGTCGCCCCGGTGCTGTTAACTGGAGAACTGGCTCTGCTGAAGGAGATGTAGGTCACTACTACTTCCAGACCAAGTTCAATGCTTCAGCATTCACCAACGTTGTGATGCAGACTTCATCTGTCTACAACTTCAATAGCTACACTAACTTCTTCATTCAGTACTCACTCGACGGTGAAAACTGGACTACTATCGGTAACCTCGCTATGCAAGGAGCTAAATCTTGGTGCGACACTACAGTCGAATTCCCCGAAGAATGTAACAATAAAGCTGAAGTTTACGTTCGCTGGTATCCCGACCGCGACTCTGCTATCGACGGTACAGCTTCTGCTAACGACGGCTTCTGCCTCGGTGCTACATACGTAACTGGTACTCCTCAACTCGTTGACGACGGTACAGCTCCTGTTCTCGTAACTACAGTTCCTGCCGAAGGTGCCGACAACGCATCTGCAAGCGGTAAGGTGGTTCTTACATTCGACGAAAAAGTTAAGGTTGCTGAAGGCACAACTGCTACTCTCGGCGAACTTAGCCTCAAACCATTCGTATCTGGCAAGGTAGTAACATTCGAATACAAAGGCCTTGACTACGTAACTGACTATACGTTCACTCTCAAGGCTGGTAGCGTAATGGACCTCACTGACAATGCTATCGAAGAAGATATCGTTATCAACTTCACTACTAAAAACCGTCCTGAAATTGCCAAGGGTGCTTACGACTTCATCGTGCCCGACGATGGTAACTTCCGCGAAGCTATCAATGCTGCTAACAGCCGCGCCGACAAGAGCGCTCGCTATCGCATCTTCGTTCGTCAAGGTGCACACGTTAGCCCTGCTGAAGGTGAAATGGCTGGTACTGGCTCATACGAAGGCAATACTTATCCCGACCCACGTCTTGATTTGACAACCAACAACGTTTCAATCATCGGTGAAGGTCTCGAAGTGACATCAGTTGTAAACGAATGTCCCGACGCTGCTACAGGCACTACTAACCCAATTGAAGGTCTCCGTCACGCTTATACTCTCCACAATCTTGGTACAGGCACTTACATTGAAGACATCAAACTCATCAATGACTTGAGCGATGCTACAGGTCGTGGCGAAGCATACGAAGAATCAGGCGACAAGACAATCCTCAAGGGCGTAGGTCTCTGGGGTTATCAAGACACTTATTGCTCTAACAATGGTAGCGGTCGCTACTACGTAGAAGGTGGTGTAATCCGTGGACGTACCGACTACATCTGTGGTAAGGACGACATCTTCTTCAATGGCGTAGAATTCCGCAATGTTGGCAAGGGTGGTTACATCGCAGTTCCATCTTCTCCACGTCAATATGGTTGGATTCTCCGCGACTGCCGTGTTACAGCTGAAAATCCCGACGAAACCAACGGTACATTCACTCTTGGTCGTCCTTGGGGTAACGGTACTCCTATCGCTCTCTGGATTAACACCGTATGCGAAGTTCTCCCATCAGCTGCAGGTTGGGCAGAAATGTCAGGCGGTTGGCCAGCTCGCTTCGCTGAATACAACACCACAACTGCTACAGGCACTACAGTCGACCTCAGCGACCGTAAGACTACATTCGGCGACGGACACGTCAACAACCCAATTCTTACAGCCGACGAAGCAGCATTCTACACCGTACAAAACGTACTCGGTGGCGACGATGATTGGGATCCAACAGCTGCTACAGAAGATGCTCCCGGTCCCGACCGCGTAGACCTCAGCGAAGCAGGCGTGATGACTTGGGAAGACAGCCCATACGTACTCCTCTGGGCTATCTGTAAAGACGGTGTAGTAATCGACTTCACAATCGAACCTACTTACACAGTTGATGACCTCGACGCTAAATACTCTGTTCGTCCAGCCAACGAAATGGGTGGTCTTGGCGAACCAGTTGAAGCTCAGAAAACAGTTGGTATCATCAACGTTGAAACTGGTGCAGAAGTGATTTCTACAGTTACTTACAACATGCAAGGTCAGCGCGTAGCAAACAACTACCGTGGCGCTTCACTCCGCGTTGAAACGCTCTCTGACGGCACCGTTCGCACCGTAAAATCAATGGAATAATCTCCATAGTTCTCTATCAATAGCAGGGCAGCTACCATCGAGGCAGCTGCCCTGCCTCTTTTTACGCCTTTACCCTCAAAAAAAATAATCTGCGGTTTATCACCCCATAATTTGCTAATCACTCAAAAAACTCCGACTTTTGCATCATAAAACATTCATACACCGCCCATACCCTACAATGAAAAAATCGCCCGAGGCACTGCGTAGCACCAAACTCTATCGCACCACCCGAACAATCACCCACATAATGGACCGCTGGATGCTCGACCCACTGCTCGGCGTTGTCCCCATGCTCGACACCACCATCGGCATCGCCATGACAGGCATACACCTTCACTTCGCAGTAAAGCATCTTGGCTCATGGCGCTTAGCACTCGCAGTGTTATACAACTTCCTGCTCGACACAACCGTCGGAATTATACCTTTGTTAGGCGATGTGCTCGACATCTTCAGCCGCTCATATATACGTAGCCAACGCCTCATCGACGGCTACATCGACGGCAACTCCGACATCATCAAAAAAATCAACACCCAATCCCGCACCCTCATCCTCCTCAGTGTACTATTCCTCCTCCTCACCATATCCCTAATCTTCCTCACTGCCACCCTTCTCACAAAAATATTTTAAGATTGTAAAAACTACATTATATATAAAAGACTTGTAGGATAGGTGACTAATAACTGATGAGGTGTATAAAAACAGAAATGGTCGTTTCGCAACGACCATTTCCTTTTAAACCTTTATCTTAATCTAATACTATGAAAAACACACGTACAAAGGAAACAATTATTTTTTAGATAGCAAAATCTATCGAAAATAATTTTCTTGTGTGTAGATGTGCTTTTGGTCATATTTTCTGTGTGATTTTGATAAAAGATACTGATAATCAGAGAGTAAAATCTTTAGCGGATATTTTTTGGCCAAAATCACTTTAATATTTATTAACTAATGTTAACAACTTGTTTGCAATTAAAAATAGCAATTTCTGGTCAATATGCATTTCAACCGGTTGAAATCGGTTTGTTGAGCTGTTTTGCATTCACTTTCGTTTCTTTGTTGTATCTTTGTTCTCGGATATGGAACTTAAACGTGAATTTATCGATATGCTTGAGCGCACGGCTGCTTTGCCCGGCGGCGAGGTGCTCAGAGGCTTGACTGACGCGTTGGCAACGACCGACCCGTCGGTAGCTATACGACTTAATGTTCGCAAGTTGAATGCTGACAATGCTCGAACAAATGGCTCTGCGCAAGCGGATTCATCGGTTGTGACTCAAACACTTGCCGGCCACCGACGCGTGGCGTGGGCTGAGCATGGTTGCTATATCGACGGCGAACGCCCACGTTTTACAATGGACCCCGCAATGCATCAGGGGTTATACTATGTTCAAGATGCTTCGTCGATGGTGACTTCAACCATTGTCAAACAGCTTTCTAAGGCCTTCTGTCGCGAAAAAAGCAGCGATGAGCCATTGGTTTATATCGATTTTTGTGCAGCACCCGGCGGCAAAACTACGGCTGCTATCGATGCCTTACCTGACGGCTCACTCGTCATTGCCAACGAGTTCGACCGCCGACGTGCCGAATCGCTCCGCGAGAATGTTGTCAAGTGGGGCTACCCTTCGGTTGTGGTTTGCCAAGGCGATACCTCACGATTGGCGCGACTTGGTGCGATTGCCGACATTGTCGCTGTGGATGCTCCATGTTCGGGCGAAGGTATGATGCGCAAAGAGCAGGCCGCCGTAGAGCAATGGTCGGAAGGACTTGTTGGCCAATGCGCAGCGCTCCAGCGCGAAATTCTCGACAATGCGTGGCTCTCGCTCAAGCCCGGAGGCTACCTTATTTATAGCACCTGCACGTTCAATCGTTCTGAGGATGAGGAAAACCTTGCGTACATCGTCGAAACGCTTGGTGGCGAGCCTGTCGAACTAATGCAAACCGATGACGCAACACCATTGCATATCGGCACTGGCATAGCTCAAGGCATTGACACTCCCTATCCTGCATATCGCTTTTTGCCCGGCAAGATTGAGGGCGAAGGGCTGTTCGTTGCTGTGGTGCGCAAGTCAGCGGAAGAATATTGCGACCAACGCCGCCAGAAACCGGCCAAAATAAAAACAGTTGGCTCGCCTTATCCTCTACGCAATGAGAATCAGTTTGTCGTGGAGGAGCGTGACGGTCGCGTTATAGCCATTCCAGAGCGCTGGGCTGCATTGGTTGGGCAACTTTGCAGCGAGCTCAATGTGATTCACGTTGGTATTGAGGTGGCAACCGTCAAAGGTCGCGACTATTTGCCCTCGCAGTCGCTCGCGATGTCGCTTGCGCTCGATATGGAGCGTTGTGCCTCGAGCGAAGTTGACTATCCGACAGCGATAGCTTATCTGCGCGGAGAAGCGCTGCGATTGGACGATGCCCCACGCGGAATATTGCTGTTGACCTATCGTGGCTACCCCTTAGGGTTTGTAAAAAACTTAGGCAATCGAGCCAATAATCTCTATCCCTCAGCATGGGCAATTCGTACGTCGCACATTCCCGACACCCCAGTCGAAATCCTCTACAACGGCATCTAACCCGCAAAATCCCACCTTGTGGGCTGGCATTAGGGGGCATTTACGCATTTACGAGGAGTGGTGCGACAATTTGTTGGCGAATGATTTGGTGGGAGCGTAATCATTTTATAACTTTGTGGATATGACAGGAATGAAAAGTCTTATAAAGGATACGGCTATCTATGGCATTAGTAGCATCGTAGGCAGGTTCTTGAATTGGTGCCTCGTGCCGATGTACACCTATATGTTTGCTACTGAGGAGTATGGCATCGTCACAAATATGTATGCCTACGTAGCAGTGATTCTCGTATTTCTGTTGTTTGGCATGGAGACCGGTTTTTTCCGCTTTGCAAACCATGAGCGCTGGAAAAATCCGACTGAGGTATATTCCACCACATTGATTGCTGTCGGCGTGGCGTCGTTGGCGTTCGTCGTCGCGGTTTGCACATTTAGTTCTGCGATAGCAGAGCGGTTGGGTTATGCCGGTCATGGCGAATATGTGTGGATGATGGCAGTGGCAGTTGGTGTTGATGCTTTTTCGTCGATTGCATTCACCTACCTGCGCTATCGCAAGCGCGCGATGAAGTTTGCGACGCTCAAACTCATAAACATCGGGCTCAACATCGGGCTCAACCTGTTCTTCCTTGTGCTTTGTCCTATAATATGGAAAGCGGCGCCTCGCGCGATTGAATGGTTTTACGACCCGACATTCGGCGTTGGTTACATATTCTTGGCTAATCTTATATCTTCGGTTGTAGTGTTCTTGCTGTTGCTGCCAGTGGTGAGAGTGCGCTACACGTTCAATAGCCAGCTGTTTCGCGAAATGTTTCGCTACTCCTTCCCGTTGCTCGTGCTCGGGGTGGCGGGCATTATGAATCAAACAATCGACAAAATACTCTTCCCGCTGCTTTATGCCGACCCAGTGGAGGCTCAGGCTCAACTTGGAGTGTATGGCGCGTGCTACAAGATTGCCATTATCATGGTAATGTTTATTCAGGCGTTCCGCTTTGCTTACGAGCCTTTCATTTTCGACCGTGGCGGAGAGTCGGGTGAGGGCAAGAAGCGAGCGTATGCCGACGCGATGAAGATGTTTGTGATATTTGCATTGCTCATATTCCTCGGGGTAATGTTCTATTTGGATATATTTAAATATATCATCGCGCCACGCTATTTTGAGGGGCTGAAGGTTGTGCCTATCATTATGCTTGCCGAGCTGTTCTTCGGCGTGTTCTTCAATCTCTCGTTGTGGTATAAGCTGACCGACCGTACGATTTGGGGTACATGGTTTTCGTTGGGTGGATTGGCGATAACATTGGCAATCAACATTGCGTTCGTTCCAATCTACGGCTATATGGCTTGCGCATGGGCTGCATTCGCTTGCTATGGTGCGATGATGATAGCTTCGTATGTTTTCGGCAGGAAATACTATCCTATCGACTACGATATGCGCCGCATGGGGCTTTACTGCGTCCTCGCCGCTATTATATATATTGTAGCTTTGGCTGCAGAGAGTGGAAATCCATGGCTTGACTACGGCTTGCGCACGCTGCTTATCGCTGCGTTTGTTGTGGTGGTTATGGTTAAAGAGAAACCGTTGGCGGTTATCCGTCGAAAAAAATTGCAGTCATGAGTGCGCCACGACGAATAGTGCTTGTAAGCCATAGCGACCTCATGGGCGGTGCCGCGATTGTCACTTACCGATTGATGCGTACGCTCCGCGACATGGGGCACGATGCTAAGTTGTTGGTGTTCAAGAAATACGGTAACGACCCCGATGTTGTGCGGTTGGGCAATCCCTTGGTGAGGGCTTTCAGTTTTCTCGGCGAGCGATTACAGATCTTTCTTCGGAATGGCCATTCGCGCAAACTGCTGTTCAAAGTGTCGACAGGGAGCCTTGGGCTTGTGCTTTGTGCAAACAAATATGTGCGCCGTGCCGATGCGATATTCCTCAATTGGATTAATCAAGGCACAGTGAGCCTCGCAACCATCGGCCGACTATGTCGACGCGGCAAGAAGGTAGTATGGACTATGCACGATATGTGGTGTCTGACCGGTGCGTGCCACTATTCATTTGGCTGCGACCGCTATCGACAGTCGTGTGGCGAGTGCCCATTCCTCGGCAAAGCAGCTGCGCCCAACGACCTTTCAAATGCTGTATGGAAGCGCAAAAAGCATTTGTTTGATGCTACCGACATCCGATTTGTCGGTGTTAGTAGCTGGGTTAAAGAGAGGGCAGAGGAGAGCAGCCTGCTTCGTGGACGCAATGTGCGCGTGATTCACAATGCATTCCCTTCCGACCGCTTCCCAATCGCCCCTATCAGTGCCGAGCCGAAGTTCAATCTCGACCGCTACAAGCGCGTTGTCGTGTTTGGAGCAGCCAACCTTGAAGATAAGGTCAAAGGACTTGAATTTGCCATTGAGGCATTGAATATTATTTGCGACCAATCGCCCGAAATTGCTGCCGACGCTGTGGCAGTGTTCTTTGGCGGCGTTCGCGACGGCAAAATGTTCGAGACTTTGCGCTTTCCGCATATTGTCACAGGCTCGCTGAGCGAACACGAAGCCATTCAGTATCTCTACAGTCGCGCCGATGTGGTGCTTTCGACGGCTCGATATGAAACACTCGGTGGCACGCTCGTTGAGGGGATGTCGTGTGGCGCCGTGCCGGTAACGTTTGGCGTAGATGGTCGTGCAGATATTGTACAACACAAAGTGAACGGTTACGTAGCGAAATATCTCGATGCAAACGATGTGGCTGAGGGCATACGGTGGGCGTTCGATTGTGGATTGACTCGTCAAGAGCTTCACGACGACGTAGTCCGACGTTTCGATGAGCGCGAAATCGCCCGCAAATACCTCGCCATCCTCGACGAATTCGATAATTAACATCTCAAAAAGTACAAAAATCAGCATCAAATTCAAAAAACTGAGAATTTTTTGGCGAAAAAACTTGCACAGAATAAAAATATGCTATATCTTTGCACTCGCAATCGGAACTTAAAAGCTGATTGAAGAACATTAAAAACTCTGGTGTGGTAGTTCAGCTGGTTAGAATACCTGCCTGTCACGCAGGGGGTCGCGGGTTCGAGTCCCGTCCATACCGCCGGAGAGAGAGGATAATGAGAAATTTAAATCTATTTTAGATTTTATTTCTCATTATTTTTTTTGTCATTGCTTTTGCGTAACTTTACATCCAAATATGTGGGACTGCGGCCGCTTTTGGCGATATCGCTCGAAAGGCTGTGGCACCCATAAAATAGTTAGAAAACAAGATAGATATGAATATTGGCATTATTGTAGCTATGGATAAGGAGCTGCAGCTTCTGCTCCCTCTGTTGCAAAATCTTCGTGAAACCCAAATCGATGACAGCACGTTCTATTTGGGTGACAATGAAAACAATTCGGTTGTGATTATGAAATGCGGCATAGGCAAGGTGAATGCCGCTCTTTCAGCCGGCGAGATGATTCGCCAATTTGCACCTGACCTTATAATCAACACCGGTGTGGCAGGCGGCACAGGCTCCCAAGCAAAAGTGCTCGACGTTGTTGTCGGTAGTCGCATTGCATACCACGACGTGTGGTGCGGACCGGGCACTGAAGAGGGGCAAGCTGCGCGCTGCCCACGCTTCTTTGAGTCGGCTGCGAGCATTGCCAACCTTCCTTGCTTGAACGATAATCCGCACATTCATCACGGACTTATCGCCTCGGGCGACATATTTGTTAGCCGCGTTGCCGATGTTCGTCGAATTAAAGAGCTGTATCCCGACGTGCTTGCCGTTGACATGGAGTCGGCTGCAATAGCCCACGTTTGCCACCTCAAGTCAACACCATTCTTCTGCCTCCGAATTGTCAGCGACACTCCCGGCGAAGCCGACAACATAGCTCAATACGATCAATTCTGGGAAATTGCACCCCGCCAGAGTTTCGAAATCATTAATCAAGTGCTCGAAGCTGTAGGTGAGAAAGGAGAGGACGCTGATGAATAATCAAATAGCCGACAATGGCGTTCAAACAATGGAAAAGATAGCGAGTTTTACGGTTAATCATCTTACATTAGAGCCGGGCGTCTATGTGTCGCGTCGCGATTGTACCCCTTCGGGCGATACGCTGACCACTTTCGATGTGCGCCTTACGCGTCCCAATCGTGAGCCAGCAGCCGACGGAGCTGCACTTCACACCATTGAGCATCTCGCTGCAACATATCTTCGCAACAATCCCGAGTGGCGCGACCGCATCGTATATTGGGGTCCAATGGGTTGCTTGACAGGTAGCTATCTGATAGTCAGTGGTAGCTACGAGTCGACCGACGTGCTCCCATTGCTTGTCGAAACATTTGAATTTATCGCCACGTTTGAGGGCGACATACCCGGAGCAACAGCTCGCGATTGTGGCAACTATACCTACAACAACCTGCCTGAAGCTCGACGTATTGCTCAGCGATTTCTCGCTACGTTGCGCAATCCGCAGCCATGCAATCTTGCCTACCCTGAATGAAAGATATTCGCGCCATAAAAGGTCGTAATTACATCCATGGGCTAATCGAAGAGGGCGAACATGAGCATCAAGACTTTAAGTTCGCAATCTCCGATGCTCGTAAAATTGCGCGGTCGATATCGGCTTTTGCCAATAACGACGGCGGCCGACTGCTGATTGGCGTAAAGGACAATGGCGTTGTGGCTGGCATCCGCAACGAAGAGGAAGCCTATATGATTGAAACCGCTGCCGAGACGTTCTGTCGTCCAGCTGTGGAGGTTGATATTAAGGCTTTTAGGGTTGACGACGGCGCCGTCGTATTGCAAGTGAGCATTCCACGCTCGTTGCGTCCGCCAGTGAGCGTGGTCGAAGAGGGCGGTCAACTCAAGGCATACTACCGAGTAAAAGACGAAAATATGGTTGCACCCGAGGAACTTCGTCGTGCGTGGGAATACTATGCAGCCAACGAGGGGATGCTGCTCCAACTCGATGAGCGTCAGCGCCGATTGCTCGAAATGATTGAGTCGCAGGGGGAAGTTACCCTCGAGCAGTTTATGCTCGACACCCATAGTTCACGCCATCAAGCCGTCGACCTATTCGGTCGCCTAATCTCGTCGGAAGTCGTCGCGCTCGCCCACAACGGCACCGACTTCGTCCTCCGCCTCCCCACCACAATCAACTAACCTCGAAAAAAAACGATAGGGAGCTTAGATTACATAGGATAAATAGAAGGCTATGGTAGAAAAATAAGGGAGGCTGGCTAACGTGGTGTGTTAGGCAGCCTCCTTTTTGTATTGTGTGGAGTGATTACTTCGACGGAAGTTTGTGGAATTATTCGGGGAGCTGGATTTTTTCGATTGCGGTGGCTACGCGGCGGCTGATTTCGTCAAGTCCCATAAGTTCAACGATGTCGAACATGTGGGGACCTTTACATTCGCCGACTACGCACAAGCGGAATGCGTTCATCACGTTGCCCATGTGGTAGCCGCGCTCGGTAATCCAACCGATGATGTTTTCTTCGGCTGGCTGGCTTGCCAATGAGGGAAGCTCAGCTAAGCGACCGACGAGCTCGTTGAGGATTGCGGGAGTTTCGGCGCTCCAGCGTTTCTTAACAGCCTTAGCCTCATATTCTGTGGGTGCTTCGAAGAAGAATTTGCCCTGTTCCCAGAGGTCTTCGACGAAGTTGATACGGCTCTTAACCATTGAAACGGCGCGAGTGACGTACTCGTCGGAGTATGCGGCATTGTCGACGCCACGAGCTTCGAGCACGCTGCGGAATTTGGCTGCAAGGTCGGCGTCGGCCAATTCTTGCAGGTATTTGTGGTTGAACCATTTACCCTTTTCGAAGTCGAATTTTGCGCCAGAGCGTGAGCAGTGGTCAAACGAGAATCGTTCGATAAGTTCCTGCATCGACATGATTTCGGTGTCGTCGCCAGGATTCCAGCCAAGAAGTGCCAGGAAGTTGACAACAGCTTCGGGCAAGTAACCACGTTCGCGGTAGCCTGATGAGATTTCGCCGCTCTTGGGGTCGTGCCATTCGAGTGGGAATACGGGGAAGCCGAGGCGGTCGCCGTCGCGTTTCGAGAGTTTGCCTTTGCCGTCGGGCTTGAGAAGCAATGGCAAGTGCACGAATTGAGGCATCGTGTCGGTCCAGCCAAATGCTTCGTAGA
Source organism: Muribaculaceae bacterium (assembly GCA_017629835.1). Lineage (GTDB taxonomy): Bacteria > Bacteroidota > Bacteroidia > Bacteroidales > Muribaculaceae > JAGBWK01. The sequence goes on along the minus strand of JAGBWK010000026.1, from coordinate 4,556 downwards.
GCAGCACGTGGAGAGGGGCAGAGGGGAGCCACTCTTCGCCACGAATCACGTGGCTCACTTCCATTAAGTGGTCGTCGACGATGTTGGCGAGGTGGTATGTTGGGAGGTCGTCGGCACTCTTGTAGAGCACTTTGTCGTCGAGCACCGATGAATTGATAGTTACCAATCCGCGGATGAGGTCGTTGACCTCGACGTTGCGACCCGGCTCAATCTTGAAGCGTACGACATATTTCTCGCCGTTGGCAATCATTTGCTCAACCTGTTCGGCGGGCAAAGTCAGCGAATTGCGCATCTGGCCGCGAGTTGAGGCGTCGTATTGGAAATTAGGAGTAGCGGCACGAGCAGCTTCGAGCTCTTCGGGAGTGTCGAACGCATAGTAGGCTTTGCCATTGTCGAGGAGCATCTTCACGTGCTCGCGATAGATGTCGCGACGTTCGCTCTGCTTGTAAGGACCATAGTTGCCACCCTCGCGAACACCTTCGTCAATGCCGATACCGAGCCATGCGAGAGCCTCGTTGATGTAATCCTCAGCGCCCGGCACGAAACGCTGCGAGTCGGTGTCCTCAATGCGGAGAATCATATCGCCACCATTGCGGCGAGCAAACAGGTAGTTATAGAGAGCGGTGCGTACGCCGCCTATGTGAAGAGGCCCTGTAGGAGAGGGCGCGAATCTTACTCTGACCTTTCTTTCCATTTTGGTATATAAAATTATGAATATCAGCGCCACAGTAGCGCTCGTTTTTAATAGCGCAAAGTTACGCCTTTTCCTTCGATTGTCAAAATATTACAAGCCGTTTCAATGCCGCATAGGCGATGAGGAGGGGGAATGTTTTTAGAACTCGTTAATTTTTAGTAACTTTGCAGGCGTTAATCTTAATGGCCGTTGCCGCTCGACAGCGCGGCATAGTGTCGAAATAATAAGTTGAAATATGAAAAAAACGCTTGTAGATTTGTTTGAATCGTCGGTACAGAAATATCCCGACAACACGTTTCTATTAGAAAAAACCGATAAAAAGTTTGTTCCCACTACTTATTCGCAGGTGAAGGAGCAAGTGTATCGCTTCGGCGCTGGCTTGCAGGCTTTAGGTGTGAAAAAGGGTGATACAATGGCTCTATTGAGCGAAGGCCGCAATATGTGGGTTATTGGCGAATTGGCTATGTTTTATGCTGGCGCAATCAATGTGCCTCTCAGCATAAAATTGGAAGAGAGCAACGACTTGCTGTTCCGCCTTATCCATGGCGATGTGAAATATATCATGGTGAGCGGCACTCAGCTCAAGAAAGTTCGCGCAATCAAGGATAAACTCACATTGGTTGAGAAAGTAATCGTGTTCGACGAGCAGTCGGAATACGAAGAAAAGGAAATCGCCCTCAGCGAAGTGTTGGAAATGGGCGACCAATTCTTGAAAGAACACACCTTAGAGGAGTTTTTGCAAGTGTCTCAATCAATTCAGAACGACGACTATGCTACAATCACTTACACCAGCGGTACGACAGCCGACCCCAAGGGCGTTGTGCTTACGCATCGCAACTACACTGCCAACGTAGAGCAAGCGCTCACGTTGGTTGATATTGACGAAACTTGGCGCACGCTCATCATTCTTCCGCTCGACCACTGCTTCGCTCACGTGGTGGGCTTCTACATTATGATGTCGGTTGGTGCAACAGCTGCAACAGTGCAAGTGGGTCGCACACCAATGGAGTCGTTGAAGAATATTCCGCTCAACATCCGCGAGGTGAAGCCCCATTTTATCCTCAGTGTGCCCTCGTTGGCTAAGACTTTCAAGAAAAACATCGAACAAGCTATCCGTGCCAAAGGTGAAACTACCGTGAAGTTGTTTAACCTCGGTATGAAGGTGCGCCAAATCTATTTCGGCGACAGCAACCTCGATTTCAAGGGTTTCCGCTATCTGTTGAAACCAGTAGTGTGGTTGTTCGACAAGATTATATTCGAAAAAGTACGTGCCAACTTTGGCGGCGAACTCCGCTTCTTCATCGGTGGCGGTGCGTTGCTCGACAAGGATTTGCAGAAATTCTACGTTGGCATCGGCATGCCAATGTATCAAGGCTACGGCTTGAGTGAGGCTACTCCCGTAGTTTCATCCAATGGCCCCGAACTCTATCGCTTCGGTTCAAGTGGTAAACTCGTGAAACCAATCGAAGTGAAGATTTGCGACCCCGACGGCAAAGAATTGCCCGTAGGTGAGCAGGGCGAAATCGTCATCAAAGGCGAAAACGTCATGGCTGGATATTGGAAAAATCCCGAATCAACTGCCGAAACCGTGCGCGACGGCTATCTCTACACTGGCGACCTTGGCTACATGTCGAAAGAGGGCTTACTCTATGTGAAAGGCCGCTTCAAGAGCTTGCTCATCAGCAACGACGGTGAAAAATACAGCCCCGAAGGCATCGAGGAAGCTATTGTTGAAAAGTCACGCTACATCGACCAAGTGATGCTCTACAACAATCAGTCGGCTTATACCACAGCTGTTGTAGTCCCCAACAAAGACCAACTCGCTCGCTTCTTGAAAGAACAAAACCTTGCGCTCGACACTGAAGAGGGTCGCGCAGCCGCACTCAAAAAGCTCGAAAGCGAAATAAACCAATTCCGTAAGGGTGGCGAATTCGAAGGCATGTTCCCCGAACGCTGGATGCCCAGCTGCTTTGCTGTACTTGCTGAACCGTTTACCGAAAAGAATGGTATGATTAACAGCACAATGAAAATGGTGCGCGGCAAAGTAGAGAAAGCCTATGCCGACCGCATCGCATATATGTACACCTCTGAAGGCAAACAGCTTCTGAATCCGCAGAACCTCGACGCCCTCAAATAATCCGCACCGAAATCACATGTGCTGAAATATCCGCACTGAAAACATTCCCAACTCCATAAAGCCTCCTTGCAGTCCCCAACCGCCAAGGAGGCTATTTTTTATACGAACAGAGTTTTAGTTATATCTAGATTTTTGCATTTGAAAAATCATCAAAATTTCAAAGGTGACATGACTAATGAATATTCCATAGATAGTATTATCCTTAGGTTAAGATATAAATCGCGCTTTATTTCCATATATCGTTGAATATTTTTGCGTCATTACGCATTTTTATTCAGCAAATATAGATTTTATTATCTTATCAAACAAATGCTGTGTTTATTTGCTTTGTTCGATGATTTTTATCTCTGCATCAGTTAGCCCAAAGGCAGAATAAATGAATGTATTTAATTGTTCTTCCTTGGCTGATATATCTGCATTTTTATTATGCTTTTTATCATAAATTATTGATTGAACTATCTTGCTTATTTTGCTTTGTAAATCACCTCCAATTTTGGCAATAGGCATAGATTCTATAGCTGGTATTGTTATTTGCCATCCCATAAATAATTGATTATATATGTATTCAATTAGCTTAGAATTCAAAATAGCCAATAGGTATTCTATTACATATATGTTTTTACTCATCAAACAGATATATGCTGTATTCAAAGCGTAGAATTTGTCAGTATCTATTGTGGCCATAATCTTTGTTGCACGACGAGGGAATAATATTTTTTTATCACTCACGAATAATCTTTCTTCTCTTGGACGATGTAATTTAGGTGTATAAGATAGATATTTATCATACTCCTTAATATCCCAATTAATCATCCAACGATTTACATCTCGTCCATCTAATATCGGTTTGAAAGTAGAATCCTTAATATAGTCTGCAAAAACGTCTTCTTTCGGTTGGCCTGAATATATAATCCCTTGCTGTATTTCTAAGTGGTGAGAAATTCTATCAAAGTCTTCTGACAGCATCAATTTTTCAACTAACGATTTGTTTTCATGCGTCAATTTTGCAGGGAATAAATAGTAAGGATATTTCTTTATTGCTAATTGTGAAGAAAAGTTTATGCCGGGTTGAACATTTACGTCAACAGGAAAAATGTTTTCATTTTCTGATTTCTGATTAATTGATAAAATAATTGTAGTATCAACTGAAGCCTCAAAAACCCTCTTAGTAAAGACACAAAGTTTTTTGATTGTACAATTTTCTACTAACAATTCCCTAGAATATCTATACTCAATATTTGAATATATTCCTTCAGGAATAATCAAGCACATGACTCCTCTTGTTTTCGAATGTTTGTAGAAGAGTTCCATAAATAGAGTAAACAAATTGAATCGTCCTTTCGCCGTCACAAAAAGAGATGAATATAGCTTTTTCATCTCATCCGAAATAGCTTTTACGCTCACATATGGAGGGTTACCAATCACAATATCAAATCCTTCTTTATCGTCTCGGTTAAACACATCACTAAACCAAGTGTGCCAATGGAAGAATTTATTATTCTCAGCAAGATTGATTGTTCTCAGCTCTCTGAGTATTTCAGGGTTGTATGCTTGTGCTTTCAACTGTTCGTTAATGGTGTCGGAAATCTCTTTTTGCAACTTAACTTTTCTGTCGTGGTCGCTACAAGAGTAGTATGAAGATAGCAAGTGTGAAACAGTCTTTTGCAAACGATTCTTTTCATCATCGAAAAGAGAAAATTCGCCCTTATCTTTCTTGTATTCCTT
>JAGBWK010000025.1 GCA_017629835.1 Muribaculaceae bacterium | reverse complement strand
TTCTTTTCAACCTTATAACAAAGGCGGCCATAGCACGGGGGCTCCACCTCTTCCCATTCCGAACAGAGAAGTTAAACCCCGTAGCGCCGATGGTACTGCGAAAGCGGGAGAGTAGGTCACCGCCCCCTTACCTTAGAGAGCTTGTCAGACACTAGTCCGACAGGCTCTCTTCTTTTTTATATTGACTCGTGGATTTGGGCGGATGGATTTTTTTGATTAACTTTGTGGTGGAAATCGGGGTCGCTCTGTTTGAGGCGGCTTGATTGCCAAGAGACATATTAATTTTATTAGGGGTGTCTTGCTCTTTTGCAAGTCTGAGAATATACCCTCATAACCTGATCCGGATAATACCGGCGTAGAGAAAATAAAAATGAATTACAAGCATTTGTTGCTTGCAATGCTACCGGGTGTAGCATGCAATGCTGTTGCGGCCGAAGCTGCCGCTGATTCCCTCTCAGTTCTTAACCTCGATGAAGTTGTTGTCGTAGCTACTCGTGCTACTGACAAGACTCCTGTGGCATTTACTAATGTCACGGCGCGCGAGCTTGAGCGTGTCAACACGGGTATTGACTTACCCTATCTGCTCCAAGCTACTCCGTCGGTAATCACGACTTCTGACGCCGGTACTGGCATCGGCTACAGTTCTATTCGTGTGCGTGGCACTGACGGCTCTCGCATCAACGTTACTGCAAATGGTATTCCTGTGAATGACGCTGAAAGCCACAATGTGTATTGGGTGAATATGCCTGACTTTACGTCTTCGCTTCGCGACATTCAGATTCAGCGTGGTGCTGGCACATCGACCAACGGTGCTGGTGCGTTTGGTGCAAGTATTAATATGCAGACTACAAACCCAGCGTTCAAGCCTTACGCTCAAATCGATGCTACCTATGGTATGTATAACACCAATAAGGAGACTCTGCGTGTAGGCTCTGGTTTGCTTGGAGGGCACTGGACTGTGGATGCTCGCCTGTCGCACATTGGCACTGACGGTTACATTGCACGTGCAAGTTCTGAACTGTGGTCTTACTTTGGTCAATTGGGGTACTACAATGGTGCTACGTCGGTGAAACTGGTTGCTTTCGGGGGTAAAGAGCGCACTTATCAAGCGTGGGATTACGCTTCGAAAGAAGATATGGAGGAGTATGGTCGCAGATACAATCCTTGCGGCGAATATACCGACAGCGAAGGTAACACTGCCTACTACCCAAACCAATACGACAACTACACTCAGCATCATTTCCAACTCCTTTTCAACCACCGCTTCAACTCGCAGTGGGCGCTCGACCTCGCACTCCATTATACTAAAGGCGACGGCTACTACGACCAATACAAGGAGGGAAGATCTTTCATCGAATATGGGCTCGACGACTATGTTGACGCGTCGGGCGAAACTATTAGCGAAAGCGACCTCGTACGCTATAAGAAGATGGACAACGGCTTCGGTGGTGGCGTATTCTCAGTGCGCTACGTCAATGGACGAGTTAGCGCCGTAGTTGGCGGTGGCGCCAACAATTACCGCGGACATCACTTTGGTCAAGTGGCTTGGGTACGCAATTACATAGGCACAATCGACCCTCTACAGGAATACTACCGCAACGTGGGCGAAAAGCTCGACGCTAACGTCTATGCTCGCGCCAACGTCGACATCGTAGGCGGACTCTCTGCTTATGCCGACCTCCAGTATCGCCACATCAGCTACAGCATAACTGGCGTGAGCGACACTTACGACTGGAACATAATGGCAATGCAACAGCTCGATATTCATCGTCATTTCAACTTCTTCAATCCCAAAGCTGGTCTTGACTACCGCATAAACAACAATATGCGTGCCTACGCATCGTTTGCTGTAGCTCACCGCGAGCCTACTCGCGACAATTTCATCGACTGTTCGCCCGACCGCTTACCCAAGGCTGAACGCCTCAACGACTATGAGCTCGGATACCAATATGCTTCTGGCATATTCAATGCAGGAATCAACCTCTACTATATGGACTACAAGGACCAGCTCGTTCCCACAGGTCAACTTAGCGATACAGGCAACGCAGTTTCTGAAAACGTTGACCGCAGCTACCGTATGGGAGCAGAATTGACACTTATGGTCAAGCCTATCAAGTGGTTTGATTGGCAATTTACTGCTACTTTGAGCCGCAACCGAGTAAAGGATTTCGTAGAATATATCTACGAAGATGAATGGACCAACCCCATTACATTTGAGCGTGGCGATACTCCGCTTGCATTCTCGCCCGACTTTACATTCCACAACTCTTTCAACTTCAACGTCAGCGGTTTTGATGCTTCACTTCTATCGCGTTATGTTTCAAAACAATATATGACTAATACTGGAAACGAAGAAGCTGTACTTGACCCATATTTCGTTACCGACCTCCATTTAGGCTACACTTTCCAACGCTTGGCTGGAATCAAAGAGATGCGCATCGGTGCAATCGTTTACAATCTCTTCAACGAGGAATATGAAAACAATGGCTATGCAGGCGCTGGATACTACAAAGGTGATGACGGTGAGCCAATAATCTACCGCTATGCAGGCTATGCCGCTCAGGCTCCTATCCATTTTGCAGCTACTTTGTCGCTAAAATTTTAATGTCCAATAAAATCTAATGGATGTATTAAACACCATACAGAGCGTCCTGCAATCTATCGATCTTGACACAGTGCTCGATATAACCAAAGTTGCCGTAGGGCTGATTTACCTCTATCTTGAGTATCACGCCCGACGCAGCCTATGGATTGCGAGTGTCATAATGCCTTGCATCGGTATGTGGCTATTTTACAACAAGGGCCTCTATGCCGACTTTGCAATCAACATCTATTATTTAGTGATTGCAGTATATGGCTGGATTGTATGGAGTCGTTCATCGAAAGATGCATCAAATGCATTTGTAAAAACAGAAGCTAAGAGCGAGGTTGCTATATCGCACGTCCCATTGAAAATGATACTCCCTATCGTAGCCCTATGGCTATGCGTATGGGGATTGATAGCGTGGATTTTGGCAACATTTACCGATAGTACAGTGGTTGTGCTCGACTCGATGACCACTTCGATGAGCATCGTGGCAATGTGGATGCTTGCGCGCAAATACATCGAGCAATGGTTTGTGTGGTTTGTGGTCGATGCTATCTACGTCTACCTCTATTGGTACAAAGGAATTTACTTTTCGGGATCGCTCTACGCTTTCTATACAGGTATGGCTATTGTCGGCTACCGCAAATGGTGCCGCTTGAAAAAAGAAGCTGATGCTAAAGCGTAGCTAATAGGATAGATATTACGTAAACGCTTATTCGCCCGCGGCTAAGAAATCTGTTGAGAAGGCAGACTATTAGTCGCGGTCGATGTAAAATTGGGGAATGTTTGCGAAGAAAAGGTCGGGAGCATTCAATCGCTCACGCTTTGCGATAAGTTCGGAGAGTTTAACGTCGGCGATTACGTAGTTGTTATTGTCAGAAATATACTGCTCATAGACGCGCTCAAAGTTGATGACATGAAGAATGTTGGTAGCAGAGAAGCGCACATACACTTTGAGCGTAACGTCGGTAGTGTAGGAAGGTCGCGACAGATAATTCATCTTCTTGTATTCATATCGATAGTCGTGGCGGCGAGCCATAATATCGCTGAGAATAGAAGAAGCCGTTGGTAAACTGCCAGCGCCCTTTCCGAACATAAATTGACGGTCGTAGCACTCGCCACGAATCACCACGCCGTTGTATTCATCGTCGACGCTGTAGATATATTTCGATTTCGTTACGAATTCGGGCATCACGAACATTGTAAACTTATCTTGGTCGAGCTTCACAACTTGAGCTACGAGCTTGATTTTCACGCGTTTCTCGCGAGCATACTGAATGTCGGCGTCATGGATGTTTGCAATGCCGTAGGTGAACACATCATCGGGCTTGACATAAACACCAAGAGCATGCACAGTGATGATAACAAGCTTAAATAGAGCGTCAAAGCCTTCGATGTCGAACGAAGGATCGCTTTCGGCAAAGCCTAATTCTTGCGCATGACGGAGGGCTGAGTCGTAGCTCTCGCCATGGTCGAATACACGCGAAAGGATATAGTTTGACGACCCATTTAGGATACCTTTGACCTCAAGCAGCAAGTCGTTGTCGTAGTATTCTTCAAGATTGCGTATCACAGGGATTGAGCCGCAAGATGAGGCATCGTAGAGCAACGCTACATTGTGTTTGCGCTGCAATTCGATAAGTTCGGGAAGATGCTGAGCAAGCATTGCTTTATTGCCAGTAACCACAGGAATACCCTTTGAAAGCGCCTTTGACGCTATCTCAAATGCTGGCTCGGCTTTATCAATAACCTCAACAATGAGGTTTACTTCGGGGTCGTTCAGAATGTCGTCGGCATTGGTGGTGAAGATGTCGCGAGGAGCGTCGACGTCGCGCGGTTTGTTTATGTCGCGCACACATATTCTACATATTTGAGCATGAGCATTAGCCGAACGTTCGAGCACTCGGTAGATGCCTTGACCAACTGTTCCGAATCCGAAAAGACCGATTTTTATATTTGTAGCGTTCATATCTGTGGCTTTAATGTTTCTGTTTTATGAGTTATATTCAACCCTTTGGCGTATCAAAAGAGCTTATGAGTTGATAAATGGATTTAATATTGCATTTAGCTGGTCGGCTTCGACGAGGAATCCGTCGTGACCAAATGGGGAGTCAATTTGGCGATATTCAGCTCCAGGAATTGCCGCTGCAAGTGCTCGCATCTCATCGGGAGTGAATATAATGTCAGTCGACAAGCCAACAACCATTGTTGGGCAATTTATTCGTTGAAGAGCTTCGGCTACACCTCCACGATCGCGCCCTACGTTGTGAGTATCAAACGATTGGAGTATGGCGCAATAGGAATAAGCATCGAAACGGCGCACAAGCTTTTCGCCCTGATATTGCTGATAGGTGCACGCTCGGTGTGGCTCGCGAAAGTCGTCGGTGCGGTCTTGCTGCGTAATGTTATACCCTTCTGGTCCACGATATGTGAGCAGACCAATGGCGCGCGCAGCAGCTAATCCAGCACTGCCACCGTCGGGGCGATCTTCGGCGTAGGTTGGGTCGGAGAAAATGGCCATACGTTGCGTTTCATCGATTGCTATAGTCCAAGGTGAAGCCTTAGCATCGGTTGCTATAAGTACGAGTCGGTCGAAGCGATTAGGCTCAGACACAGCCCACTCTACTGCTTGAAAGCCACCCACGGAACTCCCGACAAGGGCTTTGATGCGGTCGATGCACAGATACTCGGCAAGCAAGCGATGAGCGGCGACAATGTCGCGCATCGTATATTGAGGGAAACTCCTGTAGTATGGGCTACCAGTCGCAGGGTTGATGTGCAGCGGACCAGTGGTGCCATAGCAAGAGCCTACGATATTGGCACATACTATAAAATTCTTGTCGGGGTCGAGGAAACGGCCTGATTCAACCGTTCCAGGCCACCAGTCGGCAACATCGCTGTTAGCCGTCAGAGCATGGCACACCCACACCACATTGCTACGGTCGTCGTTGAGACGCCCAAACGTATGATACGCAATGGTTAGCTCAGGTAGTGTTTCCCCAGTTTCGAGTTGAAATGGGTGGTCGTAGCGATATGTTTGCAGTATGCTCATCGACGGTCGGTATAGTTGAGTGGTTGTTATAGTAGAAAACGTAGCAGGTATGCTTTAGTTTGCAGCTTTAGCAAAAGCTTGTTCAAAGTCGGCAATAATGTCGGCTGTATCCTCCAATCCGACTGAGATACGCAGTAGTGTTGGCGTTACTCCAGCTGCTTCCAAATCGGTCGCACTAAGCTGCTTGTGGGTGGTAGATGCTGGATGAGTGACCACGGTGATTGAATCGCCAATCATTGTCATGTGTGCAGCCAACTGCAACGACTCAACGAATCGAACGGTGCTGTTGAGGTCGCCATTGAGTTCAATAGTGAACACTGCAGAGCCGCCGTCGCGGAAATATTTTGCGGCGTTTTCATGCGAAGGATGTTCGGGGAATCCGACATAGCTAACGCGCTTCACCATCGGATGATTCGCACAGAACTCAGCCAATCGGCGAGTTGAATCAATCTGATATTGCACTCTCAATGCGAGAGTTTCAAGTCCCAATAGCATCAAATAGGAATCGAATGCCGAGGGGCAAGCTCCAAAATCGCGCAAGCCGTCGACACGACACTTCACGATGAATGCAGCGTTGCCGAAAGTTTCGTACAAGTTAAGCCCATGATAACCTTCGTCGGGACCTGCTATGTTTGGGAATTTGCCATTATCCCAATTATAGTTGCCACCGTCGACAATGATGCCACCCATAGCCGTGCCATGACCGTTAATCCATTTTGTGGCAGAGTCAACGATTATGTTGGCGCCGAAATCGAAAGGATTACATAGGTAACCCCCAGCGCCAAAAGTATTGTCAACGATGAAGGGTACATCTTTGCGGCGTGCCATATCGCCAATAGCTTGTAGGTCGGGCACTGCGCATGTGGGATTGCCCATACTTTCGCAGTAAACAGCCTTGGTGTTGTCGTCGACCAATGCTTCCATATCGGCAACGCTTTCTGTAGCAGCGATGCGAATGTCAATTCCGAGGCGCTTGAGCGAAATGCGGAACTGATTGTAAGTGCCACCATAGAGGAATGGCGACGCAACAATATTATCGCCAGCTTGAGCGAGCGAGAGGACTGTGATAAGAATTGCCGACATACCAGAGCTAAGCGCTAATGCCCCAACAGCGCCATACAGAGCTGCAATGCGCTCCTCGTAGGCGGTAGTTGTGGGATTCTGCAGTCGGGTATAGATATTTCCGGGCTGAGAGAGTTCGAAAAGCTTGGCCGCGTAGTCGCACGACTTAAAGCGGTAGGCCGATGTTGGATATATCGCAATGCCTCGCGAGCCAGTAGGCTCGTCGGGTGTCAATCCGGCATGAATCTGTCGAGTTTGGAAACGTAAGGTCTTAAAATCTTTCATCTATAGTATGTTGTTATGTTGTGTGCAAGTCAACCTATGTTGTGTGCAAGTCAACACATCGCGACTATGCAAATTGAATTTGTACCAATATAACACATTCGGTGCTAATATAAACTACAAATGTACAAAAAATTTATAAAAAATACTAATCCGCCGCGCCATTCCTCTATATGTGATAGGGTAATTCGGTAAAAAAATTGTAACTTTGCACTCGTGAAATTGCGTCATAAATCTTGGTAATAATATTTGACGCAAGTTCATTAGCTGAACTAATCGACACTTATTCACAGCTGTACAGAATGGGAAGACTGATGTCAATCGACTATGGACGTAAACGTTGCGGCATTGCTGTGA
>JAGBWK010000024.1 GCA_017629835.1 Muribaculaceae bacterium | reverse complement strand
TGAAATTCCTGAAGGTGGCTATGTGGAAATCGCTGCTACAAGCAAGGAATCAATGGATAAGGCTGTGGCTATGGTTAACGCTATCGTTGAGCTTCCTGAAGAGGGTAAGGTTTACACTGGTACAGTGCAGACTGTGACTGATTTCGGTGCTTTCGTTCAGTTTATGCCTAATCGCGATGGTCTTCTCCATATCTCTGAAATCGGTTGGACTCGCTACGAAACTATGGAGCAGACTGGTATCAAAGAGGGTGACACTCTCGAGGTGAAACTTATCGAAGTTGATAAGAAGACTGGTAAATACCGCCTTTCAATGCGTGCTCTCCAGCCTAAACCAGAAGGTTACGAAGAACCTAAACCACGTGAACGTGGCCCTCGTCGCGATGGTGACCGTCGTGACAACCGTGGCCCACGTCGTGATGGCGATCGTGGTCCTCGCCGCGATAATCGTGGTCCACGTCCAGAACGCAAAGAGGAGTAATTGACTCCCGATGTTCTGACAAAGAGTGACTTCATATCATTCCTTATAAGTGTTAGGGTCGGCGTGATGCCGGCCCTAATTATTTTGCTGTTGCTTGGATTAGAATGCGAGCTAAGGCTCGGTAGGAAACTTAGGTTGCCTACGAAACCTGTGTCGCGCAGTGATGACTTTTGAGCTGCGACAAGTGGATGCTTAGTCGACTTGTTGGATGTGAGTGATGATTATTTTGAGAAAATTGAGTTGTTGGAGGGGTGATGAGTGTGAATGAGGGGCAAAAAAATTTGTTAATGAGCGGGATTTGCGCTAAATTTGCAGAAAGTATTGGTGAAATCGGATTGGATTAATCTGACGGAGCTGACTTTAGAATGAAAATCAATCAATTATCCAAATTAATAATTCTAAACCCTCTAAAATTCTATGTGGTTAACGAACTCATCTATTGGTAGAAAGTTCATTATGGCATTGACCGGAGCTTTCTTAGTACTGTTTGTTACATTTCACGTGTTGATGAATGGAGTTGCGTTGTTCTGGCCTTCAGCCTACAACGTTATCTGTGAATTCCTCGGCGCTAACTGGTATGCTTTAATCGGCACCGCCGTTCTTGCTGGTGGATTTGTGCTCCACATCCTGTATGCGCTTTGGCTGACATGGGAAAACCGCGGTGCACGCGGTGGCGACCGTTACAAAGTCACATCTCGTCCTCCACACGTTGAGTGGTCGTCGAAGAACATGCTCGTGCTCGGCGTAGTAGTAATCTGCTTCTTGGCTGTTCATATGTATCAGTTCTGGGCAAAAATGCAGCTTGTTGAAGTTTTCGGACTTCCAAGTGAAATGGCTCCAGCAGCAGGTACATGGTTCATTCAGCAGGCATTCTCTTGCCCCTGGACAGTGATTATCTACCTCATTGGTTTTGCTGCACTTTGGTTGCACATGACTCACGGTATTTGGTCGATGTTCCAAAGCTCAGGTATGAACAATGGCACTTGGATGAAGCGCCTGAAATGCATTGGTAACGTATGGGCAACAGCTGTATGCTTGCTTTTTGCAGTTGAAGCTGTAGTGTTCACTGTCAATGCTAAGAACGAAGCTTATACTAACTGCCCCGAATTGCAACAGCAGTATGAAGAGATGATGGCAGCACATCATGGCGACGAAGCTCCAGCTTGCGAAATGCGTGCTTGCGACAAGGCTTGCGACAAAGCTTGCAAAGCTGAAGGTAAATGTGCTGATTGTGAAGGCAACTGCGCTGAAGGCAAGTGTGCTGATTGCGAAGGCAACTGCGCTGAAGGCAAGTGTGCTGATTGCGAAGGTAACTGCGACGACTGCGAAAAGCCCTGCAAAGCTGAAGGCAAATGCGGTCATCACCACGAAGGTTGCCCCGCTGAAGAAGCTCCTGTAGAAAATCAAGTTTCAGAAAAACTCTCAAATATTTAATCAGATATGGCAGACATCAAGAATCTCGAAGGAATGATAGATTCAACCCCTATCATGAAGGATTATGCTGATATCGAATCGGCTAATTTGCCTGAAAATCAGATTGACTCTAAAATCCCCGAAGGTCCCATAGCTGATAAGTGGACCAACTATAAAGCTCACCAGAAGCTCGTTAACCCTGCAAACAAACGCAACCTCGACATCATCGTAGTTGGTACAGGTCTTGCAGGTGCATCGGCTGCTTCAACTCTTGGTGAACTCGGTTTTAACGTGCTTAACTTCTGCATTCAGGACTCACCCCGCCGCGCTCACTCAATCGCTGCACAGGGTGGTATCAATGCTGCAAAAGCTTACCAGAACGACGGTGACTCAGTTTACCGCTTATTCTACGATACAGTGAAGGGTGGCGACTTCCGTTCACGCGAAGCTAACGTTTACCGTCTTGCAGAGGTGTCGAATAACATTATCGACCAGTGCGTTGCACAGGGTGTACCTTTCGCTCGCGAATATGGTGGCTTGTTGGCAAACCGTTCATTCGGTGGTGCACAGGTTAGCCGTACATTCTACGCTAAGGGTCAAACTGGCCAGCAGCTTCTCCTCGGTGCTTATTCATCGCTCAACCGTCAGATTCAGAAGGGTACTGTGAAATCATACAACCGTCGCGAAATGCTCGACGTTGTATTGATTGAAGATGAAAACGGCGTAAAACGCGCTCGTGGTATCATCGTTCGCAACCTTGTGACTGGTGAAATCGAACGCTATGCTGCTCACGCAGTAGTGCTCGCAACTGGTGGTTACGGCCGTACATTCTTCCTTTCAACCAACGCTATGGGTTGCAACGGTTCGGCTGCAGTTCAAGCATTCAAGAAGGGTGCTTACCTTTCAAACATCGCGTTTACTCAGATTCACCCCACTTGTATCCCCGTTCACGGCGAAGACCAGTCGAAGCTTACTCTTATGAGTGAATCGCTTCGTAACGACGGCCGTATTTGGGTGCCCAAGAAGAAAGAGGATGCTGAAGCTATCCGCGCTGGCAAACTCAAACCAACCGATATTCCTGACGAAGATCGCGACTTCTATCTCGAACGTCGCTATCCTGCATTCGGTAACCTCTGTCCCCGCGACATCGCAAGCCGTGCTGCTAAAGAACGTTGCGATGCTGGCTACGGCGTAGGTACTGGCAATGCAGTATATCTCGATTTCAAATATGCTATCGAACGCCTTGGCGAAGACGTGGTACGCGACCGCTATGGCAACCTCTTCGATATGTATGAAATGATTTCGGACGATAACCCCTACAAGACTCCTATGCAGATTTTCCCCGCAAGCCACTACACAATGGGTGGTATCTGGGTTGACTACGAACTGCAGACATCAATCAAGGGCTTGTTCGCAATCGGCGAATGTAACTTCTCTGATCACGGTGCTAACCGCCTCGGTGCTTCTGCACTTATGCAAGGTCTTGCAGACGGTTACTTCGTGCTTCCTTACACTATTCAGAACTATCTCAGCGACCAAATCAAGGTGCCTCACTTCCAGACCAACACCAAAGAGTTTGCTGAAGCAGAAGCAGGTGTTAAGGCTCGCATTGAGAAGTTGATGAACATTAAGGGTACTAAATCGCCCGACGAAATCCACAAGCAGCTTGGCCGCGTAATGTGGGACCTCGTAGGTATGGGTCGTACACTTAAGAGCATCGTTAAGGCTCTCGACGAAGTAGAAAAGGTGACTAAGGTGTTCTATTCTGACCTCAAAGTAGTAGGCTCGGCTAACGACCTCAATACTGAGCTCGAAAAGGCACTCCGCCTCGAAGACTTCCTCGTTATGGCTAAGATGATGGCTATCGACGCTCTCAACCGCAACGAATCATGCGGCGCTCACTTCCGTGAAGAATACCAGACACCTGACGGCGAAGCTCTCCGTAACGATGAGGACTATATGTACGTTAGCTGCTGGAAATATACTGGCGCAAATGAGAAACCCGTACTCCTTAAAGAGCCACTCAAATATGAAGCTATTAAGGTACAAGTTCGTAACTATAAGTCGTAAACGTCAAATTAGATAAATTGAAAATGGAAAATACTATCAACGTAAACCTGAAGATTTGGCGTCAGCGTAGCCCCAAAGATAAAGGACAGTTCAAAACCTACCGAGTAGAAAATGTTTCGACTGGAAGCTCATTCCTCGAAATGCTCGATATGCTTAATCAGCAGCTTGTAGTAGCTGGTGAAGAGCCCGTTGTGTTCGATAACGACTGCCGCGAAGGTATCTGCGGTATGTGTTCACTCTACATCAATGGTCATCCCCACGGCCCAGTGCAGGGTATCACTACTTGCCAGCTCCACATGCGTAAGTTTAACAACGAAGATACTATCACAATCGAGCCTTGGCGTTCGGCTGCGTTCCCCGTAATCCGCGACCTTATGGTTGACCGTAACGCATTCGACAAAATCCAGCAGGCTGGTGGTTACGTATCGTTCAACTGCGGTGGTGCTCCTGATGCTAACGCAACTCCTATCTCAAAGGTAGTTGCTGACGAAGCAATGGACTCAGCAACATGTATCGGTTGCGGCGCTTGCGTAGCAGCTTGCAAGAACGGTTCTGCAATGCTCTTTGTATCAGCTAAGGTAAGCCAGTTCGCTCTCCTGCCACAAGGTCAGGTTGAACGCGCTCGTCGCGCTCGCGCTATGGTGATGAAAATGGACGAACTCGGTTTCGGTAACTGTACCAACACTGGTGCATGCGAAGCTGAATGCCCCAAAAACATCTCTATCAGCAACATCGCACGCCTCAACCGCGAATTTATCAAAGCTAAATTCCAAGACTAATCTCGTAGCCTCATCGAGGCAGAGACGCAATAGCAAAAGCCCGCATAAGCGGGCTTTTGTTGTTTTTAGTAGGAGCGAGTAATGGCGCCGTTGGCACGAGCTTAGTAGGAGACATAGGACTCGTAGGAAGCCTATAGGAAAGCTCAGAGTGGTTGTAATAGGCAATTCTTAAGAATGTAGCAGAGAGAAAAAATAGGCTGCCTAAGATTCTTGAGCAGCCTACTATGTTTAGGGTGGAGAGGAGAATGTTGGGAATGGTTATTTGAGGATTTTTGAGACTTTGTTGCCTTCAACTTTGATGCAGATGCCTTTGTGGTTGTTGCTGACGCGGTTGCCTTGAAGGTTGTAGTATTTTACTTCGTCAGCAAGAGTGTCGGCTACAATTATTTCTGTGTTGGAGGAATCAACTGCTTTTACTAACGATGAATAAGCTTCGGTGTAGTGGTCAACGCCTTGCACTGCAACGTATGTATCTTCTAATTTAATGTCGCCAACAGCTACTGTGTAGCTCTGCACTCCGGGACGAACGCACACTTGACGGCCGTCGCTGACGCTAACGTGGCTGTTTGCGGTGTTGACGGGGATGTTGCTGATGATTTTGCCATTGGCAGTTTTAACTACAACATTGTAGGCGATGTTTTTATGGGGGCTGTCGGTCCAAGTAACATTGATAAAGCCATTTTCATAAGTGGCATTAACATTAGAGGGGGCGAAAGCCTCGTTTAATGCAGATGTGTTGGCTGCATTTTCATTCCCTTGGTTGAGGAATGCGTAAGAAGCCCAATACCAACCTTCGTCGAGTCCCCATGTTGACATGAGATCTTTGTAGCAATATTCCCAGCCAGTGTCGTAAACGTCGGTCAATCCATTGCCTGTGATGTCGCCTATGCCGAATTGACTGTCGTGAATGTCGCCATACACGGCGTGGAAATTGTCGGTTGCGATAGTGTATTGTTCGCCAGCTTTATGGCAACCATAGAACACGCGGTTTTCCATTTGTCCGTCGGCGAGCACGTCAAGGATGCCGTCGGCATTAAAGTCGCGAACCATAATCGACCATGTGTCTTTTTGTGGGATGCCGTCGGTGTAGACTGGCGCATCGGCATAAGGAATCTCGTTTTGAGTGTTGATGTATAGGTGGTTACGGTGACCGACATTGTCGGTATATCCTACGCCTATGATATCGAGGAAGCCGTCGAGATTGAAATCAGCTACGCGAGTTACACCGCCGCGAGGGAAAGTGAATGAGCCAGCAGCAGGAGTGCCGTCGGTAAATAACTGACCTTCGTTGTTGAGGTAGATGCGGCATTGACTGCCGTTGGGGTGGAGTCCTTCGCCTGTGTCAGCCCAGCCGTCGGTGATGACATCGAGCCAGCCGTCGTTGTTCACGTCGGCAAGATTGATAGAGCCGCTGAATGGGAACATTCTGCCGTCGGTGCAAGGGAATGTTTTGACCTCAGAGAATGTGCCATTACCATTGTTGCGATAGAGTCCGTTGCCACGACGCCAGTTGCCAGAGTCCCAGCCGCACACAGCAAGGTCGATGAGACCGTCGCGGTCGAAGTCGCCAGCAGAGAACATATTGAATATGAATGAGTTGCCGCCATTGTCATCGGTTGTGAGAGTTGGGAGTCCGCATGCTGAGCCTTCTTTGTAGGTGAATGTGCCTGTACCACCTTCGTTATGGCAAAGGCGCATGTAGGGTTGGTTGTCGTACATACCTGCGACTACGAGGTCGGAATAACCGTCGTTGTCATAGTCGAGTACGCAGAATTTAGGGAAGTCAAGTCCGAACAAATAGTCTTTGAGTACGAAATTTTTGCCAGGATTAGCGGGGTCGTTGATATAAACGCGACCACGCCAGCTGTTCATGAACACTATGTCATTGAGCCCATCGTTGTTCACATCGAAAATCACAGCATTGGATTTCTGCACCCAGTCGTATTCAAAACGGAATGGGCTGCAAGTCCAATTCGTTTCAGCGAATAGGTTTTCGGGCCCAACTTCGGGTGTTTTTAGCTCTTTAACAGCAGCTACTGCTTGGGCAAGTTCGGCAATCTCTGCTTCACTGAGGAGTGTGCCAGCGCTCACGGCTGCTGAATAGGATTTGCATAGTTGAGCCACTTTGGAGCAGGCGTCAGCCATACCTACGGTAGTGTAGTATTCGGAATTTTCATCAATTTCGGCGGCATTGAGGCGGAGTTCGCCAAGATTGAAATATGCCATGCCGTTTGCGCCCATTACTTGGTTGACGTTGCGTTTGATTACGAGGCGGATAGCTTCGTAGTTGCCATTCATGAGCATAAAAGGTGATTCATAATCGGACGTTGATGTAGCCAATGGGAAATCCTTATTGAGTTGATAGAGGAATGTCCAATTACCATTGGCGGAGCGTCCGTAAACGTCGACGTCGGTTGGGAGTTGATTGCTGTGAATCATATTGTTGGCATTTTTGCGAGCCACGAGTTCGATGTTGAACAGTTCGATGTCGTTGTTGTCAAGTTTGATTTCAATCATTGGGAATCCTACTTGAGAAGCATCTTTCTTATTGCTCTGGAAATAAGTTGCCGGATTGTTGTCGCTTAGATTAGCAATCGCTCCGTCGCCACCTTCGGCAAAATTGCATGAAACGCATGCCGATGCGTCGGTAATCAGATTGCTTACTGAAGAGGTTTTCGCGCTATAGGTTGATGATACTAATTCCATAGCTTCAGCAATCATAGCCATGTCGGCACGATGTTTTGCACTTTCTTTGTCGCTGACAATTTCGTAGATGCTTTCAGCCCATATTTGGCCTAAACGAGCGGCGCCTTTGCCGTTGGGGTGCAGGAAGAAGATGCTTTGACCGCCAAGTTCGGGAACGAACAGGTCGGTTTGGTCCTCAAATTGAGCGAACGCATCTTTATTGCCAGCATAAACGGCTTTGCCTGCGGTTGCATATTCAGCGGTCACGTTGTCGATAACCTCGTGGAATTTTTTGACAAGATTCAAGCCTTCTTGCAGATAGACAGCGCCATTGTTTGTGTTGGGGCTGTACCATATTGGGTAGTTGACCACAATAGATGCGTCGGGATAGGCTGTGAGCAGTCCGTTGATGATAGTTTTAAGATTGTTGCTGTAGGTTTCGGGCTCAACTCTTGAACCGTCGGGGTCGCCGTAGGCACTGTCGTTAGTGCCGAGCATCATGCTAAATACTAATTTACCGCCAGCGTTGACGTATGAGTCGGCGGCATTGGTTGCTGATTTGTAGAAATCTTTTCCAGGCATCCAGTCGTAAGTGGTTGCGCCGCATACGCCTAAGTTGGAAACGAAGACGGGGCGGCCAGTCATAGCGCTGAGTGCGCCCTTAACTTGCTGAGGGGGTGCTTGATATTCGCGGTGGTTTTGCTCGGCACCATAAGTGATGCTGTTGCCTAAGAATACGATGTTGATTCGTTCATTGGCGTCAGCTTCGGGGTTGAGAGCATCGGGAAGCTGTGCGTTGGCTGACATTGAAGCGCAAATTGCCAATGCCGCCATAGCAGAAGCGAACTTTTTGTAGAGTCTCATTTCTTTTGGTTTAAGGTGGTTAATGTTGTTGATTGGTTAAAATGTAAGTTTTTAATCCTTTATTGGGGATATAATCAAAAATCTATATAATATAATGTGTAGATTACGATGTTTGGGAGGGTTACTGGTTGAGGCGGGGCTTGGCGAGCTCGATGACTTCGAGGTCGCGCATGTCGGAGCCGTCGATTGTTAGGCGTACGAGCGTGCGTGTTTTCTGCCAGCCGTAGTAGCCTGCTGCTCCGGGGTTGATGTGCAGGCATTGAAGCTCGTGGTCCATCATCACTTTGAGGATGTGGGAGTGACCGTCGACCATTAGTTGTATGTTGTTTTCCTGAATCAGTCGTTTCATGCCAGGTGCATATTTCCCCGGGTAGCCCCCGATGTGAGTGAGGGCTATTTTGACTTTTTCGACTTGGAAGATTTCGAGTTCGTTGCATTTGCGGCGTGCCATTCCATTGTCGACGTTGCCGCTGACGGCGCGAACTTTCGGCACTAAGGCTTGTAGCTGTTCGATAATGGCGTAGTCGCCAATATCGCCAGCGTGCCACACTTCGTCGCATTCGGCGAAGTGGATTGCGAAACGGTCGTCCCAGCAACCATGCGTGTCGGAAAGTATGCCTATGCGAGTCATCTGACGTTAGTCGTTGAGCATCAATTTGTAGATTACTTCAGTTTCAGCGCAGGTCAATCGGAGGTATCCACCAATTGTTTTGCCTTTGTTTTCATGGAGCTTTTCGACGAGACGGTCGATGTCGGGAGCGTCGATGCCGAGTTGGCTGAGCGTGATAGGTAGTCCAATTGATGTGTAGAATGCTTTGAGGGCGGCTATGCCTTTGAGTGCCGCCGAACGTTCGTCGGCTTCGCAAATGTCGAATACGCGTCGAGCAAACTGGGCAATTTTAGCTGGTTTGTGGTTGGTCATAAATGTCAACCATGCAGGGAATACGACAGCGAGACCAGCGCCATGGGTTACGCCGTAGAGGGCAGAGAGTTCGTGTTCCATTGCGTGGCTCACCCAGTCTTCAACTCGTCCGCATCCGCAAATGCCGTTGTGGGCGAGCGTACCAGCCCACATAATGTTGGCGTGAGAGGGGTAGTCGGTAGGGTTGTCGATAGCTTTTGGAGCTTCGTTGATGATTGCTTTAAGGATACCTTCGGCTATGCGGTCGGTGGTTTCGACGTCGTCGGTTGGTGTGAAATAGCGTTCCATGATGTGAGCCATCATGTCGGCTATTCCGCTTGCGAGTTGGAATTTTGGAAGGGTGAAAGTCAACTCAGGGTTGAGTATTGCAAATTTAGGGCGCAGCCAATAGTCGGTGCGAATCGATATTTTGTGCATTCCGTCGAGTTTAGTGATGACCGAGTTGCCAGAACCTTCGCTGCCAGCAGCAGGGATTGTCAGCACTACTCCTACGGGTAGAGCGTTGTTGACAACGGCTTTGCCACAAAAGAAATCCCAGAAATCGCCCTCATAGGGCACGCCTGCAGCAATTGCTTTAGCAGTGTCGATAGCTGAGCCACCACCCACAGCGAGGAGCCCTTCGAGGCCATGCTCACGGCAGAGGTTGATGCCTTCGTACACGCGGTCGTCGGTGGGGTTGGGGTCGATGCCGGTAAGTTCAATCCAGCTGACGCCAGCGACTGTCAGTGATTGGAACACGCGGTCGAGCAGTCCGCTTTTGCGTGCGGATGAGTGGCCAGTGACGACCAACACTTTTGTGCAATTTAATGCGGAGCGGACCATTGAGCCAGTTTCGCGTTCGGTTTCGCGTCCGAATATGTATTGGGTAGGAGCCCAGTATTTGAAGTTGTCCATGAGGGTTGACGGTAATGTTAGGTTTGGTGGCTTGTAAAAACCCTCGCGGGAGCTATGTCCGGCGAGGGTGTATGATGTTGAAGTTCTATCTTACGGGAATAGTGCTTACTTAGCTTCAGCCTTTGCGGGTGCAGCTTTAGCAGGCTCTTCGTTGTAGCGGTCGTTAAGACCTTTTACGATTTCGTCGGTGATGTTGAGACGTTGGTCGAAATAAGTGCCTGGTTGCATAACGAGGATAGCATCGAAGTGGTTAACTTCGTTGTAAGCCTTGAGGAAGTTGTTGATAGAGTCGAGTATTTGGGTTTGTTGAGAAGCTGCCTGACGCTGGATTTCAGCCTGAAGTTCAGCGAGGTTTTGCTGTACTTGAGCCTGACGATCTTGGAATTTCTTCATGTCGTCATTGTAGCTTTGTTCAGAAAGGTAAGTGTTGTTGCGCACTTTCTGCTCAATCTTAGCGGCCATGTTTTGGATTTCATTGGCGTAGCTGCGTTCGCGATTCTGGTAGTTGGCCATTACTTCTTCAGATTCAGCGTTGAGCTTTTCGAGCAGTTTGTAATTGTTTATTACAGAATCGAGATTGTAATAGCGGATATTGATAAGTCCTTCTTCAGGAGCTTTGCTTGAAACGTCGGGAGTGGCGCATCCGTTGCCAGAGCAAGAAGCGAGACCGATAACAGCAAAAAGAGTAACGATAGCTGATAATGCTAATTTTTTCATGAGTAAGTAATAATTAAATCGATTGGTGTAGTATGGGATAAGCACCCTAAAAGGTATGCGTTCCCGAAATTCTTTGCAAATATATGAAAGTTAACAGAAATATTTATTCTTATATCGATTAAAATTTGTACCTTAGTGAGCGAAAAGGGCGTTATTTAACATCTTTTTCCAAACCTCAATACTTTTTATAGATTTTCTAACCACTAATAAAGATAATATGGAAGTTAAAGACCTCAATCCGAAAATCGTCTTTGAAATTTTCGACCAAATCACAAAGATTCCTCGCCCATCGAAGAAGGAGGAAAAAATCCGCCAATACCTTCTTGATTTTGCCAAGGAACATAACATAGCTGCTAAGACCGATGCGGTGGGCAACGTAGTGTTGACTAAGCCTGCTACACCCGGCCATGAGGATGCTCCGACAGTGATTTTGCAAGGCCATATGGATATGGTGTGCGAGTCGAACGATAAGAACTTCGACTTTGAGAATTCTCCCATTAAAACTATTATCGATGGCGAATGGGTGCGTGCCGACGGTACAACTTTGGGTGCTGACAATGGTATCGGTGTGGCTGCTTCGTTGGCTGCTCTGATTGACCCAACTTTGGTGCATGGTCCGCTCGAAGTGCTCGTCACTATGGATGAAGAGACAGGTATGACTGGCGCATTCGGACTCGGTAAAGATATGATTTCGGGCTCTATTTTGCTCAACCTTGACTCGGAAGATGATGCAGAAATCTTCGTAGGCTGTGCTGGTGGTATCGACACAACTGCTACATTCAGCTACCAACGCGCTGCTGCTCCTGTAGGTTATCATTATTTCAAAATTCAGGTAGTCAATGGTTTGGGTGGTCACTCTGGTGGCGACATTCATCTTGGCCGCGCAAATGCCAACAAGGTGCTTGCTCGCTTTATCTGGAATGTGATGAAGAGCAAGGATGTGGTCGTAGCAGAATTCGACGGAGGTAACCTCCGCAATGCTATACCCCGTGCAGCCCATGCCGTAGTAGGTGTTCCAGCTTCTGACAAAGAATTTGTGCGCATCGAACTCAATAAATATGCTGCTGACATTGCCAATGAATATTCAGGCGTAGAACCTACGCTCGAAATCGATATGGAGAGCGTCGACAGTCCCGAATATTGCGTTGATGCAGCTACTGCTCACAACTTAATCTACTCGCTCTATTGCGCACCTCATGGCGTTGTATCGATGAGTCGCGACCTCGAAGGCCTCGTTGAAACATCAACCAACCTTGCGTCGGTTAAGATGTTGGCTGACGATAAGATTCTTGTAACTACAAGTCAGCGTAGCTCGGTTGAATCACGCAAACTCGACATTGCTAACCAAGTTGAAGCAGTGTTTGCGCTCGCAGGCGCTGAGGTGGCTCATGGCGAAGGCTATCCAGGCTGGCAGCCCAACATGAATTCGCAGATTATGCAAATCACATCTGATGCATACGAAGAACTCTACGGCATCAAGCCTGCAATCAAGGCTATCCACGCTGGTTTGGAATGTGGTTTGTTCAAGTCGGTTTATCCCAACCTCGATATGGTTTCGTTTGGCCCAACATTGCGCGACGTGCATTCACCATCTGAACGTATGCATATCCCCGCAGTTGACCGCTTCTGGCAGCAGTTGCGTCGCACACTCGAAAAGGTTGCCGACCTCAAGAAATAAGCACATACATATAATATGTAATAAGGGACTTGCTAACAATAAAGTAAGTGCTCAAAAAAAGGTTTCGCTCACAATGGGCGAAACCTTCTTACTTATTTAGCTGTAAAATGCTATTGATACAAGACTTTTTCGAGGGCAATGGCGAGCTGGTCGGGGCAAGAAGTCGGCTTAGCGCCGCATTTAATGCCGCGTAAACGCTTGATAGCTTCGGTGGCGTTCATTCCTTTGACGAGGGCAGCTACGCCTTGAGTGTTGCCGTGGCATCCGCCAGTGAAAGCCACGTCGATGATAGTGCCGTCGTCGGCCACATCGAGATCAATAGCGCGAGAGCAAGTTCCAGAGGTATAGTATTTATATTTCATAACGATTGAAAGTGGTTAAATAGCCGCTACAGCAGCACGTTCGTTGGTGCAAAGTTAGCAGTCGGTCGACTGATTTGCAAGACTAATAGGATGTTTTTGGGTTAAATGTTTGAAAAACCGCAAAAAATGATTAACTTTGCTCCGCTATTTGCCACAAGGCAAGCGCAGATGTCATTGTCGCACGGCAAGGCTACAAGGCTGCTCGAATGGTGGAATGGTAGACACGAAGGACTTAAAATCCTTTGGCCATTGCGGCTGTGCGGGTTCGAGTCCCGCTTCGAGTACCTACGACGACCCCTCCACAGGGGCCGTCGTTTTTTGTAATCTAATTCATCGTCATCCACAACTTTTTATAGCAAGGCCGAATAGATACAAAAAAATCCGCAGGCGTTATCGCTTGCGGATTAGATTGGTTGTCTTACCTGGATTCGAACCAAGACAGGCAGAACCAAAAACTGCAGTGCTACCATTACACCATAAGACAATCCTCATTGCCCAAGACTCATCTGAGTCCTAAAGCACTGCAAAGTTAAGTTTTTTTTCTGAGACTGGCAAATTTTTTTTGCTTCGCTTTGAAAATTCTTCATTTTTCAAGGTTTTGGGGCTATTATTGGCACAAAAAAAGAGGGCAATCGAGTGATTGTCCTCTTGTATTCTTGCCGTAGGCTCGCGATTAATCTTCTTTTTTGACAACGCGGCGCTCTTTGATACGAGCTTTTTTGCCGGTGAGTTTGCGGAGATAGTAAAGACGAGCGCGACGAACTTTACCGTACTTGTTAACTACGATAGAGTCGATAAAGGGCGATTCGATGGGGAAGATACGTTCAACACCAATGTTGTCGCTAATTTTGCGAACGGTGAAGCGTTTCTTGTTACCTTCGCCTGAGATACGGATAACGACACCGCGGTATTGCTGGATACGTTCTTTGTTACCTTCTTTGATGCGGTAAGCAATGGTGATGGTGTCGCCCGGGCCGAATTCGGGGAACTGTTTTGCGGTAGCAAAAGCCTCTTCGGCTACTTTAATTAAGTCCATTTTATTAAGTGTTTAAAATGTTATTACTGACGCAATATTCACGGGCAACCATGTCCCGCCAGAGATTACGCAAATCGAGTGCAAAGTTACTAAAATTTTGATAATCTGCAAATAACTTTGAAAAATACTTTGAAAAAATCCTTCGCTTTGCTCTGAGAAGAGTTTCGACGAAGGATTTTTTATGGGTTGTTGAGGCTGTGGCAACCTACCACTTAACTTAAGGTTGACCAACAGCTGTCGGTTGACGGCTACGGCGAGCGGGATTAATTCTGAGCGGTTTTGTTGGTGCGCATCATACGGCGGCGATTCCACCATACGAGTGCGACGGTTGCTCCTGCAAGGAGTCCCATGCCCCAAGTTTTGAGCCCTTTGAGTGCCCAGTAGATTGCTGCGCCGAGTGGGCTACCGGCAAAGTCGAGGCTGCCGGCAAGGAAGCCTGAGGGCACTTGCACTGCTTTGTCGTCGGGATGAGCATTGGCAACGTCGTTGGCTGCCATTGTGAAGTCGGGTGCCATCCAAGTGACGAGGTAGAGTGCAAGAATGAGTACTACAAGACCCACGATGATTGTTTTCAGCACTGAGCCTTTGGTGTAGGGCAGCACGAGTGGGAAGATGTAGAACATACCTGCGAGCGATGCCAAGGGGAGGAAGGCGTTGCCAGGAACCAATACTGCTATCACGAGGGTGATAGGTATGAGGATGATTGATGCAACGAGGGTGGTGGGGTGGCCAATCACGAGCGCGGGGCTCATACCGATTGAGAGACCTTCAGCGCCTTTGAATTTGCGAGCAATCATTGAGCGTGTTGCGTCGGAGATTGGTTTCAAGCCTTCGATGAACAGAACTGTCACGCGTGGTATCAATTCCATTACGGCACCCATTTTTACACCCATCATCAATATTGCTGGGATGTTGTCGACGATTGCGCTCCAGCTGCTGAAGCTCAAGCAGCCGATGACGATGCCTACCACGATGCCGAGGAAGAGTGGCTCGCCAGCGATACCAAATTTCTTTTTCAAGCCTTCGGCGTCGATTTCGAGGCGATTCATGCCAGGAACTGCATCGAGCACTTTATTGATACCCCATGCGAATGGCACGAAGCCTGCACAGAATGGCTGTGGGATTGAGATGCCGTCGACATCTTTATAGAACGACTGGAAGCGAGGGGCTGTAACGTCGGCAATGACAAGGGTTACGATGTAGCAGATGATTGCTGCGAAGAAACCCCAACCGAGAGAACCGGTTGCGAAGTAAACGACGCCGCCGATGAATGCGAAGTGCCAGTAGTTCCAGAGGTCGATGTTGACTGTCTTTGTGCCTTTAATCAGCAGTAACAGGATGTTGACGCCAAGGCATACGGGGATGATGAAGGCGCCCACAGCGGTGTTGTAGGCAACGGATGCTGCTGCGGGCCAGCCCATGTCGAACACTTTGAGTTGCAGGTCGTAGAGCTCGGTGATAGTTTCTAATGGGCCGCTCATTGTAGATGTGAGCAGAGCTGTCACGATAGAGAGCCCAATAAAACCGACGCCGACTTTCAGACCGCTCATCAGCGACTTGTTGAAGCCAAGCCCGATACATAGCCCGAGGATAGTGAAGATGATAGGCATCATCACTGCTGCCCCTAAGCTAATGATGTAAGCAAATACTGATTCCATTACGTATGGTCGTTGTGAATTAGTAATTGATGTGGATTATTTATTTGGGTTGCTTGCCGATGTAAGCAAGGATACCGCCGTCGACGTAGAGGATGTGGCCGTTTACAGCGTCGGAAGCCTTAGATGCGAGGAATACTGCAGGGCCTGCCAATTCTTCGGGGTCGAGCCAGCGACCAGCGGGTGTTTTGGCGCAAATGAATGAGTCGAATGGGTGACGGCTGCCGTCGGGCTGCACTTCGCGAAGAGGTGCAGTTTGTGGTGTGGCGATATAGCCTGGGCCGATGCCGTTGCATTGGATGTTGTATTCGCCATATTCAGAGCAGATGTTGCGAGTGAGCATTTTTAAGCCACCCTTAGCTGCAGCGTAAGCGCTCACTGTTTCGCGGCCAAGTTCGCTCATCATTGAGCAGATGTTGATGATTTTGCCTTCGCGGCGCTCCATCATTTCGGGGAGTACGGCGCTTGCGCAGATGTAGGGAGCTACGAGGTCGATGTCGATTACTTGCTGGAATTCAGAGCGTTTCATTTCGTGCATAGGGATGCGCTTGATGATGCCTGCATTGTTGACCAAGATGTCGATTTGACCTACTTCGGCATGGATTTTTTCTACGAGGGCTTTGATAGCAACTTCGTCGGTCACGTCGCACACATAGCCGTGCACGTTGGTGATACCAGCTGCTTTATAGTTGTCGAGGCCACGCTGAAGCGCCTCTTCGTTGATGTCGTTGAAGATAATGTTTTTTGCACCAGCTTCTACAAAAGCTTTGGCAATGTTGAAACCAATACCGTAAGATGCGCCTGTGATCCATGCATTCTTACCTTCGAGTGAAAAGTTTGCCATTTTGTTATAATTTAAGGTTGTTGTAAATTTTTAGTTTCGATTGTTTGCAATCGGCTGCTGATATGAACATGGCGCAGCGCATTGCAAAACTGGTATCACAAATTTAGGTATTTTTTTTGATGATACCACCTTTTCTTGCATCAATTGCGCAACAATACTCCACATTCGTCAATCAATCCACCCCTGCAGGCTACTTCTTGAACGTGGCAGCGAGTGAGTGAAATCGCTAATATTGTGGCTTAAACGTGGCGTTACTATTGAGTTGTGGCTGTGGATGCGAAGCTGTGTGATAGGCTTTGGTAAGTTATCGCAGAGAATTATTTGACACAACTTTTGGGTGCGAAGTGGCTGCCGAATGGATGCAATTAGCCCCCACAACGGAGCGGTATGCTCGATGTAGGGGGCTAATTATTTGCTCTATGTTCAGAGGTCAGAGTCTGACTTATGCTTCGGGTTGAACGCCTGCGAGTTCGGGGTCAACGAGGATGCGGCCGCAGTATTCGCAAACGATGATTTTCTTGTGCATCTTGATTTCGAGCTGCTTTTGTGGGGGGATGCGGTTGAAGCAACCACCGCAAGCGTTACGCTGGATGTAAACCACGCCAAGGCCGTTGCGAGCATTCTTGCGGATGCGCTTGAAGGCTGTGAGTGTGCGTGGGTCAATCATTGGCTCGAGAGAATGAGCTTTTTCGCGAAGGCGTTCTTCGTCTTGACGAGTTTCAGAAACGATTTCTTCAAGTTCAGCTTTTTTCTCAACGAGGATGTGTTCGCGGTCAGAGAGCTCGTTTTGGGTAGCTTCGATTTCGGCAGTGCGCTGCTCGATAACTCGGCCAAATTCCATAATATGTTTTTCAGCGAGTTCGATTTCGAGTTGCTGATACTCTCTTTCTTTTGAGAGTGTGTCGAATTCGCGGTTGTTGCGAACGTTGTCGAGTTGCTGGGTGTAGCGTTCAATCAAAGCTTTTGCTTCGTTGATTTTTTCTTTTTCGGCAGCTAATTTCTGACGAAGTTCAGCAACGCTGTTGTTGTAGTTGCCGATACGTGTTTTGAGGCCTTCGATGTGGTCTTCGAGGTCTTTAACTTCGAGGGGGAGTTCGCCGCGGATAGTTTTGATGCGGTCGATTTCGGTAAGGATAGTCTGCAATTCGTAGAGGGTTTTCAGACGGTCCTCAACAGAGATTTTGTCCTTTGGAGCTTTTTCGGTTGTCATATATAAAATATTGGATTAATTTCTGATTCAGAGTAATATGAGGGTAATGAGGGGAATGCTTCGCTTATAGTGTCGCGGAATATGGCTTTGGTGCACTCTTCCGACTCGTAGTGGCCGATATCAACAAGCTGGATTGTGTCGGCATAGTCGATAAATAGGTTGTACTTGCAGTCGGAGGTAACGAATGCTTCTGCTCCGCCCTTGATTGCTTCGGCAATGAGGAAGCTGCCAGCGCCACCGCACAAGCCTACTCGCGTGATTGTTTTGCCCTTGGGCAAGAGCTTCGAACAACGTGCTACGGGCGAGCCGAATGTGCGTTTTATCAATTCGACAAACTCGCTTGCTGTGAGTGGCTTAGGTAGGTTGCCTATGGCTCCGCAGCCTATGTTGTCGCTGCCGCGGCTTTCGAGTGGTTGAACATCTTCCAAGCCGAGCATCGATGCCATACGCCACGAAACGCCATTCAATGGCGTGTTGTCGGCTGCCGTATGGCTCGAATACACTGTGATGTCCTCTTTTATAGCCTGCCACACGGCGCTCTCGACGCGCCCACGCCCTGTGATGCGTTTGAGCGGGTGGAAGATGAGTGGGTGGTGGGTTACAATGAGGTTGCAACGCTTGTCAACCGCCTCGCTCACAATGCTTGGGGTGAGGTCGACACAGAAGAGTACGCCAGTGCAAGGGCGGTCGGTTTGACCTACCTGCAAGCCAGTGTTGTCGAAGTCTTCCTGATAGTGGGGCGGGAAGTTGCGCTCAAGCAGTGCGATGACGTCGGATATTAGTACGCGTTGCATGTTGTTTCGGTTGGATGATGATAGCTAAGCTGCAGAATTATAAGCGATTATTTCTCGATGAGATTGAGCGCAATCTGGAGCTCGTCGAGCTGCTTCTGGTCGAGAGCGGCAGGAGCATCGAGCATTACGTCGCGGCCTGAATTGTTTTTCGGGAATGCGATGCAGTCGCGGATGCTATCGAGACCAGCAAAGAGCGATACCCAACGGTCGAGACCATAAGCAAGACCTCCGTGAGGTGGTGCGCCATATTTGAATGCGTTCATCAAGAAGCCGAATTGCTCTTGAGCTTTTTCGGGTGTGAAGCCGAGGATTTCAAACATTTTGGCTTGCAACTGGCTGTCGTGGATACGGATTGAGCCACCACCAACTTCAACACCGTTGATTACCATGTCGTAAGCATCGGCGCGCACTTCGGCTGGGTTGGTGTCGAGTTTCGAGATATCTTCCTGCTTGGGCTGAGTGAATGGGTGGTGCATAGCCATAAGGCGCTGCTCTTCTTCGCTCCATTCAAACATTGGGAAGTCAACCACCCAGAGGCATGCGAATTTGTTTTTGTCGCGAAGTCCGAGCTGGTTGCCCATTTCTAAGCGGAGTTCGCAGAGTTGTTTGCGAGTTTTCATTACGTCGTCGCCGCTGAGAATCAGGATGAGGTCGCCCGGTTCGGCAGCAAATGCTTCTTTCATTTGCTGAAGCACTTCCTGTGAGTAGAATTTGTCGACTGATGATTTTACGTTGCCGTCGGCTTCGACGCGAGCGTAAACCATACCTTTGGCGCCAATCTGAGGGCGTTTTACGAAGTCGGTGAGCTGGTCGAGCTGCTTGCGAGTGTATGTAGCGGCACCCTTGGCGCAGATACCACCAATGTATGCAGCATTTTCGAACACTGCGAAGCCGTAGCCTTTGAGTATGTCCATTAGCTCGACGAATGTCATGCCGAAACGCAAGTCGGGTTTGTCGCTACCATAATATTTCATAGCGTCGGCCCAAGGCATGCACTGGAATGGCTCGGTGAGTTCAACACCACGAATTGTTTTGAACAGGTGTTTAGCCATGCCTTCGAAGAGTCCGATAACGTCGTCTTGCTCAACGAAGCTCATTTCGCAGTCAATCTGGGTGAACTCGGGTTGGCGGTCGGCGCGAAGGTCTTCGTCGCGGAAGCACTTCACAATCTGGAAATAGCGGTCCATACCTGACACCATAAGCAATTGCTTCAAGGTTTGGGGTGATTGGGGGAGTGCGTAGAATTGACCAGGATTCATACGTGAGGGCACCACAAAGTCGCGAGCACCTTCGGGGGTAGAGCCAACGAGCATCGGAGTTTCGATTTCGAGGAAGCCCTTAGAGTCGAGATAGCGACGCACTTCCATAGTCATACGGTGGCGAAGCTCAAGGTTGCTGCGCACTGGAGCGCGGCGCAAGTCGAGGTAGCGATATTTCATACGAAGGTCGTCGCCGCCGTCGGTGTCATCTTCGATTGTGAATGGGGGTACGAGGCTCGAGTTGAGCACTTTCAAATCTTTGGCAATGATTTCGATGTCGCCAGTAGGCAAATTGGCGTTTTTGGCCGAGCGTTCGGCAACGGTGCCAATGATTTGGATTACGAATTCGCGACCTAATTTGTTAGCGCGGTCGCAAAGTTCGGCGTCGACTTCGTTGTTGAACACCACTTGGGTGATACCGTATCGGTCACGCAAGTCGACAAAAGTCATGCCGCCCATTTTGCGCAGGCGTTGAACCCACCCAGCGAGGGTCACTTCGCGGCCCGCATCCGACAGACGCAAATCTCCACATGTATCAGTTCTGTACATTTTCGTAGATTGTAATATGTTGATAATTAATTATTTAGCAATGTGAAAATTTTGGATAACCAATAGTCATCCAATTTACGCTGCAAATGTACGAAATTTCCCTCAACCACACAACCCCTCCCGACAGCTTTTTGCTTAAAAATTCTTGCTCAGAATATTAAGGATTACTCAGAGTAAATCATTCTGGATAGATCATTTTCTTTGTTACGCCGCCGTCGATGGTGATAGTTTGGCCGTTGATGAAGTCGTTTTCGGATGCGCAAAGGAACAGCACCATTCGGGCGATGTCTCCCGGTTCGCCCACGCGACCGCTGGGGTGGAATTCGTGGTCAATGGGGCGCAAAATCTCCTCTTCGTTGACGTGAATCCATCCCGGAGCAACGGCATTGACAGTGATGTGCATCGGTGCAAGGGAGATTGCCAGCGCGTGGGTCATCGAAGATATACCACCCTTTGATGCACTATATGCCTCTGTGCCAGCCTCGCTCATCAGATAGCGTGAGGAGCAAAGGTTGACGATACGACCGTAAGCGCGATTGCCATTGTTATCCCTCAACCGAGCCATAAATCGTGCGGTGATGAACGCTGAGCGAAGATTGGTGTTGAGCACGTGTTCAAACTCCTCTACCGATACCTCGGTCAGTGGTTTGAATCCGCCGATGCCCACATTATTTACAACGACATCGATATCGCCCCACGCATCAGCAATGGATTGCAAGCACTGCTGTAACGCCATTTTGTCGGTCACGTCAACCTTGTAGAACGTAGCGCCTTCTATCTCGCCGTCGTTGATGTCGCAGTATGCTACGCGGTCGCCTACTTGGAGGAACGCCTCTACGATGCTTCGCCCGATGCCGTGTGCACCACCTGTTACGAATACTCGTCTATTTTGTATCGCCATAATAATCAATTATTTAGAGTTTGTTGAATAAAAAGGGCACCGCTCGCCGATGCACTGATTGTTGTTGCTACGATGCACGCAGCGGACATCTCGTTTTTCCATTTCGATGCCGAAATGCTCTTTCACAAAATCCACTGCCGAGAGAATTGCAAGATAGGAATTGCGTTTGCAGCAGCGTGGGCCACCAATGATGCCGATATTTCGTAACGATGTGGCAGTCATTTGGTTAGACAAGCCCCACGGCTCGTTTGTGAGCGGAGTGGAGTGTGTGATAATGCTAACGAACATTCCGCTGCTGATGCCTGCTCCGCACGCTCCCCAGAAGCCGCAAACGCCACCGGGAACAGCTTTGCCACGCTTCTGCATTTCTAACAGCGCAGCAGGCAAATCGACCTCTCCGCCTGCATTGTGGTAGGCAGTCAGCAGTGCCGAACCCACCATAATGTGATGCTCAGGGCCGTGCATGTGGCAGAACGGCATTGTCATCATCTGCTGCACGATAAGGATAGGGTCTTTCGAGGTTTCGCCGAGGCAATAGCCGACGATGTCGGTAATGCCACGCGTGTGGCACTCGTTGCACACATAATGGCCGTTTGCACATCGCGTACGGCTCATTTCGCGCTTGTGGCAGATACTGCACTCCATTTCTACCTCAGCGGTCAGATACTCCAATGGCGCCTTGCAAATCAGGCACTCCTCGCTGCTGTTTGTCATATCGTTATCTCCTCGTAAAAAGTTTTCATTCGGCTCATTATCTCATTTCTGACACGTCGGAACACCACTATTTGTTGCTCCTCTGTGCCAGTTGCTGAAGCTGGGTCATCGAAACCGATATGCAGGCGTTGGCCCACTTTGCCAATAAAAGCAGGGCAATTCTCGTTTGCGCCACCGCACACCGTTATTACGTAATCCCACTGCTGGTCGAGGTATTGCACTACCGATTTTGGCTTGGCATTTTCAAGCGAAACGCCTACCTCCGCCATCGCCTTGATAGCCAACGGATGCACTTGCGTAGTGGGGTTAGTGCCCGCAGAATGTACATCGAGCGCTTCGCTCAACGATTGCAAATAACCCATCGCCATTTGACTGCGACAGCTATTGCCCGTGCAAAGTATCAGTATCCTTGTCATAATTATTTTATTTTCATTCCCCAACGAACCGAATTTCTAATCATTCTGAGCTAATGTAAAGCCTTCAGTCGCTATTTTTTTCTGAATGGGTAGCGCCTTTCGGCCTGCAGGTGTCATTAGCCCACGATCTTCAAGATTTTTGCATCGGTCGATGTTCAACTGTGTCCAATGGCTTTTCTTGCGGCGAGGAGAGAGGCGTTGAGCCAACCGACCATCGGGAAGCCGTTTAAGTGTGCTATCTATCCATCCGAAGCAAAGCGCCTCTTCCACTACTTCGATGTATGGAATAGCTGGCCACTCGGGTGGACACTTACTGCGATAAGTCACCACCCAACAACATTTCTCTTTGTTGTGGTTCTCTTTGAGCCATTGGCGAAGCTCAGAGCGATTTCCTAAGTGTAGTAGATTTACAACTTCCATGATGTCTTTTATCGGGCTCACCTTGAACTATATATTTATCAAATTCGCTCATATTGCAAAGTTAGTAAATTTTCTCATTCGCTCATTCTAAACAGCTCGCACCTCACGGTCATCATAAAATCGAATGGATATTTTGGTTGTAAAAGTATTATTTGCTTAATTTTGCAAGTTTCTCTTTTGTCACTGGTACCCTAATTCGAGTACAAAGATAGTAATTTTTCATAGAAAATACGAGTTAAATTA
>JAGBWK010000023.1 GCA_017629835.1 Muribaculaceae bacterium | reverse complement strand
TCGGAGTATTTTGCGACCACCGAGGCGATGAGAGCCTCATCGAGAGGCAGAATCGAGGTAGTGTCAATCAGCACTTGACGGTCAATCTGGCGCACACCAGAGTCCGACATTCCGCGCCAATTCTGAAATGGCGACGCCACAAGCGAATAAGCGGGCAACATCACCAACGTGTTATCCCAGTTGCGCACTTTTACCACCGTCAGCGTCACATCCTCCACCACCCCATTGGCGATAGTCGAGGGCACCACAATCCAGTCGCCCACGCGGAGCATATCGTTGCCCGACAGCTGAATACCTGCAACGAACCCGAGTATAGAGTCCTTGAAAATCAACATCAACACTGCGGCAAATGCGCCAAGTCCACCGAGCAAAACCACTGGCGACTTCTGCATCAGCTCTGCAGCACACAATATCACGATTATAATCCACAACACACCCTTAGCCACGCCCATTACCCCTTTCAGCGGATGATTATCCTTGTTTGCCCGACGATTGTAGTTGGCATAAACGAACCCGATAACCGAATTCATACCCACTCCAAACATCACCAACAGATAAACCACCACCAAATGAGTAACGACCTGAAGCATACGCGAATCCCCCTCAAATGCGAAGGGCAACAACGCCAAAATCACTATCGGCGGCACGATGTGGGAGCATCGCTGAATGACCTGCTGCCGCAGCAGCTCCTGCGCAAACTCACTCGCTCGCATCGAAATCACTTTGCCCGACACCAACAGCACCACCTTGCGCAGCAGATAGCCCACCGCCAGCGCCAACGCGCTGATTACCACCACATAGACCACTTGCTCAAGCACAGGGCTTTCGGGCAAGCCAACGGCAGCAAGCGCCCGACTTATAATCTGCAATATCCACGCCGCAATGTCGTGCGAAGGTATTATCGAACTCAACACTATCATCAACCTCATAAATGCTCCTTATCTCTTTGACATTCTTTATCACTCAAATGCTCTTTATTGTGAAAAACAACCCACTCGCTGCGAAAGTTGGCGGAGCACCCTTTTTGGTCTCACATTTTTTTGCTAAGTTTGCAACAGTTTTAGTCAAGCTCACACATCGGGGCACAAAACCAACCATTAAACAACCGACATTCAACGCAATGAACTTTATCAAACAAAATAT
The DNA here is from genome assembly GCA_017629835.1 of Muribaculaceae bacterium. Classification (GTDB taxonomy): domain Bacteria; phylum Bacteroidota; class Bacteroidia; order Bacteroidales; family Muribaculaceae; genus JAGBWK01. Next base: position 50,948 of record JAGBWK010000023.1, on the reverse strand, counting down.
CGAAGGCGTGTGGGTCATTGAGCCCAAACGATTTGGCGACAAACGTGGCTACTTTATGGAATCGTTCAAACTCGACGAATTTCGCGCCCATGTGGGTGACGTCAATTTCGTTCAGGATAACGAATCATTCTCGACCTATGGTGTGCTCCGCGGACTGCATTTTCAACGTGGGGAGTGGGCTCAAGCCAAATTAGTCAGAGTGTCGCGCGGTTGCGTGCTCGATGTAGCTGTCGACTTGCGCCCCGGCTCAGCCACCTTCGGGCAACATGTAGCCGTAGAACTTAGCGACGAGAATTGCCGCCAACTCTTTATCCCACGCGGCTTTGCCCATGGCTTCGTAGTGCTCAGCGACGTTGCTCAATTTCAATACAAGGTTGACAACGTCTATGCCCCACAGGCTGAAGCCACCCTCCGCTACGACGACCACACTGTAGGCATCGACTGGCGACTCCCTGCCGACCAACTGCTCCTCTCCGACAAAGACCTCAAAGGCCTCCCCCTCAACGAACTGTAAGACCCCCCCGGCTACCGATGCCCTATTGCGGCTCGAATTAGGCTTAATGTTATATAGCAGCAAAGGCGCTCGGTGGAGCGCCTTTGCTGTGATTATGAGTGAGAGTTACTATTTCGCGGTAATTGCCTCTGATTATAGGCGAACTTTGACACCGTTTACGATGTAGAGTCCGGGAGCGAGTGAGCGCAATTGCTCAGCTGATGCTTGACGAAGCACTGAAATACCTTGCATGTTGTAAACGTCGGCAGGGAACATTGGAGCGTCGGTTGCTACGCTTTCAACGCCAGTTACGCCGTCTTCCTTAACGAGGTGGTAAGTGGTCAAAGCAGCAGGTTTGTAGCCTTCAGCACCGAGTGAAGTAGTCACTGTGTTGTGGCCAACAGGGAGATAGAACTTGATAGCGTTGTCCAATTCGGGGTGAGCTGCAGTTGCGCTATCGTGAGACTGCTCAGAGTTGATTGCTGAGTTTTCATTGTCGCGGTTAACTACAGTTGACTGGATTGTGAGCTCTACAGGTTCGGGAGCTTCAGTTGAAGCGCGAGCTGGAGCTTTTGCAGCACCTTCGGGAGCGCCAAAGCCTTCAGAGAGCAAGTGGCTGTATTGGTGCTTGTAGATAGGACGTTCAGATGTTACAGAGAATGCAGCGCCATTGTTAGCGTCGCGGTCAGCGCCGTCGAGTTCGTGAGCTACGCCCTTGATTACGTTAGCGTTGGGGTTGACATACTGGAACATTGGTATATTAGCGCTTGCTACTTCAGCCTCAGTAGTAGGATTGTCGAGAGTACCATAAACTGGCGCGCTGACAGCAGTAATCATACCAATACCTTGGGTTGAGTAGAGTGGCAAGTGCACCTCTGCAAGCTCTGCATCTGAGCTAATAGAGCAAACATCCTGGCTGATATCAGCATAGGCATCATTTTCTAATGCGAAGCGTTCGTCGCCGTCAGGAGCTACCATATTAGTCAAGTAGTAGTCGGGCATCTTAATCCAAGTGCTGTTGCTTACTGCAGGACGGCTAATAGTTGCATCGTTGGGCGAAACTACTAAGTGCATCGACTGGTGAGCGTAAGCTTGGTCGTATTGGATTGTATAGACAGGCTGAGTGCCAAATCCGTCGATTTCCTGATGAGAGTAGTTGACTTTCACGCCGTGGTCGAGATTGTTGTCGCCTTCAACAACATCTTCGATTGAAACAGAGATGAAGTTTTCTTCATCGGCAACCTCAACGAGTTGGCCATCTTCGCCAAGCTCTACATTGTATGGGCCTTCGATGCGCTTGAATTCCGGAGTGCGGAATATGTTGGCATTTGGAACAGTCACCTTGATTGGAGTGAAGCCGAGGCTTGTACCATAGAGAGGATTGCGGCTTGTAGCCTGAACGAGCACATAGTTGGTTTCAGCAGGAGCAGCTATCCATGGGCAATCGGAAAGTGCACGACCGGCATACATAGGATAGCGAGCTACTTCTGTACTGCCAGCATCGGTAATTTCATACTGACCGTCGACAGGAATTACGAAGAATCGGTAGTCGACATCAGCGACATCGGGTTGTACGTCATACTCAGGTTCTTCAGAAGCCGGTTTATACTCGTAGAATCGGCGGATGTATGTATTTACAGTAGGTTCAGCCTTGATGCGAGCCCAGTCGCCAGCATATACTTCGGGCACTTCCCATGTATCGCCGTAATATTGGCTAAACAAGTTAGCAGGAACTTCAGCGATAAGGTTAACCTCAGTGCTTGTTGGGTCGTCGCCAAAGATGATACCACCACCCAAGTCGCTATCGCCCAATGTAGGAGCTTTGATAACGCTGTCAGCAGCTTTTGCAGGAGCTGCGATAGGAGTATCTCCCGCTTCAGGTGTAGCAAGTTGTCCATTTTCAACCGAAAGCTTAGGCAAGCCAAGCACAATGTTAGTTGGAAAATATGGGAAAATTACATTATCTGGTATCTCAACCCCAAAATTTTCGTATGCGAAACTATTATCAACTTCGTAAGGAAGACATTGGTACATAAGGTCCAAAGCAAATGCTCCACTTGACGCAAAATTTAATGAAACAAGATCATTAATAGTAGCAGCGCCATAACGCTCACGTCCGAATCGGTCTTCAATAGCAGGGAGAAGAGTGAAAGCAAACAGGTTGTTAGCATCGTGAACCAACTTTTCGTATTCGCCAAGTGGCACTTCAATTTTGCCATCTTTAACTTCATAGACGCCACCCAATTCAACTTGCATCATTTGGAAATTATGCATTGGTACTGGGTCGAAGTTGAGATCGCTCAAGAAGTCGCGGGGAGCATCAATTTCGATATTATCAAACCAAGCAATTTTATGGGCAGGGAGCGTATTTTCTATAACCATATCACCGAAACTGATAGATTCGCGCTCTTCATCAGTTTGTTCAACAGAAGGGTCGTAACTGCTCTTCATTGCTTCAACAGGGATAGCAACTGGAGCCATTAAGAAGATGCATTGTTCGTGACCACTGGCTGAATTATATTTTGGGAAATGAGCTGCAAAATGGTGCTGGCCATCAACAGCATCTTGCTGATAATCAAATATTTCAGTATTATTAGCAATCATTTCTATATCACGTTGCGCTCGAGCAACAAGTTGAGCATATTCCTCATCAGTCATCTCAGGCGTACGTTGTGGTATTAAACCTTGAGCCACTTTTTGCAAATCAATCTGATCTGATGCAAATACTTTTAAAGTGACAATATCTCCCAAATCCTCAAGAACAGATTGCTCGGCATCTCTATCCACCTGAGCAACAATAATTCCAGTTCGGGCATTAGGCAATCTGACATCGAAATTCATTGTACACTCACCTTCTGAATCAGAGAAGTCGAGAGGCATAAAGCGTCCGATATGGAGACCCGACATCAACATAGCTTCAGCATCGGTCATTTCCATTCCCATAAAAGCCTTCAGCATTGGCATAAGGCCACTAAAATCGACCGTCAGACCTAATTCACCTTTAGCCTTCCACATATTCCAACTCATAATATTATGGTTAGAGAGGAATGATATTGGGATAAAAAGATTGCTGTACTCAACATACTCAGGATCTTCGCGAGTACCCTCTGTGAAGCCGTCAAAGTTAGCCAAATACACTGGCACTTGAGCATCAAGCGGGCCGATGCCGGTTGCCTTATAACCTTGAACCATCACCCTATTAGGTGTAGGTGCTTCTGGCAATTTTTCATATAATACAGTTGGATTTTCTTCTAAATTATAGCTGGCCTCCATACAGTTGTCAGGAATATGGAAAACAAAGCTCTTTCCATCTTCGCTTAGCTCACTTGTGATTTCTGTACCCTCTTTGAATTTCATCTCCAAGGGAAGACGCAACATAGAGAAGAAAGATATCTTATTGAAGATAACTGGGTTGGCTGGGTCAGTTGACACTATATTAACCACAGCATCGACAACACCTGGCCAAGGACGCAAAGGAACATACACGTTATTGAATATCGAATCGCGATGCATTGCTGGAATGGTAACAATAGTATCAAGATGACACGCAGATGCATTATGGACACGTTCAGTGAATACACGAACCTTTGTTTCACCATTCAATCCAAAAGCATTTATCTCAAGATACCCAGGTGTCACATAATTCGGTTTTGTATTACTGGAAGACGTATTATACATACGCGATAGATTCATATCAAGATAACGAACACCTGCGTAGCCATCCTCTGAGCCACCAGCCCAAAGTATACCTACAGGACCACCAAGCTGTGGTTCATCAATCTTAAATAGGTTCTTTGCAAAAAGACGGTAAGGTGCTATAGTAGGAATATAATGAAAAGGGATACGACCCTCTTCATCTTCAATACGACCATCGCCAGGCTCAGCAAAACTCATATCAAGAGGGTTATCCAATCTTGAGTCAAGATAAATTACGAGTCGGTTTGGGCCATTGCCAGTTGACTGATCATCGGCTGGTTCGAAGGAGTCGATAAAGCCAAAAGGTGACTTTTGGTTGTTGTCGGTGACTCCATCTTTTGTAGTGACTTTGCCACTTGCCATACGCTCCTGAATCATCTGACGGAGCTGTGCGAAATCATTGGTTACGCCTGCGAAGGCAGACAATGGGAGGATAAGTAACCCTGCCAATAAAAGGGTAAGTTTGTGTTTCATAATCATAAATTTGATTAAACCGTTGGAAACCTTTGTGTATTGTTGTGTATTAGTTTGTTTGTGTAACTAATTGGATGTATTTGTTTCTATAGGTTGTGGTTGTGAATACGTTGATTTGCGATTTGTGCAGTTAATTCTGTGCGTAAAAAAAAGCAGAAAAGGATACAAATTTAATGAATATTTTCACAAATTTTCAAACCTACGTTCTACCCCCCCGATTATTTAACCTTATTTAACTCTTTTTCACAGGGTGAGCGTGAACAATATGATGCTTAATGGTAGCATAGGCGACTTAGGATGCCTAAGAAGCCTACTGCTGCGCAGGGAGCGAGAGCGACTGCCAGAGCGTAGCGGGAGCGAGAGCGACAGCCAGAGCGTAGCGGGAGCGCGAGCGACTGCTTGAGCGTCAACGGAAGCGAGAGCCGAAGCGGAAGCTGAGTCTTAGGGGGAGAAATAATTAACCCCGGGCGGGAGCTCGGGGTTAGTATTTCGGGGGCTTCTGCTGAGGCAGAAGCGCTATGGTCGTGGTGGATTAAGCGACGCCGCAGAGGGCGAGTATTGAGTCGTAGATGCAGCTGACGAGACCGAGGAAGATTACGCCTGCTACGGTGATGACTAAGCCGATGCGTTCGCTTGTAGCTGATTTGAATGCAGGCACTTTGCACTCGTCGGGGCTGATGTACATTGCTTTCACTACGAGGAGGTAGTAGTAGAGCGAGATGATAGTGTTAATCAGGGCGATGAGTACGAGTACGTACATTGCAACTGAGCCTTGGTTGAGTGCACCTGTGAAGATAAAGAATTTGCTAAAGAATCCTGCAAATGGAGGAATACCTGCGAGTGAGAACATTGCAAGCATCATGCAGAATGACAAGCGTGGGTTGGTGCGACAGAGACCACGGTAGCTGTCCATATCGACGAGGCCTGTTTTGTTTTCGATAGCTTGGATTACACCGAAAGCGGCAAGGTTGGAGAAGATATAGACGAGTACGTAGAATATGAGTGCAGCGAGCGCCATTTCGTTAACGCCGATAACGCCGAGCATAATGTAACCTGCTTGCGAAACTGAAGAGAATGCAAGGAAGCGCTTCATGTTGCGCTGGCGGATAGCGAAGAGGTTACCTACGGTGATTGTGAGGATGATGAGTGCGTAGAGCATCCATTCCCATGCTGCGGTGTAGAATTGACCGAACACTTGCACCATCACTACAACGAATGCGAATGCTGTAGCGCCTTTAGAGATGACTGAGAGGTAAGAAGTAACGGATGTGGGAGCACCTTGATAAACGTCGCCAGTCCATAGGTGGAAGGGCACGAGTGAGAGTTTGAATCCGATACCAGCCATAACGAAGCCGATTGCGATAGTGAGCAGACCGGTTGATGCTTGAGTAGAGAGCGCTGAAGCGATGTCGACGAAGTAGAGTGAGCCAGTGAGACCGTAGACGAACGATAGACCCATCATGAAGATTGCTGAAGAGAAGCAAGCTGTGAGGATGTATTTGATAGCGGCTTCGGTGCTTTCGTGGCGGTGTTTGTCGAGCGCAACCATTGCAGCGAGGGGGAGCGAAGCTGACTCAAGACCGATGATGAAGAGGAGGAAATGACGACCCGACATCATCAAGTACATACCGAAGAGGGTGATGAGCAAGAGTTGATAGAATTCGCCTCGGCGAACTACCTGAATGTCGCTATCAGCCCAACGCATTGCTTGGATGAGCACGATGAGTACACCAACGTTGAGAATGTTTTTGATTGTAGCAGCAACAGCTGTAGTGACGTACATATCGCCGAATGCGCTTGCAGGCTCGTAGATGCATGGGCAAAGGAAGCAAGCAGCGGTGAAGATAGCGAAGGAGATAACTGCAACGAGCGATGTGCCTTTAACATACGCACGGCCGTCGGCAGCTACACCCTTGCGGGGCATGAATACGTCGTAGAGGAATACTACAAGAAATACGACCAGTAATCCTATTTCCTGCTTCATTGCTAAAAACTGAGAATAATCCATAGTCGTTATTTCTTATTAGTTGAGTCCGATAGCGCGGAAGATAGCGCCATCGAATGTGAATTTGATCAGATTTGCGAAGAAGTTGGGGAAGCAACCGATAGCAGCTACGCATACGATGAGGGTTGCTGTAGAGAGGCGTTCCCACCAAGTAGCGTCGGTGAGCTGGCGGTGGTGTTCGTCCTGTACAGGGCCGAAGAGGAGCTTGCCAACAACGCGGAGAATGTAGACTGCAGTAATTACGATTGAGCAGCAAGCTACGATAGTGAACACGCGGTGGAATGTGTCGGCTTCCTGGAATGAACCTACGAATATAGTCATTTCAGCAACGAAGCCTGAGAGACCGGGGAGACCGAGCGACGCCATACCGGCGATAACGTAGCAAACTGAGAGGTAGGGCATAATGCGCATGAGACCACCCATTTCGCGGATGTCGCGAGTGTGGGTACGGCCATAAATCATACCGATGAGTGCGAAGAAGAGAGCTGTCATCAAACCGTGAGAGAGCATCTGCATTACGGCACCAGTCATTGCGGTGGTGTTGAGCATGAGGATAGCGAAGAGCACGAGACCGCAGTGAGAAACTGATGAGTAAGCGTTGATGTATTTGAGGTCGGTTTGAACGCAAGCGCTGAATGCACCGTAGACAACTGAGATACCGGTGAGGATGAGAAAAATCCAAGCGAGTTCGTTAGCAGCCTCGGGCATGAGGTACATCGACACGCGGAAGCATCCGTAACCACCAAGCTTCATAAGTACGCCTGCGTGGAGCATTGACACTGCAGTAGGCGCAGAAGCGTGACCGTCGGGGCTCCAAGTGTGGAATGGGAACATAGCACCAAGCACGCCGAAACCAACGAATGTCACTACGAAGAGGAAGTTTTGCCAGTCGGCGTTGACGCCGTATTCAGCTATTTTGAGAAGGTCCCAAGTGTGTTCGGGAGCATTCGACTGGTAGTAGATACCGATAAGACCAATCATGAGGAATGCAGAGCCACCCATAAGCATAAGGGTAAGCTTCATTGCCGAGTAGTTCTTGTTGCCTGAGCCCCAAACACCGATGAGGAGGTACATAGGGATGAGCGCAACTTCGTAGAACATAAACATTGTGAAGAGGTCGACGGAGATGAAGAATCCGAACACACCAGTAGAAAGGAGAACTAACCAAAGGAAGAACGCTTTGGGTTGTTCGATTTTCCAAGAAGCAAACGAGCCGGTGAAGAGGATAATTGACGAGAGGAGGAGCATGGCAATCGAAACGCCGTCGACACCAACAGAGAGGTTGATGTTAAGGTCGCGGAACCAAGTCCAAGAGTCGCAATAGAGCATAGGAGCAGATTCACCAGCAGCACGCAAACCGAGATAGTCGACGAGCAGATAAACGCTGAGTCCGGTAAGGATAGTAGAACCAACTACAGCGACAGCGCGAATCTGCTTGATGTTGCGGCATAGTGCCAACCCGCCAAGCATTAGCAGTGGGATGACAACGAAATAAATCAGTATATTAGAGAACAACATGCGTTATTATATTTTGTCGTTAGCACTATATTAGCAGAATAAGAAGATGACAGCTACTGTTACGCCACCGAGAGCGAGCGCGCCAATGAGGTAAACCCAAACGTAGTTTTGAGTGTTGCCCGACTGAAGGCCGCGGATTGCGTAAGAGGCTTTGTTAGTGATAGTAGCAAGTCCGTCCATAGTACCATCGATGATGTGACGGTCGAACCAAGCGATTGGGCGACAGATCTTATCGAAGATGATTTTATGAGTGATGAACATGTAGAGTTCGTCGAAATAGAAACGGTTGCGGCACCAGTCCCAAAGGCGAGGCATAGCCTGACGCATTTTTGCTGGGAGAGGATTTTCCGTTTTGTACATGCGAGCAGCTACGAGGATAGCGATGACTGCAACTGCAAGGCTGATGCCAGCGATAGTCCAGTTGAAGTGAGCCATAAAGTCGTAGGGGTGACCATCCCAAGTCACATAGTTGCCGAATGGGATAAGACCGCAGAGGGTAGCAACAACAGCAAGGATGATGAGGGGAAGGGTCATAGTCCAAGGCTGATCTTTGGGGGCGTGGTGACCTTCGTGCACTTTGTGTTCCTTCCACCAGAAGATGAGGAAGTAGAGGCGGAACATGTAGAATGCAGTGAGCGCAGCTACAGCCGACATCCAAACGTAGGCGAAGATAGAGTTACCGAAGCAAGAAGAGAGGATTTCGTCCTTAGAGAAGAAGCCTGAGAATGGGATGATACCGGCGATAGAGAGACAGCCGATAAGGAATGTGATATGAGTGATAGGCATGTGTTTGCGCAAGCCGTGCATGTCGGTGTAGTCGTTAGAGCCGACAGCGTGGATGAGCGCACCTGCTCCGAGGAACAAGAGAGCCTTGAACATAGCGTGAGTGAAGAGGTGGAACATTGAAGCCATATAACCGAGGTTATGGAACTCTTCGCGGCTAACGCCGAGCGACACCATCATGAACGCAATTTGCGAGATAGTAGAGAATGCGAGCACGCGTTTGATGTCGAGCTGAGTACAAGCCACCATTGCAGCATAAGCGGCAGTGATAGCACCAACCCAAGTCACAACGTCGAGAGCATAGCCACCAAATTCGGCATTAACGAGGAACAATGGGAAGAGACGAGCTACGAGGTAAACGCCAGCAACAACCATTGTAGCAGCGTGGATGAGCGCAGACACAGGGGTTGGACCTTCCATTGCGTCGGGGAGCCAGATGTGGAGGGGCATCATAGCTGATTTACCCATACCGCCCATGAAGATGAGCACGAGAGCCCAAGTCATCACTGAGCAACCCATGAATCCAGCAGCAGCTTTCGACTGGAAGATGTTGAATACACCTGTAGCAGTTTCAGCGCTGACAGCGTAAACGTCGTTCATACCAGCAACGGGCACTGAAGTCATATCGGTGAAGTTGAATGTGCCAGTGTAGTACGAGAGCACGAGGATACCGATAAGGAAGCCGAGGTCGGCGAAGCGGGTAACGATAAATGCTTTCTTTGAAGCGGCAACAGCCGATGGTTTTGTGAAGTAGAAACCGATGAGGAGGTAAGATGAAGCACCCACGAGCTCCCAGAAGATGTACATTTGGAAGATGTTGGTAGCAACAACGAGACCAAGCATCGAGAAGCTAAACAATGCGAGGAAAGCGTAGAAACGCTGGAAACCACGTTCGTAGACGCCGTGGTGGTCGCGCATATAGCCGTTGCTATAGAGGTGAACCATGAAAGAGATTGTGGAGATGACCACAAGCATCATGGCTGAGATAGGATCGAGGAGGAATCCAAGTCGGATGATGAGATTGTCGGTGAACTGAAGCCAGTCGACGTTGCAGATGATAGCTTGCAAGCGATTGCCTTCAGCATTGATGAATTCGGGGCTGCCAGAGAAGAAATAAACGTAGGCAGTGTAGTAGCACATAAGGAGCACTACACCCATACCTGCAGTTCCGATGATTCCTGAAACGCGAGGCGACAGGAATTTGCCGAATAGTCCCAGGAAGAGGAACATCAGCAGCGGCATAGCCAAAATAAGTACTGGTATTGTAGCTTCCATGGGTCTTAAAATTTCATTTTAGAGAGGTCCTTTACATCAATGTCGCGAGAGATGCGGAAAGCATTGATAATGATAGCAATAGCAATGGCAGTTTCAGCTGCAGCGATAGCAATCGCAAACAGGGTGAAGAACATACCGTCGAGCTGTCCGGGGTAAAGGAAACGGTTAAACACTACAAAATTCATGTCGACTGCGTTGAGCATCAACTCCAGCGATATGAGGATAGCAATCATGTTGCGGCGGGTAAGGAAACCGTAAACACCGCAGCAGAACATGAATAGGCTCGGGATGAGGAACATGATAGAGTTCCATTCAAATTCGAAATTCATAGCTTAGTCATTCTTTTTGCGGGCGACTACGATGCCGCCAATGATACATGCTAATAATAGAACACTGATAGCCTCGAATGGGAGGAGGTACTGGTTGTGGCCTGTACCCATGAGGGCTTCGCCAATTTTGTGCATAGTGTGCTCTTCCATTTCTGGAATGTTGACGAGCATAGCAACTCTGTCGACGAGCGCCCAAGCGCAGATTACAAACATGGCGATAGCGCCGAGAAATCCAAGCGTTCTCTTTTTAGAAGCGAGAGGCTTAGCGTTGTCGCCAGGCTGGCTTGTGAGCAGAATCGAGAACACGAACAACACGACGATACCACCAGCATAGACGGCTATCTGAACGGCACCAAGGAATTGGTAGCCGAGCATGAAATAGACGGCAGCTGTGGCAAAGAGAGCAAAAAGCAGGAATGTTGCCGAGCGCAGGATTTTGCGAGTAGTTACAGCCAGTACGGAGAACACCATGATAGCGAAAGCTACCACGAAGTAAAGGATGAGACTTCCTACTGAATCCATATGTAATGATTGATTTTTATTTACTTATATATAATACAGCGTCGGAGGGTTGATTCGGAAATCGGCCCAACGGGCTGACGATTGAGTGCAAAGTTGAAGCAGCGTCGGAGCGGCAGTGAGCATCACCACCCTCAGTGGCAGCTACTTATACTTTAGCTGCTTCGCGAGCGGCTTTAGCTTCGAGTGCAGCTTTGATTTTGGCGAGCTTAGCTTCGGCTGCAGCTTTCTCTTCGGGAGTAGCAGCGGCAGCAACAGCAGCTTCGGCAGCGGCGATAGCCTTGTTGGCAGCAGGCGCAGCTTTGGGCTGAGCTTCAGCAGCAGGGGCTTCGTCGGCAGGAGCTTGAGCTTGTGCAGCCTTAGCAGCAGCGGCGGCTTTAGCGGCAGCAATCTTAGCTTCTTTTTCAGCTTGCATCTGAGCTATTTGCTCGGGAGTGGGCTTTGGTTCCTCTTTTTCGGGGAGGTAGTTGAGTTGCTTAACGAGTTTATCGCGAGTGAATACAGCCTGTTCGAAGTCGTTAGAGAATTCGAGCGCATCGGTAGGACACGAGGTGACGCAAAGCTGGCAGAAAGTGCAGCTACCGAGGTCGTAGATGTATTTGTCGAGTTTTTTCTTTTTCTTACCGTCCCAAGTGTCGACCATTTTGGTATGCAAAGTGAGCGTACCATTGGGGCAATTGCGTTCGCAAGTGCCGCAAGCGATACATTTGTGGTTGCCTTCAGCGTCGTATTTGAGTACGAGCACAGCGCGGAAACGCTGGGGCACCTTCTGAGTCAGACGGTTTTCGGGATATTTTTCTGTAATCTTTGGGGTTACAAATTCCTTACCGGTGACAGCCATACCTTTCAGAAGGCTAAGCACACCGTAACCCAAGGATGAAAAATAATCTTTTACACTACCCATGTTATAAGGTTTTATTAAATAGTTTTTTATTTTACTTGACCACCGATGATGTCGAGCAGTTCGGTGGTGATGCTTTGCTGACGAAGTTTGTTGTATTCGAGACGCAGTTGCTCGAGGAGTTTTTTAGCGTTGTCGTTGGCGCTCTGCATAGCCATGACGCGAGCAGCCTGCTCAGAAGCACGGTTTTCGACGAAAATCTCTTGCATTACCGATTGGAGGAAGAGCGGGAGTACGTTGCGGAAAATGGTGTTGACATCAGGCTCAAAGATGTAGGGGCGAGCTGATGCTTTGCCATTGTTGCTTTCGAACATATCGCGGCTGATAGGCAGAAGAGTGTCGATGCGAGGCATCTGCTTAGCAACGCTTTTGAAGTACATGTAGAGGAGGTCAACTCGATCGGTAGTGTTGGCGTTGAAAGCATCAACGAGCGATTCGACGAAACGATTGACGTTGGCTCCTTCTGACTTAGAATCGATACCGGGTACTGAGGTTACGCTGACGCCGGCGATGCGGATTTTGATGCACGCTTTAGCCATTTTTGAGCCAACAGTAATGATATTGATTCTGATATCAGAGCCATATTTAGCTTTAAGGGCAGAGATATGACCAATGAGCTGCTTATAGATGTTTACGTTGTAAGCACCGCAAAGGCCGTCGTCGGAACCCCAAACCACGACAGTGGCAGAGTTGACATCACGCACTTCGAGCAATGGTGAGGAGAACGGAGCGTCGGCCGACAGCAGGTTGGAGATGATAGTCTCAATCTGGCTGCGGAAAGGGACGAGCTGTTTGAGGCTCATCTCGGCCTTGTGCATCTTAGCTGACGAAATCATCTTCATCGCACCAGTGATTTTTTCAGATGATGCGACGGATCCGATTCTGCCTTTAAGTTCTCTTAATGTTGCCATTTTAAGGATTTGGAAAATATTCTGACTTAAGCCCCTTTATAAAATCAGGGGCTTAAGCGATTGAATTAGAGGATTAATTGTAGCTTGCAGCGACTTCGGTAGCCACGTTACGCAAGATTTCGGTAGCTTCGTCGGTGAATTTACCAGCGGCGATTACATCAATCACTTCAGCTTGATACTTAGCGTGAAGAATCTGAAGGAGTGATTTCTGGAATTCAGCTACTTTATCGGCGGGGACTTTAGCGAGCAGACCGTTAACGCCACAGAAGATTACGGCGATTTGGTCGGCAACATCCCAAGGTTGGTATTGAGGCTGAATGAGGAGCTGTTCGTTCTTGCGACCGCGGTCGATAACGCGAGCTGTTACGGGGTCGATATCGCCACCGAATTTGGTGAACGATTCGAGTTCGCGGAACTGAGCCTGGTCGATTTTGAGCGTACCAGCCACCTTTTTCATCGACTTGATTTGAGCGTTACCACCTACACGCGACACAGAGATACCTACGTTGATAGCAGGGCGGATACCGCGGTTGAAGAGAGCTGTTTCGAGATAAATCTGACCGTCGGTGATAGAGATAACGTTGGTTGGGATGTAAGCAGAAACGTCGCCTGCTTGAGTTTCAATGATTGGGAGCGCAGTGAGCGAGCCGCCACCCTTAACGAGGGGTTTGAGGGGCTCGGGGAGGTCGTTCATCATTGAAGCTACCTGCTGGTTGTCGATAATCTTAGCTGCACGTTCGAGCAGACGAGAGTGGAGATAGAAGATATCGCCGGGGTAAGCTTCGCGACCAGAGGGGCGCTTAAGGATAAGAGAGATTTCGCGGTAAGCAACAGCTTGCTTAGAGAGGTCGTCGTAAACGATGAGAGCATCGCGGCCAGTGTCGCGGATGTATTCGCCGATAGCAACGCCTGCGAATGGTGAGTAGTAGCGCATAGCTGCTGAGTCGGAAGCCGAAGCTGCCACGACTACAGTGTAGTCGAGCGCACCGTGCTGACGAAGAGTTTCAACAGTAGCAGCGATAGAAGAAGCTTTTTGGCCGATAGCTACGTAGATACAGTAGACGGGCTTACCTTCTTCGAAGTTTTTGCGCTGGTTGATAATAGTGTCGATAGCGATAGCTGTTTTACCAATCTGACGGTCGCCGATGATGAGCTCGCGCTGACCGCGGCCGATGGGCACCATAGCGTCGACCGCCTTGATACCAGTCTGGAGGGGCTGGTTAACGGGCTGACGGAAGATAACGCCAGGGGCTTTACGTTCGAGAGGTAGGTTGATGCGTTCGCCTTCGATAGGACCACGACCGTCGATAGGCTCGCCGAGAACGTTGATGACGCGGCCAAAAAGGCCTTCGCCGACGTTGATAGAAGCGATTCGCCCTGTACGACGAACGGTCATATTTTCAGTGACTTTATTTACGTTGTTGAGCAGGATGACGCCGACGTTGCTTTCTTCGAGGTTGAGAGCTACGCCTACAACACCGTTTTCGAACTCGACGAGTTCGTTAGCGCATACGTTGTCGAGACCATAGACGTGAGCCACGCCGTCGCCGACTTCGAGCACTTTGCCAACTTCCTCGAAAGCCACTTTAGAGTTGACGTTCTGGAGCTGCTGCTTTAATACTTCCGAAATCTCGCTGGGATTAATCATACTTATAGACTATTTGCTAAGTAGTTTCAAACGCAATTGTTTCAATTCATTCTTGATGGAGGCGTCGAGACGCTCAGAGTCGATAGTTACAACGAAGCCGCCGATAAGTTCGGGGTCGACAGCGACGTTGTATTCCACTGTAGCGTTGCCGAGGTGGCCTTCGATGATAGCTTTGAGTCGCTTCATTTCGGGCTGTGGCAATTCGTTGGCAGTAGTAATATCGACCATGTAGATATTGTTGGCCTTACGATATAGATTTAGATAAGCTAAGGCGATTTCGCGGGTCATACCGATACGGTTGTTTTGTATCAGCAGTTTGACGAAGTCGGCGAAGCAAGAGTTGCTATCATCGGCAGCAGCTGCAGTGTTGATAAGCGCTGCTTTTTCGCCAGCGTCGACAAACGGATTGTTCAGTACGTTGGCGAGTTGTTGCTGCGCAGAGAAGCTCTCAGAGAGTGTCTTCATCAGGGCGTAAGTGCTCACGTCCTGCCCTTTTTCGTGGGCGAACTTAAGCAACGCCTTTGCGTATCGTCGTGGGATAAGACCTTCGTTCATCTCAGCTTAGTTTTTCGTCTCTATTTCGTCTAAAAGAGTGTCGACAAGTTCAGTTTGAGCCTTAGAATCGCCGAGTTGTTTGCGAACAACTTTTTGAGCGATGCTAAGCGCGAAAGCGCTGACTTCGTCGCGAATGTTTTGCTCAGCTTCCTTGCGAGCCTGCTCGATTTGGAGTTTAGCCTGGTCGAGTTCTTTGGCAGCAGCTTTGCGAGCGTCGGCTTTAGCCTCTTCGATAATTTGCGATTTGAGGCGGTCAGCTTCGCGAAGAATTTCAGCCTGCTGGCGACGAGCGTCGGCCATCAGGTTGTCGGCTTGCAACTGAGCGTTGTCAAGCTGCTCTTTGGCGTTTTGAGCATACTCCACACCTTTGTCGATTAGTTCGGCGCGTTTGTCGACCATATTCATGATAGCAGGCCAAGCAAACTTCCAAAGGATGAAGAAAAGGACTGCAAAAGCGACAAACATCCAGAAGACTAATCCGAAATCAGGCGTGAAAAGTTCCATATGAGGATATTAAGGGTTAATTAACGTTGTCGAATGGAGTGAGAGAGTGAAATTAATATATTAAAGGAAGAGAGCGAGCACGCAAACGATTACAGCGAAGAGTGCTACACCTTCAACGAGAGCAGCGATAACGATCATGTTGCTTCGGATGTCGCCTGCAGCTTCGGGCTGACGAGCGATAGCTTCCATAGCTGATGCGCCGATTTTACCAATACCGAGACCTGCTGCGATAGCTGCGATACCTGCGCCAAGAGCTGCGCCAAGACCCTGAAGGGCTTCTACTAAGAAAATCAATGATAACATAGTTGTTGAAATTTGAGTTATTAGTTATTTTTTTGTTTGTTTTCTAAATGGTTGAGTTGATTATGCTTGATGAGCTTCACTTTCGTGTTCGTGGTGCTCTTCGTGGACTTGCGCCAACGAGATGAAGATAGTAGAGAGCATTGTGAATACGTATGCTTGGATGAAGCTAACAAGTACGTCAATCAAGAGCATGAACACTGAGAATAGCATCGAAACGACTGTCGTACCACCCGTAACCACTTCGCCGAATACTGCGAAGATGAAGATGAGGAGGGTAAGAACGATGACAATCATGTGTCCACCCATCATGTTTGCAAACAGACGCACGGTGAGTGCCGCTGGCTTTGTAAACATACCGAAGATTTCAATCACCGGCATAATGGGGATTGGGAATTTGAGCCACAGTGGCACTTCGGGCCAGAAGATTTCCTTCCAATAGTGTTTCGTACCGAAGATGTTTGTGACGAGGAAAGTGAGGACGGCGAGCACGAGCGTTACGGCAATGTTGCCAGTAAGGTTAGCTCCACCGGGGAATATTACGATGAGCCCTAAGAGGTTCATCACAAATATGAAGAAGAATACTGTCAGCAAGAATGGGGCGAACTTAGCAGTGCGGTCGCCAAGAATTGATTTGATGACACCGTTGTAGACGAATTCAACGAGGAATTCAATAGCACCTAGGAATTTGCGTGGGGCTTTGTAGCCGTTGCGACGGTAGAAGCGTGGCAGTGGGAGCAGGATTGCGCAAATCACGATAAGGGTGATGAACAGTGCACAAACATTCTTAGTGATAGAGATGTCGAAAGGACGCACTTCCTGACCATCGACCATTTCGACCACTTTTCCTTCGTTGGGGCCTTCAGCGGGCACAACGAAAGTGACGCCACGGTCGACATACTGCTGGTGGTGTTCGATGCGTGCAGAAGAGAATATGTGCAAGCCGTCGGAAGCGAAAACAATCACCGGCAGAGGAATTGAGTGGTGATGATTGAAAGGCACTTCCCATCCGTAGCGGTCGCCGAGGTGGTCGAAGATGATTTCCTTGGGGTCGAAGGTGCTTTCGCCTTCGGCCTTATGGTCATCTTGAGCAGCCAGAAGCGCCGGCGCTGCAAATAGCGATGCGATGATTAAGCTTGTAATTATCAGAAGTCGTTTCATCGTTGTATTATTTGACGCAGACCGACACTACGTTGTTATCGACGTCGACTATACCTCCGTCGATGTGGACGGAAGATGAGCCCTCAGCTGTATGGTAGGCGATGTTGCCCTCAGTCAAGGTAGAGACGATAGAGGCGTGGTTGTTGAGCACAGTGAAGCTACCCTTTTGACCTGGGAGAGTCACAGCGTCAACTTCGCCTTGGAAGAGGACTTCGGTCGATGAGATTATTTTGAGTGTCATTAATTGATAAGAGTAATAGTCGGAAGAGGATTTTGATTAAACTTCGGCGAGGAGTTTTTTGCCCTTTTCGATAGCTTCGTCGATAGTACCGACGTTGAGGAATGCCTGTTCGGGGTATTCGTCCATTTCGCCAGAAAGAATCATCTTGAAGCCGCGGATAGTTTCGCTTAGAGGCACGAGAACGCCGGGGAGACCAGTGAAAGGCTCAGCAACGTGGAAAGGCTGAGAGAGGAAACGCTGAGCGCGACGAGCACGAGCCACGACGAGTTTGTCTTCGTCGGAGAGTTCGTCAACACCGAGGATAGCGATGATGTCCTGAAGTTCGTTGTATTTCTGGAGAAGCTGTTTAACGGCTTGAGCAGTGTTGTAGTGGTCTTCGCCGATGATGTTGGGGTCGAGGATACGAGAAGTAGATTCGAGTGGGTCAACCGCGGGATAGATACCGAGCTCAGCGATTTTACGCGAAAGTACGGTAGTAGCATCGAGGAAGTTGAAAGTAGTAGCAGGAGCGGGGTCGGTCAAGTCGTCGGCAGGCACGTAGATAGCCTGAACAGAGGTGATTGAACCGTTCTTGGTTGAAGTAATACGTTCCTGAAGGATACCCATTTCAGAGGCGAGAGTAGGCTGATAACCTACAGCTGAAGGCATACGACCGAGAAGAGCCGACACTTCAGAACCTGTCTGAGTGAAACGGAAGATGTTGTCGAAGAAGAGGAGGATTTCTTTACCACCACCGTCGGCATCGCGGAACTGTTCGGCAACGGTAAGACCAGAGAGAGCAACGCGGAGACGTGCACCTGGAGGCTCGTTCATCTGACCGAACACGAGAGTTGCCTGTGATTTTTTCACTTCTTCCATATCGACGTCGGCGAGGTTCCATTCGCCTTTTTCCATTCCTTCGAGGAATTTTTCGCCATAAGTCATAACACCACTCTCGAGCATTTCGCGGAGAAGGTCGTTACCTTCACGAGTACGTTCACCAACACCGGTAAACACAGAGTAGCCGTTGTGGCCCTTAGCGATGTTGTTGATAAGCTCCATGATGAGCACGGTTTTACCTACACCTGCACCACCGAAGAGACCGATTTTACCACCCTTGCTGTATGGTTCGAGAAGGTCGATAACCTTGATACCAGTGTAGAGAATCTCAGTACCGATAGTAAGTTCTTCGAACGAAGGAGCTGGTTGGTGAATAGGGCGAACGTTTTCGCTGTCGAGAGCTGGGAGGTGGTCGATAGCGTCGCCAATCACGTTAAGCAGACGACCTTTAACCTGTTCGCCAGTAGGAACAGCGATAGGGCGTTCGAGGTTGTCGACACGAAGACCACGCTGGAGGCCGTCGGTACTTTCCATAGCGACGCAACGCACGGTGTCTTCACCGATGTGTTGCTCCACTTCGAGGATAAGTTGCGACCCGTCGGGGCGGTCGATTTTGAGTGCGGTATAGATTGGGGGGATTGTATTGCCTTCACCTTCGAAGACAACGTCGACCACCGGTCCGATGACCTGTGCTATTTTTCCGAATTTTTCGCTCATGATCACGAGTTGTGTATATGCGTTTGAATTATATTCTTGAAAGAGTTATGCCAAATTGTGGGCATTGATTAGTTAACTTGAACAACTGGGCCATGGAAGCCGTAGATGATAACGAGCACCATGAGCACGAGGTTGAAGAGGTTGATTGGAAGGAGGTATTTCCATTCGAGGGTCAGCAACTGGTCGATACGCAGACGTGGGAATGTCCATTTGAACCAGATGATGATAGCAGAAACAACGAATGTTTTGCCAAGGAACCAAACGATTGATGGGATATAGTCCATAATATCGTTGAAACCTTCCCAACCGGGCACGTGGAGAGGCATCCAACCGCCAAAGAAGAGGAGGGTTGCAACGCCTGACACTACGAAGAGGTTGAGGTATTCAGCGAGGTAGTAGAAACCGAAGTGGATACCAGAGTATTCGGTATGGTAACCTGCAGTAAGCTCACTTTCAGCTTCGGGAAGGTCGAATGGGCCACGGTTTGTTTCAGCAGTACCTGCGATGAGGTAGATTACCAATGCGATAAGCGCAGGGATGTGGCCTGAGAAGATGAACCAACATTCGCTCTGAGCTTCGCAGATTTCAGTAACCGACATTGTGCCAGCATAAGCAACCATTGTGAGCACTGAAAGGCCGATTGAGAGCTCGTAGCTGACCATTTGTGCGCCTGAACGCATAGCACCGATGAGGGTGAATTTGTTGTTTGACGACCAACCAGCGAGGAGGATACCGAGCACACCGATTGAGGAGACTGCAATAAGGAAGAAGATACCAATATTGAAGTCGATAATTTGTAGGCCTTTACCCCAAGGGAGAACTGCAAACGAGAGCATTGAAGCTATGATTACGAGGTAGGGGGCAAGAGCGAAGAGGAATTTGTCGGTATGACGGAGTGAGATAAGCTCTTTGATGAGGATTTTGAACATATCGGCAAAGCTCTGGAGCACACCCATAGGGCCTACGCGGTTAGGGCCAAGGCGGCACTGGATGAATGCGCAGAGTTTGCGTTCGTAGTAGATGTAGAAAAGTGCGAGCAGGGCGTAAGCCAAGAGGAGTCCCACACCAACTAAAACACACTCAACTGTAGTCACGAGCCAAGGAGCCATGAACGAAGCGAGCAGGTTGTGAAGCCATTCGGTAACGACCGAAAAGTTGAATATAGAAAGATACATTGAGATGAACTTTATCTAAATTGCTTAATTGAGTGTATTTGCTTAACGGTCCATGTCGGGAACGATGTAGTCGAGCGATCCGCCGATGGTGATAAGGTCGGCAATCTTATTGCCAGTAGTGATATGGTCGACAACCGCTGCCAATGGGAGACATGGAGGTGCGATTTTGAGGCGGTAGGGCTTAGTAGAGCCGTCGCTTTCGATGTAAACGCCGAATGCACCGCGGCAACCTTCGACGAGCTGCCACCAGTGACCTACAGGGAGTTTGAGCACCTTAGGTACTTTCGCGCAGATGTCGCCTTCAGGTATTTTGTCGATGAGTTGTTCGATGATGCGAGCCGACTCTTCAATCTCTTTAATACGGCATTTGAAGCGAGCCATAGAGTCGCCTTCAGTAGCAACAGCTTCTTCAAAGTCGATTTGTGAGTAGATTGAGTAGGGATGAGTTTTGCGGACGTCGCAAGCCCAGCCAGAAGCGCGGCCTGAAGGACCTGTAACGGCCCAGTTGATAGCATCTTCGCGAGAGAGAACGCCAACACCTTCCATACGACCTTTGGTGATTACGTTGCCAGTGAAGAGGGTGTCGTATTCTTTGAGGTTCTTAGGCAGAACAGCGAGGAGCTCTTTGACGTCCTTTACGAAGTCGGGGTCAAGGTCGGCCATAACGCCACCGATGACGTCGTAGTTGAATGTCATACGAGCGCCACAAGTTTTGTCCATGATGTCGAGAATCTGTTCGCGCACGCGGAGTGTGTAGAAGAGCATTGTAGTAGCGCCGAGGTCCATGCAGAATGTTCCGAGGAACAAGCAGTGGGAAGCGATACGAGAGAGCTCGTCCATGATTACGCGGATATATTGAGCGCGGGCAGGCACTTCGATGCCGGCAGCTTTTTCGATACAGAGGCAGAGGCCGTGGTGGTAGTTGTGAGCCGAGAAGTAGTCGAGACGGTCCATGAAGTGGAGAGTCTGGGGATACTGAAGGTCTTCACAAAGTTTTTCAACACCGCGGTGGATGTAGCCCATGTAGACGTCGATTTTCTTGATAGTTTCGCCGTCGACAGCAGTGCGGAATCGGAGCACACCGTGAGTAGCGGGGTGCTGAGGACCGATATTCACTACGAAATCCTCTTTTTCGAAGATATTGCGATGTTTTTTCTCAACTTTACCCTCAGCGTTTTCGATATACATATCGGTGCCGTCGCTTTGGCGTTCGCTTTCGGTAGAAACGGGGTTGAGTTCGGGGTTAGTGTCGTAGTCCTTACGCAAAGGATACCCATTCCAATCGATGCTGAGGAACAAACGGCGCATATCTTTGTTGCCGATGAAGATGATGCCGAAGAAGTCGTACACTTCGCGTTCGAAGAATTCGGCGATGCGCCAAATGTCGGACACAGAG
Source organism: Muribaculaceae bacterium (assembly GCA_017629835.1). GTDB lineage: Bacteria > Bacteroidota > Bacteroidia > Bacteroidales > Muribaculaceae > JAGBWK01. The sequence goes on along the minus strand of JAGBWK010000023.1, from coordinate 29,528 downwards.
TGAAGCATAGGCTTCTCGCGGTCGTCGGTAGTTACTTTTACAGCAATGTTGGTGTTGTGGGTAGTTGATGTGAGGTAGTAGATACACCCCATCTTATCTTTCCAGTCCATGCCGACGATAGTGACGAGGAAGTCGAAAGCGAGTTCGGGGTCGTCGTGGAGAGTCTGAGCAAGGCTGTGTAATTGGGCATCGGGAATGTTAATCTCAAGCATTTCGCCTTCAGCAAAAGTTGCTTCGGGGAAAAGCTGGGCGATTTTATCCTTTAATGTAGCCATTATATTATTGTGTTTATTGTTATCGAGGAAATGATCGAGATGATTGATTGACTAATCTGCTGAATGAGAGTCGGGATTAGTCGATGGGGTGTTCGAGAAGGAAGCGACGCTTGCTTTCCTGGCGGTTAACACCACCGAAGAAGCGTTCAACCTTCATTTTGCGAGAGAGCTGCATGATACCGTAGATCATAGCTTCGGGGCGTGGAGGGCAACCGGGCACGAAAACGTCGACAGGCACGATGTCGCCAATGCCTTTAGCTACGTGGTAAGATTTGCGGAATGGGCCGCCAGAGATAGCGCAACCGCCGCAAGCAATTACGTATTTAGGCTCAGCGAGCTGGTCGTAAAGGCGACGGAAAACGGGGACCATACGATTTACGATAGTACCAGCCACCATCATAAAGTCGGCCTGACGGGGCGAAGCGCGTGCAACTTCCCAGCCAAAACGAGCCATATCGAAACGAGCCGCTCCGAGCGACACGAATTCGATACCGCAGCAACTGGTGGCGAAAGTAAGAGGCCAGATAGAGTTAGACCGCCCCCAGTTGATAAGTTTGTCGAATGAGCCAACGATGACGTTAGTACCATTCTCTTTAAGCTCATTGATGAGCTTTTCGATGTATTCGTTGTCTTTCCATGCCTCGTAGGGCATGCTTTTAGTAGTTACTTCCATTTCAAAGCTCCTTTCCGCCATGCGTAGGCTAAACCGAGAATAAGGAATCCTAAGAACACTGCAATACTGAGAAGTCCGTTAGGTCCGAGCGAACGAACAATCACAGCCCAAGGAAAAAGGAAAACCGCTTCGACGTCGAACATGAGGAAGAGGATAGCGAAGAGGTAGTATCCGACGGTGAAGCGGGTCATCGATTGGCCACGAGTAGGGATACCACACTCGTAGGCTTCACCCTTCTGAGGGTTGAACGAGCGAGGCGAAATCAATTGGGCAATAAGTTTTGCCGCGAATACCAACGCAACGCCGGTCAACAAAGCTGTCAGGGCCAACACTGCGCTGTTTTCGATTCCAAAAATAGCTAAAGATATCATATAAATTTTTATAATTTCTATCAGTTTTTCAGGCAACTTTTGCCAAAAAGCAGATGAGTCGCAATTTTTCCGCCTGCTTGAGTCTTCCACCTTCGGCGATGACAGAGCCAAATGTATAAGCACGCAAAGCAAAAAGGGCCTAACTATTTAGTAGTTAAGCTATTGCGCTAATAATTAGCGACTTCAGATACTAAAGGCAAGCCTTTTCGAGTGCAAAGATATGAATTTTTGTGAAATTTTCCTTATAAAAGTAGAAAAAAGATAAAGAATTTTAGCAAGTTTTGTGTTAACTTTGTGTTGCTACGTCAGCATCACATTTTTTGAGGCTTGACAACAAATCGCAAGTCGCAATTAAACCTATCGGCCAATAGTTGGTCATATAGTTAAAGAATCGATTCTACAAAATAAATCAATCAAAAGCTCTTGCATTACACCTCGCAAGCTTCCAACCCTATAAATACTTGAAGTCATGAAAGCTATGTTTAGAATCTTTGCTATCGCACTTATAAGTGGTGCGATGATGGCGCCTCAGATGGAGGCACAGGGTCGCGGCAACAGTGGCGGCGGCCGTCAGCAGTCATCAGTATCAGCAAGCCGCAGCAACCAAAGCAGCAAATCTGGCGGATTCCGCGGCAATAGTGGTAATTCAAACAAGCCTTCAGCCACTACCGTACAGTCGAATCGCAATAGCAATAAGCCGAGCGGCAACGTTGGCAACCAAGGCAGTCGCCCTAACAACAAGCCGAATGGCAATGTTGGCAACCAAGGCAGTCGTCCCAACAACAAGCCGAATGGCAACGTTGGCAACCAAGGCAGTCGCCCCAACAACAAGCCGAATGGCAACGTTGGCAACCAAGGCAGTCGCCCCAACAACAAGCCGAATGGCAACGTTGGCAACCAAGGCAGTCGCCCCAACAACAAGCCTAATGGCAATGTTGGCAACTATGGTAATCGTCCTAATAACAAGCCGAATGGTCGCCCCGACAAGGAATTCTATCCACACAAGCGTCCCGGCATACCTGCTCCCGGTGTAAGACCTCGCCACGATGTTCGCCCACCAGTATGGCGTCCAGTTCCTCGCCCATGGGTAAGACCAGTTCCTCCCCGCTATTGGCGTCCCGGCATAGTAGTTCCTAAATTCTCAACCATACTTGGACTCTCGTTTGGCATCGCAATCAATCGCTCGCTCGATATGCTCCTCAATGGTGGCTACCGCGTATATTCCTACGGCAACAACGTAATCTACCTCAACGACGTAAGCCAACTCAATATGCTTTGGCCCGATGCACAGCTCTACTACCACAATGGTGGATTGCAGCGCGGAGAGTTTATCTACTACACTCCTTACTACGACACTTACCGCTACAACTCGGTATATAGCAGATTAGTAGCACTCTACGGCGACCCTGTAATCACCAACTACCCCAGCAACGGGATGCAAACTCAGTGGTTTGGCTACGACGGCCGATTCGTAACTCTGACTTACCAGCCAATGTATGGCGAAGACGGCAGAATGCGCTACTACACTACCCTATCGTTTGGTTTCTAACAATTTCAATGAGGGTGTATCAAGGCTCCGACTTTGATACACTCTCTCAACATTCATTACCAATCACTCGTATATGGCTGACAATTTCCTCGAGAAACGCATGGAGGACTACCGCAAAGGGAACCTCAACACTACATATCGCAAGCGCGTAGCGTCGACCGGCAATCAAGCCGCGTCGGCGACTTATAATATATGTTCGCGCGCGATAGTGGCGGTTGCCGACATCGCAATTCGCGAAGCAATAGTTGAGCGACTGATTGCGGCTGGATGTCGCACCTCGTTTTTGGCTACCGACCGCCGCTCAAGCACAGCTTTTGCACAGCATTCAGGCTCGCTCTTCTGCCCTATCAGCCTGCCAACTGCGGAAAGTATCGACTCGCAAGGTTCAAGCCCTGACAGTCAGCCAAATAGAGATGTAGTACTCGAAAAATCGCCAGTAGAAGTGCTGACCGAAGGATTCTGCAAAGTGCGCGACCGCTGGGAGGGGCTCGACATCATCGTAACCGACCGCGAGGATTTCTGCATCGAGGGCACTCAAAGAGTGTTGCTACTCCCCTACGCCACACCGAGCGACCATGCTGAGCCGACGGCTACAACGGAAATCATCTACTGTGAGTCCACGCCCGAGCAGATATCGGCAGCTTCCATTGCGGCTATAGTCGCAGAGGCGAAACTCATTGTGCTTAAATAACCGAGATATGACCGACGAAGAATTTGAAGCAATGTGGCGCCGCGCCAAAGCACGCGATGCAGAGGAGGAAGCGAAGTTTGCCGCCCTACCAAAAGAGGAGCAGGAACGCCGAGCGAAGGAAGCCGAAGAGGCTCGCTGCTGGGAAGATTTGACCGACATTGAGAGTGCCGAATCGCTCTAATCGACATCGACCGACTGTCGCAGGCTGACTGCCGTGCCGTCGGATGCCGGCAAAAGTGGCAAAAAGTGGCGATTTGCCGCAGATTAACAAATATTAACGGCAGAGAAAACTGAAAAATGGTCGAAAAATAGTCAAAATTGCTCCAAAAACAGGCAATTTTGAAAAATTATCTTAAAAAAACTTTGCTATTCGAAATATAATAAATAATTTTGTGCAGAAATTGTTAAGTTATCAATAATATGAAAAAGATTTTACTCATTGCTGTACTGGCTTTAGGCGCCATCACAGCTTCAGCTCAAGGCTCTGTTGACGGTCGTAAGTTCTCTGACAACTGGTCAATCGGCTTGAAAGGTGGTGCAGTATCTCCTATGAAAGGCTACGCATTCTGGCCCAACAGCCGCGGTATGTTTGGTCTTGAACTTCGCAAACAACTCACTCCCGTATTCGGTCTTGGTGTTGAAGGCGAATGGAGCGTAAACACATCAAGCTGGACTCCCCTCAAGAGCGTAAACACTCTCGATCATCAGTATGTAGGTGTATTTGGTACTGTTAACCTTATGAACGCATTCGGTGGCTACAAAGGCACACCTCGCTTGTTCGAAATCGAAGCAGTTGCAGGTACAGGTTGGTTGCACAGCTACTATCACCTCACTCACTTCTACTATCCTACTGAAACAAATTGCGACGGCAACTCATGGGCCAACAAGGTAGGTCTTAATTTCAACTTCAACCTCGGTGAAAGCCGCGCTTGGACTATCGCTATTAAGCCCGCTATCCTCTGGAACATGAACGGCGCTGCTAAAGCAAACAACTTGGGCTACTCTGCTCAATACAACATTAACCACGCAGTAGTTGAAATGGAAGCTGGCGTTACTTACCACTTCAAAAATTCAAATGGCACACACTCATTCCAGATTATTGAGCCTATGGATTATGAACTCGTAGCGTCACTCAACCAACAAATCAACGACCTCCGCGACGAACTCTCAGCTTGTGGTGCTAACAACGCTGCTCTCTCAGCTCAAATCGCTGACCTCCAGCGTCAACTCGAAGAGTGCCTCAAAGTGAAGAACGCTCCTTGCGAAAAAATCGTTGAAACTCTCAACAACAAATACTACGTGTTCTTCGACTTCAGCTCTTCACGCATCAACGCTATGCAGCAGGCTCAAATCGAACTTATCGCTAACACTCTCAAAGCAAACAAAGGCTCAAAGGTTGTTGTTAAGGGCTACGCTTCAAAAGACGGTAACAAAGCTTACAACGAAAAACTCTCACAAAAACGTGCTGACTCAATCAAGAATGAGCTCGTAAAACGTTATGGCATCGAAGCTAACCGCATCGAAGCTCGTGGCGAAGGTATCGCTGAAATCTTCGACAAACTCGGTTGGAACCGCTTCGCTGACTGCGAAATCGTTCTCGCTGACTAATCCAGAAGAATAGATAATAAAACTCAATATAGAAATCGGCATCCTCACGGGTGCCGATTTTTTTGTTTATAGCCGCAGATTGACAATAGATTAAACACAGATTGGCGATAAAAGAAACCGCAAATTTCCACAAATTAAAAGGATTTTCGCAGATTTTTAACATAGGAAACTTAGGTCGCTTACGCAACCTGAAGCTGGAGCGAGTAAACTTATGGGGTGGGGAGATTGTTATATGGAGAGGAATTGAAGCACACAAAATCTTATCAAAATAGCTACGAAGTCTTATCAAAAATAGCTATAAAATCTTATTCCAAAAGCTAAAAATCTTATCTAAAAGTACTATAAATCTTATCAAAAAACTATGAAAAGTGGACTGAAAACATTGATTGCGTGTGCCGTAATGGGCTTTATTGGTTCGTTTGCGGCTGCACCAAAGGCTGAGGCCTGTACGCGAGTAATTTACGAAGGCACCGACTCGCTGATTATCGTCGGGCGCTCGCTTGACTGGAAAACACCAATACCAACCAACGTGTATGTTTATCCTCGCGGAATGGAGAAGCAAGGCTCTAACAAGAGCAACGCGGTGAAATGGACTTCGAAATATGGCGCAGTGTATGCCGTGGGCTATGATGCCGGCGTTACTGAAGGGATGAACGAAATGGGACTGTCGGTCAATGGCCTATTTTGCAAGGGAACGATTTACTCCAACAAGAACAATGATGACCGACCGTCGATGACGCTTGCGGTGTTCCCGGCATGGATTCTCGACTTATGCGCCACAACCGACGAGGCTGTTGACCTACTAAAAAACCAGGATTTCACGTTGACTGGCTCGACATTCGACGGTGGCACTGTCTCGGCACTACACTGGGGCATTACCGACCGCTCGGGTCATACAGTGATTGTGGAATTTATCGACGGCGACATCAACATTTTTGAGAGCAACGGCATGCAAGTGATGACCAACGATCCCAACTGGCCTCAGATGCAGGCTATCATCAACTATTGGGAGAAGATTGGGGGCACAAATGCCCTGCCTGGTACAGTGTCGAGCCCCGACCGCGCAGTGCGTGGCGAATTTTTCGCATCGCACGTTGAGAAAACTAACGATGCCGACCTCGGTGCGTCAATCTGTCGCACGGTGATGTTTAACGTGAGTGTGCCTTACACCTACCATACCTCCGACGACGGCGAGCCAAACGTGTCGATGACACAATGGCGCTCGTTCTCCAACCTGCGCGACTTGCGCTACTATTTCGATATGGCCACTGGGCGCGGCTTCCACTACGTTGACCTCACAACGCTCGACCTCTACCCCGGAGCGCCCGTACTGAAGCTCATCAGTGCCGACAACCTCGACGTGGTAGGCAACGCCAACCACCACCTGCGGCGCGTAGAGCCTTTTACCCCGGCTTATTGACTTTAGTGGTTAGGGGTTAGCGGTCGAAGCCGATTTCGCGGAGGAACCATTCGGCATCCGCTTTGTCGGCTGGCGTATCGCCAAACTGCTTCAGCACGTCGGGGAGCGTCGAGTAGGTTTGTTCGAAATAATCGACATACTCGTGGAGACGTTCGGGGTGGTAGCCAATAGCCACGTTGAGCGTTGCAAAACGCCCTAAGCGGTCGTCGAACACACGTCCAGCATTGCGAATCGCTTTGTAGTCCTCGACTGTGCGTTCGGCTCTGCGAGTGCGAGCAATAAGTCCGTTTGCCAAGCAACGAGCATCGTCGGCATAGTCAACCTCGACTGTAGTAGAAGCAGAGCAGTCGGTGTCGGGGAGTTCAATCACTACGGCATACTCTTCGGGGTCGTAGCTATAGTGAGCGTCGACACCGTTGACCTTGACAGCTGTTGGGATGTCGGAGCAGAGCACTCGCAGGCTAAAGTCGCGTGAATGTGGCATACCCTCGTAGCTACCTCGGCGTGGCGCGATGTCAACAACGAGCGAATGGCCAGAGCGCACAGAGGTGATGTTGGTCCAAGCACAAGCAGTTTCGTAGTCCTTGCTTGTGCCAGCGTCCTCATACATTGTGAAACTGCCACCTTCGCCGGGGAACACGTTGATTGCTATGGGGTCGTCGTTGGCATTGAGGTTGCGTACGTTTGCGCCAGTGAATGGCAACACCGAGCCAGCTTTGACATACATTGGGTATTCGTCGAGCGCAAAAGAGCGTTCAACGACGCGTCCACCCTCGAGCAGAGTGCCCGTCGAAACTTCGTACCACTCCCCTTCGGGAAGCCACACGCTGAGAGTTGAGTAGCCGTCGACAGCAGGCGTAGTGATAGGAGCTACCATTACGTTGTCGCCAAACATATATTGATTGCGGAAAGAGTAGGCCTCCTCGCAGTCGGGATAGTCGTAATACATCGGGCGGCAGAGCGAAATAGAACTATCGTGAGCTGCACGAGCCATAGTGTAGATGTATGGCGCCATGCGGTAGCGTTGTTGCACAGTTTGACGGATTATGTCGATAATCTTAGGCTCAAAAGTCCAAGGCTCTTTAGCGAGGCGTTTATCCTTAGTTGAGTGAGTGCGCAACACGGGGCTGAGGGCACCAAATTGCATCCAACGCACATACAGTTCTGGGTCGATATGGTCGAGCGCTTCGCCAGTTTGCTCAAGGCCGTCCAACATGTGTCCGCCGATGTCGTGGCTCCAGAAGCCGTAGAGCACGTTTGAAGCCGTAGAGTTGAAATATGGTTGATAGTCGAGCGATGCCCATGTGATGTAAGTGTCGCCAGAGAAACCGATTTGATAGCGGTGGTTGCCAAGTCCACCCCAACGGTGGTAGAGCATCGGGCGCTTACCGGTGAATTTCTCCATTTGAGAGAAGAAAGTGTAGTTAATCCACCACGTATTGCTAAGGTCTTTGAGGAGCAAATCGTTGGGATATTGCTGCCAGTCGAGCCACCAGAAAGTGACACCCTCCTTCTCCATAGGATTGAGCACATGCTTAAACAGGCTCGTCATAAGGCGCTTGTCGGAGCCATACCATGGTATATCTTCGCGCTTTTCGGGGTCCATACCCATGTCGCGAGCGATGTCGGGGTATGCCACCTCAAAGTTTTTAATGCCGTCGGCAGGGTGAAGATTGAGAGTAATTTTCAAGCCCTTGTCGCGCAGATAGTTGAGGAATCTCGAGGGGTCTGGGAAGAGAGCCTCGTTCCAACTGAAGCCAGTCCAAGCGCCTCGGCGGCCGTCGGTATAATGCCAGTCCATATCTACCACGAGCACATCGAGCGGAATCTGATAGTTCTCCATATTGGTGACGAGGTCGCGCAATTCTTGATCGCTGTAAGCCCAGTAGCGGCTCCACCAGTAGCCGAAAGTGTAGCGTGGAGGTAGTGGGATATTACCAGCAAACATAGCGTAGCTTTGGAGCGCCTGCTTATAGTCGTTGCCATACGCCATGAAGTACCAATCTTGAGCGCCCTGCGCTGATTCGCGAGGCTTCACCCAATCCCAATCCTTTGCTCCGTCGAATAGGTAGCTATTAGAGTCGTCGATAAGTGTCCAGCCGTCGCGAGCGAGAATACCGTCCTCGATAGGCAATTCAACGCCCCCATTATCCTTGGGGTCAAGGATGCTGCCGTTGCAGCGGTCGAGCGTGCGGTAAGTACCTTTGAGGTTATGTTGCTGCTGCATCCCCGGATGCCATTTGAAACTGAAAGCTCCACGAACGCCAGTAATCGACATGTTGTCGGCGGCGAAAGCGCCAGAGCCTTTCTTATAAGATAGTTGGATTTTGGAAGTAGTAATGCGAATAGTTTTACCGGTCGACACCTTAAAGTCGGTCTTTAGATAGTCGCGCACCACCGCCAACTGCGACTTTTCGTCGACAAATTTTCCGTCGGGAGCATATTCCATACGCACGGTTGCATCGTTAATCACGGTGAAACGAACCGTTTCGTCCTGATATGCCACATTGCTTTCAGCCGAAGCAAAAGATGTGAAGCATAAACATCCGATGAGAGCAAAACAAAATATTTTCATTATAAAATTGCATTAAGGAGGATTATCAGTTAGGTCGAAAAATAGCAAATTGCTACATTTTAGGCGAAATACAAGCAAAAATCACATCAAATCACTGCAGTATCAAATAATTATTCGTCAAAGCAGTGAAAACGCTGTAATCTACGACTTCAAATATAGAACATTTTTGGCTGATATGAAAGAAAATTGCAAAAATTTGAGCAAATTTGCTATTTTTGATATCTGGCAATAAGATTTGAGCAACAGATCAGCAATAAACATTTGCTATGAAAAACGCCCAAAATCGGCTTATATTTCAGCTAAAACTTGCCATAATGTCAAAATAAAAGAGAACATCATCACGATGTTCTCTTCTATGGTTTCCAATAGGTACAATTTCTAAGGTAAAAAAGATTGTTTTAGGTTTGCGCTACAAAGATAGCCCCTTTAAATCGATTCGACCAAATATTTTTTTATGTTTTGAAGCATGTTTTTTAAACACTTTTCAGCCAAACGAATTGGCCAAAAATTTTTGTAACTGATTTTCAAGCATTTACAAAACCCACGAAATAATGATTCTTATTTGTGAAATTTTGTTAAAACTAAATATTTCGCTCACATTTTTCTACTTTGGCAACTTTTTGCCAAAAATTTGACTTTTTGTCACTGAGATTCGTCACCCCTCAGAAGTATATTTTTCGATGACAAAATTTCCACCTTCGAACACTCCGTAAGTGAAGTTGGTCAGCCAGTCGCCAAGGATTACGAACTGGCAACCGTCGGCAAGAGGTTGATTGGCCACGACGTGGCGATGCCCGAAAACGAAATAGTTGACATCGGGGTGTTCAACGAGCGTGCGGCGCGCAAAATCAACCATTGGGTCAGTAGCGAAATCAAATGTTGACTCGCAACCTGTGGCGCGACTATGCGACGACCAACGGAGGGCGAACGGAACAGTCCAACGTGGATGAATACCAGCGTAGAGCCATTGGCAGAAGCGATTACGGAACACGCCACGAATCAGTTTGAACCCTGGGCGGAGCGTTCCGATAGCATCGCCATGGGTGATGTAAAAACACTTTCCGTCGATTTCGGTCAACAAACTGCCGTCGACAATTTCGATGCCTAACTCATCTCGCAGGTAGTCGAAAAGCCATATATCGTGATTACCTATAAACCAAGTGATTTTAGTGCCTGCATCGGCCAACTCGGCAAGTGCGCCGAAAAATCGAACATAGCCGCGTGGTACAACCGTACGATACTCATACCAATAGTCGAGGATGTCGCCTACCAAGAACAATCGCTCAGCCTTTCCGCGAATAGAGTGCAGAAAGTCGACAACCATGCGTTCACGACTACGGGTGTCGCTCTGATAGGTTGCGCCGAGATGAAGGTCGGAAATGAAGTAGGTAGCCATTGGTCGTAGAGTAGTTGTATATTATAATGAGTGGTTTGCGTGGGAAATCAAGGGTGCGGGGATATTGCAAGCAATAGCTAATAGTGCGTTGCAAGGAATCAGAGGAAGCCGAGTTCGAGTTTAGCTTCTTCGGTCATCATATCCTTAGTCCATTCAGGCTCGAAAACGAGATTGATAGCGACGCTCTTAACGCCGTCGACCGATTCGAGTTTATATCGAGCATCGTCGATAATAAAGTCGGCCATAGGACAGTTGGGAGCTGTCATAGTCATATCGATAGCAAGGTTGCCCTCGTCGTCGAGGTCGATTTTATAAATAAGTCCGAGCGAGTAGATGTCGACAGGTATTTCAGGGTCGAAAACCATTTTGAGCATATCTACTACTTTCTCTTCGATACGTAGTTTCTCTTCGGGAGTCATCGTGATAAAAATAAAATTCAGTGTACAAAGATACAATTTTCGTCGTGAAATGACAATTTAGCCAAAGAAATATGAAAATTTTGAAAAAATTCGCTTAATTTGCAATCCAAACGACCGCTTTAAATGTATATATAGTAAACCGACCGACTATCGGCTAATGCTATGAACAACTTTTGAGCAGCACGATTATGAAACAAATTAAACGACTCATAGCCACAATCTTGATGGTTCTCGCCATATCATTACCCGCATCGGCGCAATTTCGATTCGGGCTGAAAGCTGGCGTAGCGGTCAACACTCTGTCGTTCAACACCGACTTATTCCAATCGTCGAATCGAGCAGGCTTCACTGGTGGTGCAATCATTGAATACAACATCCCAGTGGTCAACTTAGGTATCGACGCATCGGTGCTGTACGTCAATCGCGCAGTAAACGTAACAGGCGAAACTGAGGCTGGCGTCATCGTTTCGGAAAACAAAAACCGAAGCTACATCGACATCCCAATCAACCTAAAGTGGAAAATCGATTTGCCAATAGTGGGTCGTTGGATATTGCCATTTGTGACCACTGGTCCAGATTTCTCAATTTTGCTGACGAAGGATTCATTCACAGCTGAAAACCTGCAGAATTTCAGCAGCAAAAGCGTCGACTTTGCATGGAACGTAGGGGTTGGTTTTGAGCTGTTCAAGCATGTGCAGATTGCTGCCAACTATGGTTTCCCAGTCGGGGAGCAAATCACCGGGCACATCAACAACCACGAGGCGCTATATTCCAACAATCAATGCTGGACTATAACGGCGACATACCTTTTCTAAACCAAGATTTCGGGGAACAGACTTTTACGACTGGGGCTTATTGAGGCGGCTCCAGCGCTCAATCATTGCGGTCATATCGGCTGGCACCTCAGAGGTAAAGAACATATCTTTGCCAGTGCGAGGATGACGGAAACCGAGTGTGCGTGCGTGCAGAGCCTGTCGGGGGCACACCTCGAAACAATTTTCGACAAACTTTTTATAATTGGATGTGCGATTACCACGCAGGATTTCGTCGCCACCATAGCGCGAATCGTTGAGCAGCGGATGACCGATGTGCTTCATATGGACGCGTATCTGATGTGTTCGCCCAGTTTCGAGCACACATTTCACTACCGACACATAGCCTAAGTCGCTGATGACCTGATAGTGAGTGACGGCATGCTTACCCTCTTCGCTTCCGGGAGGGAACACAGCCATTTGCATACGATCCTTCGGATTGCGCCCCACATTGCCCTCGATGCGCCCTGCAGCGGGGTTTGGCACGCCCCACACCACTGCTACATACTCGCGTTGGGTGGTTTTATTGAAGAATTGCTTGCCGAGGTCGGTTTTAGCATCGGGCGTTTTTGCTACAACAAGCAAGCCGGAGGTATCTTTATCGATGCGGTGCACGAGCCCCATACGAGGGTCGGCGATATCGAAGTCGGGGATATTGCGAAAATGCCAAGCGAGAGCGTTGACGAGCGTTCCGTGGTAGTTGCCATGCCCAGGGTGAACTACCAATCCGGGCTGTTTATTGACCACAAGCAGGTCGTCGTCCTCATAGACGATGTCGATAGGAATATCTTCGGCAATGATTTCAAATTCGTAGCGTGGGCGATCCATTACAATCGACACCACGTCGAATGGTTTGACTCGATAGTTGGACTTGACCGCTTTGCCGTTGACCAAGATGCAGCCCGCCTGTGCAGCCTGCTGGATGCGGTTGCGCGACGACTTTTGCATGTGGTCGACGAGGAATTTGTCGACACGCAAGAGCGTTTGCCCCTTGTCGGCTACGAAACGGAAATGCTCATATAATTCGCCCGACTCATCAGCTTCAGCCAAATCGTCAGCATCGATATCGTCGGCATCCGAGACACTTGAATCAAGTGCATCAGCAACGAGCGGCGAGCCAGCAGCGAGAGCTGAGTCGTCGGTAAGCATATCGTCGGGCAAAATTGCGTCGAGCTCAGTCATCGGATTAAATTTGACGGAGAACTTCTTCGAGTTGGCGGATATATTCGGCATCGACATCCTCCTGATACACAGGGTCGGCCTCTTCAGAGTCGATAGGGTCGACTATTTCAGGATGTCCGTCGCCAACTTGGAGCATAATTTGAGTATCGACAGGTATTTCAGAGCCTGGCTGCAGACGCAAGCCATTGTAGTATGCGCCAAGTACCAAGTCGGCATGCTCCGAGGGCACCATTTTCACTGATACGTTTGTCAGCCCTACCTCGTCAAACAGAGCGAGAGCCTGACGGCACGACATATCAAAATAATATGGCACTTTGACGAGCTTCTTCGAATAGCAACGGAATGTAAGGTAGACCGTACGACCCTCTTTCACTACCGTATTAGGTATAGGCGACTGGCTGACGACAGCCCCGGGAGCAACCATTCCAGCCTCGTAGATTGAGTCGACTTCGACCGTAAATCCGCCGTCATGAAGCACTTGACATGCCTGTACAATCTGCATACCTTCAACGCCGGGCACGCGGATAGTTTCGCCATGGCGAGTCCATATTCCGAGCACCACATTAAGCATAAACCACACGAGGAAAAATCCCGTGATGATGATTAAAACAAAATTTGATAATATAGGGTGGCGCTTGATGAACGCCAATAATTTATTGCCTTTACTCATAGCGGTGGTCGGATTAAAATATGATATTCACTGCAAATTTACTCTTTATTCTTCAAATTAAATAAATTTTGAGGTAAAAAAACGAGCCTATCCGATTGGAAATTGCCGTTAATTTCTTAACTTTGCATCTTGAATTAAAGCGATTAAACGGCCGTCGACGCCCAAAAGTCAGGCAGCCGGTTAGTCAACTTATTCAATAACAAGAAATTACATCGGATAAATGCGCAAACTAATCTTCATACTTCTGGCGGCACTGACACTCAGCTCGTGTGGTGAATATCAGCGTGTGCAGAAAAGTACCGACCCCGACGTTAAATTCGAATACGCCAAAAAAGCATTCGAACAGCAGAAGTATGTTCAAGCCTACACGCTATTGAAAGATGTAGTGACAGTTTTCAAAGGCTCCGACAAAGCTGAAGAATCGCTCTACCTCTTGGGCTTGAGCCACTACGAAAATCAAGAGTACATCGATGCTGCCGCATATTTCCAGAGCTACTACGGGCGCTATCCTCGTGGCAAATACACCGAGTTGGCACGCTTCTACACTGGCTACGCCTACTATCTCGACTCGCCTGAGCCCCAGCTCGACCAATCGGGCACAGTCAAGGCTATCGAAGAGTTACAGGCTTTCCTCGACTATTTCCCACGCAGCGAGCGCGTTTCGATTGCTCAAAACGCTATCTTTGAGCTCCAAGACAAACTGACACTCAAAGAGTTGCAGAACGCTCAACTCTACTACAACCTCGGCAACTATATGGGCAACAATTACGAGAGTGCCGTAATCGTAGCCAAGAATGCTATCAAAGAGTACCCCTACTCAAAATACAAGGAGGAACTCGAAATGCTTGTGCTCAAAGCTCGCTATCAAGAGGCTCTGCAAAGTATCGAAGAGAAGAAACTCGACCGCTTCCGCGTAGTAATTGATGAATACTATAGCTTCATCAACAACTATCCCGATTCATCCAACCGTCACGAAGCCGACAACATCTTCAAGATTGCAAGCCGCCACGTGAAGGACTAATCAACCGACTCCAACAGGGTTTATCCCACCAACATAAGTAAAAACTGAAAACATAATATAACGATGGATTACAAGAAAACAAACGCACCCCTGAACACCGTCACTCGCGACTTGATCGACCTGTCGCACGACACAGGCAACGTCTATGAAACCGTCAGCATCATCGCCAAACGCGCCAACCAGATTGCCGGCGAAATGAAGCACGACCTCGACCAAAAAATCAAAGAATTCTCTTCGCTCAACGACAACCTCGAAGAAGTGTCGGAAAACCGCGAACAGATTGAAATCTCACGCTACTACGAAAAGCTCCCCAAACCAACTCTTATCGCCACTCAAGAATACATCGACGGTAAGATTCACCACCGCAACCCTGCAAAGGAAAAACTCAACCTCGACTAATCGAGCAAACAGATAAAAACAGTCCAGAGACTGTTCAACAAGCTTGTAGGTTGGAAAACTCTCGTTTTCCAACCTACTTTTCTTTTAGTATAAGCAAAAAAGGCACTGATTTCTTTGAAGAATAGGCTACATAGGACGCTTAGCACACTTATGATACCTCTCGATGACGCAAAAGAGACGTTAAACTTTTTTTGCCATAAAAGGGCAATATATTGCACTTTTATTTGGATTTATGGGAAAAATTGCATACTTTTGCAGCAAAAGTGAAATATATTGCACTATGAAATATGGCGAATTAATCAAAGAACGCAGGGCGGTGTTGGGTTTGACCCAACAGGATTTGGCTGATTACACTGGTCTGAGTACCCGAATAATCAAAAGCATTGAGGCAGAGAACGGCAATCCGTCGTTGTCAACATTAGAGAAGATAACCGAAGTGCTTGGTTTAGAGATAGTAATGCAAGTAAAGGGAGTTAAATAATGCGACAGGCAGAGGTATTATCAAACAGGGTCGTTGCAGGAATTCTGACCGAAACCGACGACGGACGCTACACATTTAAGTATGACGACGCATACTTAATCGATGCTGATTCAAGGGCTATATCGCTCGCTTTTCCCAAACGCAAAGAGGAATACAGCAGCGATGAGCTATTCCCATTTTTCTTCAATATGCTATCGGAGGGCGCCAATAAGGCAATCCAATGCCGAACGCTGAAAATCGACGAAAATGACTCTTTCGGTTTGCTGTTGGCGACCGCAAAATATGACACGATTGGCGCTATAACAATTAGAGAATTATGAAAGATATAACCAACTGCCCCGGCACACTTAGCCCCGGCTTTTCGACATATAGCCCTGCTTGCCTTAGGAGAGTATTCTTTGGCAAAAAAGTGAGCCACATATTGGATTTCAACTACGACGACAACCAAGCAGATTTGGTCAAAGCGATAAATAAAATCTCAATATCAGGTGTGCAGGAGAAGCTCTCTGCCATAGTCAGAGCGGGCAAAATTATCCTCACTCCCGAGAGCGAGTCGGGGCTGTATATCATCAAGCCTGCCCCTGACACTAAAAGTTTGCGATTTAGGAACAATATCCCTGCTAATGAGCACCTTACAATGCAGATTGCAAGCCAAGTGTATAATATCAAAACTGCCGACAATGCACTTGCTTTTTTCTCCAATGGACAGCCCGCGTATATCACCAAGCGTTTTGACTATGCTGCCGACGGAAACAAGATTGCTCAAGATGACTTTGCGTCAATTGCCGGCAAGACGGAGAAAAATAACGGTAGCGACTTCAAATACACAGGTAGCTATGAGGATGCCGCCAAACTGTTGCGACAAAATGTAGCTGCATGGCAAGTAGAGATGACGAAATTCTTCACATTGATTGTGTTCAACTACATTTTCAGCAATGGCGATGCCCACTTGAAGAATTTCTCACTCCAAGCGACCGACAAAGGCGATTATGTGTTAACCCCAGCCTACGACTTGATGAACACGTCAATCCATATTGACGACGGCGATTTCGCACTCCAAAATGGATTGATGCCCAAGAGTGAACACTCCGAAACATACGACAGAACTGGACACCCATGCAAAGATGATTTCATCGAATTTGGCAAACGCATAGGCGTGCTGCCAAAGAAAATAGAGTCAATCATTGCGATGTTTGCAACAGAGCAACTGAAGGTATATGAGCTGATTGAGCGCTCGTATCTTGACGACAAAGTCAAGCGAATGTACAAGCAGTCGTATCAAGAGCGTCTGCGACGCTTCCAGCGAAGCTGACGCGCAACGAACCTCAATTGCTTGCAAAATCAGGAAGGGTTGATTATCGGCTGATAATCAACCCTTTGTAGTTCAATCCTTGTGGTTCAACCCTTTACGGATTCAACCCTTTTTGGATTGTATGGGGGGGTAGGGATTATTTCGAGAAGGAGTATGGGAGGTCGGCTGGGGCGGTGCCACGAGTGGTGTTGGGCACTGAGGTCATGTCGAAGCGGACGATTGCGCCACCTGTGAGTTGCTCATGAGTGAGGTAGTTGGCAGTGACGTTTTTGCCATTGACTGTCAGTTTGTTGACGTAGCGATTTACGTTGCTATTGTCGGGAGCTTCAATAGTCAGCGTGTTGCCATTCTCGAGGTTTACTGTGACCTTCTTGAATAGCGGCGCTCCGAGTGCATATTCGGTGCTACCGGGACATACAGGATAGAAACCAAGGGCTGAGAACACGTACCAAGCGGAGGTTTGACCATTATCTTCATCGCCGCAATATCCGTCGGGGGCAGCGCTGTAGAGCTTGTTCATCACCTCGCGAAGCCAATATTGTGCTTTCCAAGGCTGACCAGCCCAATCGTAGAGGTAAATCATGTGCTGGATAGGCTGGTTGCCATGAGCATAGTTGCCCATATTCATGATTTGCATTTCGCGGATTTCGTGGATTACAGACCCGTAGTAACTTTCGTCGAACACAGGAGGAAGGATGAACACAGAGTCGAGCATTTCAACGAAGCCCTCTTTGCCACCCATAAGGTTGATAAGGCCTTGTGGATCGTGGAATGTTGACCAAGTATAGTGCCATGCGTTACCTTCGGTGAAGGCATCGCCCCACTTGAGTGGGTTGTAGGGGCTTTGGAATGTGCCGTCCTCGTTGCGACCGCGCATAAGTTTGTGTTCAGGGTCGAAGAGGTTGCGATAGTTGAGGGCCGCTTTAGCGTAAGGTTTTAATTCCTTTTCAGATTTACCGAGAGCCTTGCCGAGAGTGTAGATACACCAGTCGTCGTAGGCATATTCGAGAGTGCGAGCAGCACTTTCGTTGATACCAACATTGTAGGGCACGTAGCCGAGACGGTCGTAGTATTCATGACCGAGACGGCCAGTTGAGGGCACGTTGGGGTGAACTTTGTGAGCGCCGCTTGTGACAGCTTCCCAAAGCACGTCCATATCCTGACCGCGCACACCTTTGATATAGGCATCAGCTACGACTGAAGCAGAGTTGTTGCCGACCATACATCCACGATGACCGGGGCTTGCCCATTCGGGGAGGAATCCGCTTTCGAGGTAGGTATTGACCAAACCTTGCTGCATCATCTTGTTCATCGAAGGATAAACGAGGTTGAGCATTGGGAATAGGCAGCGGAAAGTATCCCAGAAGCCTGTGTCGGTGAACATATATCCGGGGCGAACTTCGCCATTGTAGGGGCTGTAGTGCACAGGGTTGCCAGCTTCGTCGAATTCATAGAACGAGCGTGGGAAGAGCACTGAGCGATAGAGGCAAGAGTAGAATGTGCGAAGATTGTCGACATTGTCGTCCTCAACGTTGATAGCGCCAAGCACCTCGTTCCAGCGAGCTTTGCCGTCGGCTTTGATTTGCTCAAATGAGCGGTTGCCAAGCTCTTCCAAGTTGCGAAGTGCCTGTTCGGGCGAGATGAACGAAGAAGCTACGCGAGCAGTGACCATTTCGCCACGGCGTGAGGTTTTGAAGCCCACAATCGCACCAGCGCGGTCGGTTTTGGCCGACAGCTTTGATGTGCTGATATTGTTATTATCGACAGCAGCAGTGTAAGTGAATGGGCGGTCGAATTTCACCACAAAGTAGTTGCGGAAATTTTCGGGAACGCCACCGCTATTTTTGGTTGTATAGCCAGTGATAGTCTGCGATGCAGGGTCGATTGTGATTTGCGAACCATTGTCGAAAGCATCGACAATGACGTAGGCGTTGTCGGTTTCGGGGAATGTGATGCGGAACATTGCAGCGCGGTCGGTAGGCACAATTTCGGTAGTTACATCGTGGTCGGCCAGATAGACGCTGTAGTAGTAGGGAGTAGCTACCTCAGCTTTATGCGAGAACCAGCTCTGGCGGTCATCTTCGCTGAACATTGGGCGACCAGTGACAGGCATAATAGCAAACTGGCCGTAGTCGTTGATCCAAGGGCTGGGCTGGTGAGTTTGCTTGAAGCCGAGTATTTTATCGGAGTTATAGGTATATCCCCAACCATCGCCCATATAACCAGTTTGAGGGGTCCAGAAGTTCATACCCCAAGGCAATGCAATTGCGGGATAGGTATTACCAGTTGAGAGCGAGTGCTTCGACTGGGTACCAACGAGAGTACTTACATAATCGACGGGCGATTCAACGGCAGCAGCTCCAAACGAAGCGAAGCCGAGCATCAGGGCGGCAATTGATTTAAGATTCATGTGAAATAAATTTATGATAATTTTGGTTTGATTTGATTGCTGAAAAGTTGAAACCACGAGCCAAATTGGCGCAGCAGCGGCAATGATGTTTCAAAATTATTAATTTTTTTGCAATATCTATTGTAATACGATATTAAAAAGTAATAATAATTGGTCAAAGTGCCGCATCAATGGTCAGAACTCCCATTTTTTTAGTAACTTTGTAACCGAATTCACGTGCGCGCGAGGGCAAGCGAATCAAAAAAGCAAGATTCCCAACTGTCGCTGTCAGATTTGCCTAAACTATCACTGACAGATTTGCCTAAGCTGAGCACTACCAATATCTATTCAACAAAATTTCAATGAGGGCAATTTCAACTCTATTATTACTCTGTAGCATAGCCGTATCGGCATCGACTATCGACTCGTCAACAACTGCTTACCTCGACTCAATCGTAGGGCTCGAAGAGGTGTCAGTTTCAGCCATAAAAGCCACATCGGCAGGGGCATTCCCTTCGGCACAAACCGACATCACCCGTGAGGAGATTGTGCGCTACGACATAGACGGCATCAAGGGTGTCAGCGAAATCGCGCCAAACTTCTATATGCCTCAATATGGGTCGCGCATGACCTCATCAATCTATGTGCGCGGACTCGGCACACGCATCGACCAGCCTGTCGTAGCAATGAATGTCGACAATGTGCAGATTCTCAACAAGGACAATTTCGACTTCAATTTCCCCGATATGGAGAAAGTGGAGATAATCCGTGGCGCACAGAGCATCCTGTATGGCCGCAACTCCATGGGTGGTGCGGTCAACATCACCACAGTGTCGCCACTACGCTATCAGGGCGTACGTGCGCTTCTTGAATATGGCTCAGCCAACAGCTGGCGTGCCAACGTATCGACCTATTTCAAGCCCTCTGAAACCGTGGGTATAGGCGTAATCGGCGCGATGAATTGCACCGACGGCTTCTTCAAAAATGAGTACACAGGCAAAAATGTCGACACCGAGCGTCAAGGCTTTGCAAAGGCCAAAGTGGCATGGCGTCCGTCGTCGAATTTCATACTCGAAAATAGCGCATGGGTGACGCTGCTTCGCCAAGGTGGCTATCCATATGCGTATGTAGGCACAAAGGACCAACCCGGCACAAACCAAATCAACCATAACGACACTTGCTATTATCAGCGCACCGCAGTAGTCGACGGATTGACAATGCGCTGGTTTGGCGATAACATCAGCATTTCGTCAATCACCGGATTTCAGTATCACAACGACGATATGACCCTCGACCAAGATTTCTTACCAGAGGATTATTTCGTGCTTTCACAACGCCGCCACGAGTGGTCGTTGACGCAAGATTTCGTTGCGAAAGGCACCGCAGGCTCCTACAATTGGCTCGGCGGCCTGTTCGGATTCTATCGCCGCTACAACATGGATGCGCCTGTGACCTTGAAGGATTACGGCATCACCAACCTCGTTGAGAGCAATATCAATGCGGCAATCAACGCTGCTCTGCCCCCTATGATGCAGGGTATGATGCAACTTAAATTCGACGAACGCTCACTGCTGCTCGACAGCCGTTTTCGCAGTCCGATTTGGGGTTGGGCGCTCTACCATAAAAGCGAATACACGTGGGAGGGGCTGACCGCATCGTTGGGTCTGCGCTTAGCCTACGAACGCACAGACTTTGAATATGATTGCCAAGCCCATACATCGGCCACGATGTATCGCAAACAGGGACCAAACTTAGTGCCAATGGGCTCAACTCCTATCGATGTAGAACTCGCCGACCGCTTGCACATGACGTCGCTCCAGCTGCTGCCCGAATTGAAGCTCGCTTACCGATTCAACGATAAGTTTGAGATTGGCGCTGTAGCTTCGAAAGGATACAAGTCGGGGGGCTACAACACCCAAATGTTTTCCGACATACTCCAACAAGAGATGATGGCCAACGGCAAGCCTCAAACTGGCGGTCAACCCGGCGGTGGCGGACAGCCCGGTGGTGGTGGACAGCCCAGTGGTGGTGGTCATCCCGGTGGCGTAGCAGCTGCAGACGAGGCCGCCCCAAGCTATAAGCCCGAAGATGTGATTTCCTACAAGCCCGAGACGAGTTGGAACTACGAGATTGATTTCGCAACACATATCCCCGAAATAGGGCTCGACGTTGACCTCGCAGCATTCTATATCGACTGCCGCGACCAGCAGCTGACAGTGTTCCCCGACGAAAACAGCACTGGTCGAATGATGACCAACGCAGGCCGCACTCGCAGCGTGGGTGCTGAATTGTCAGCCAACTACAATCCTATCGACCCACTGCTGATTAAGGCTTCGTATGGCTACACCAACGCTCGTTTCGTGGAATACAACGACGGCAGAGCCGACTACCGCGGCAAGCATGTGCCTTACGCACCTGAGCACACATTGTTTGCATCGGCATCGTATCGTTTCGACATCCCCGGCAGCGTTGAAGTGCGCTCGTTCGAGCCTATGGTATCGTGCCGTGGCGTAGGACGCGTGTTCTGGAACGAAGCCAACGACATCTACCAGCCATTCTATGCAACGCTCAACGTGTCGCTCACAACACGCCTACGCTATTTCGACCTCGAACTATGGGGCGAAAACCTCACGAATACGAATTATTCAACATTCTATTTCGAGTCGATGGGCAACAGATTCCTTCAGCATGGCAACCCCCGCA
This sequence comes from Muribaculaceae bacterium, assembly GCA_017629835.1. Lineage (GTDB taxonomy): Bacteria > Bacteroidota > Bacteroidia > Bacteroidales > Muribaculaceae > JAGBWK01. Next base: position 7,582 of record JAGBWK010000023.1, on the reverse strand, counting down.
AGTTTGGCGTAACGCTTCGCTTTGCGCTTGACTTTCAACAATAATCAACCCCCACACTCCGTTTTATAGAAAAAACTTTCACCGTGGCTTTACAGCCAAAATCATAAAAACTAATTGACTACAACCATTATGAAACTCTTCAAAACCACGCTTCTTTCGTTAGTCGCACTTCTGCTGACTTCATGCTGGGGAACAGAGCCTCCTACAAACACCATACAATACGGCTACGCATCGACTCGCAACTACAGCTATGTGACAAATTCCGACAACGCTACTGCCGACATGTTCAATGGAGCCAACTATGTGTGGAAATATGACCTCACTGCAGGCATTTGTACCGTTAACGTAAGCGATGTTCGCTTAGCTGCCGACAAAGACCCCATAGAATTCGTGATTGAAAACGTGAAATATGCTCAAAACAAATATTTTGGCATAGTAATCGACGTGCCTCGCGCTGAATATAAGGACTTGGTAATCACCGAATTCAAATGTATCTCCTACGACCGCACAATCGGCTACGGTTCAGGCACAACATCTTACTACGACATCAGCTATGTGATTAACGGCAAATATCGTGTTCGCGCAATCACCCAAAAATCACTTATGGACGGACCAATGCTAATCACCAACACCGCTGGTCAGAAAGTCGAAGAGCAGAACAAGATATCGTATGCTTACACACTCAATTTCGAAAAGAACAGCGTAGATTTCACTATCTACAACTTGAATGTCAACAGCATACTTTACAACGAAATGACCTTTAAGAATTTGCCATTTAGCATCTCCGACTACGGCATCAACGTTGTGCTCGACAAGACTATCACTCCAGTCAACATTGGGGATAAGCCTATCGACGTCCCTGCCGACGACCTCCGCATCAACATCAGCTACACGCCCTCGATAAACGTGTCGTTCCAATCTGGCGAGCTATTGTTCAACGGCTCAGCCACTATCGAGTTCAACTTAGGCACGGAAAACGACAACAAATAAACCACTCCCCCACCGCATCTCAATCGGATTTTATCCCCCCTCATATATCAGTCTGATTATATACACGGCGGTTCAATCTGATTGTATTCCGCTGATTATCAATCAACTTGATTATACGACTAAACCGGAATCGCGACCCTCAAAGTCCGATTCCGGTTTTTATAGCGATTGTTTTTTTAATTGCTTAGAAAAGGGTGTGGGGGATTAGCGGAGGCGGACGGCGCGCTGGACGCCGTTGATGCGCTTGATTTGTGAGCAGAGGTCGTTGACTACTTTGGAGTCGTCGACAAGCACGTTGAGCTCACACTTAAACACTTCGTCGTTGGCATTGATGTTCAAGCGGCGTATGTTGAGCGACATATTCGTAGAAATGGTGCGTATAATCTCCTGAAGGATACCAAAGCGGTCGATACCCTCAATAAGGACACGTGCGAGGAATTGCCCAGCGGTCATTTCCCAACGAGTTGAAAGGAGTCGAGAGCCGAAACTTGCTTTGAGGGCAAGCGCGCGAGGGCAGTCGATTGAATGGACTACAACTTGGCCATCATCATCGATGAATCCAAGTACATTGTCGCCCGGAATCGGCGTACAACAGTCGGCAAATTTGAAGTTGGAGCCGCTTTCGTCGTAATGTAGCGAATAGACCTCCTTGGTGTTGATGAGTTTGATTGGGTCGACCTCTTCAGCAGGCTCGTTGGCGTCCTTGTTGCGATCCTTGAATGGGATGCGGAATATCTTACGCAACATGCTGGAGTTGGGGTCTTTGCCCGACTGACGTTTGAGCATTTTAGCTACGGCATCGTCGAGCACAATCTCCTCGCGTCCAAGCTGGAGATAGAGTTCTTCGCGATTGTTGACCTTGAACTGGCCTTGCAACTTGGTGATGATTTGGTTGCTGTCGGTGATTTCGTTTGCTGCAAGGAATTCTTCGAAGAGCTTTTTACCCTTGTTGATATCGGGTTGCTGCAGGCGGCTAAGGGCTTTACGCAGGTGGGTTTTGGCTCTTGCTGTAACAAGAAACTCAGCCCACTCTGGCTTAGGAGTTTGCGATTTGGATGTAAGTACCTCCACTTGGTCGCCACTCTTGAGGCGTTCGCTCAGTGGCACCAGACGATGATTGACCTTGCCGGCGATACACTGGCAACCAATCTGCGAGTGGAGCGCAAACGCGAGGTCGAGCACTGTGGCATTGTTAGGTAGAGTGACGAGCTCCCCTTTGGGGGTGAACACCACGATTTCGGAAGCGAAAAGGTTGAGTTTGAGCGTGTCGAGGAAGTCGATTGCGTTTGGCTCGGGATTGTCGAGAATATCCTTGATAGTACGAAGCCACACGTTCAGTTCGCTCTCTTCGTCGCCCTCCCCTATTTTGTATTTCCAGTGAGCAGCAAAGCCTTTTTCGGCGATTTCGTCCATTTGTTGCGAACGAATCTGCACCTCCACCCAATTGCCGTCGGGACCCATAGCCGTCAGGTGCAACGCTTGGTAGCCGTTTGCTTTGGGGTTGCCAATCCAGTTGCGTGTGCGGTCGGGGTGGAACTTGTAGAGGTCGTTGATTGCGCCATAGATTTGCCAACAGATTGACTTTTCAACCGTCGGGTCGTCACATTCGAAGATGATGCGCACGGCATACAGGTCGTAGACCTCTTCGAATGGGATATGCTTTGTCTCCATTTTGTTCCAAATGGAGTAGACCGACTTCACACGAGCTTTCATCGTGTATTTCAGACCCATTTCGTCGAGTTTCGCACGAATGGGGGCAGAGAAATGTTCGAACGCTTGTTCGCGACTCTGTTCGGAAGCTGCAATCTGCGATGAAATCTTGTTGTAAGCTTCGAGGTGCTCATATTTGAATGCGAGGTCCTCAAGCTCGGTTTTGATAGCATACAAGCCAAGGCGATGCGCCAACGGAGCGTAGATATAGAGGGTTTCGCCAGCGATTTTATACTGTTTGTTTGGCGCCATTGAGCCGAGTGTGCGCATATTGTGCAAGCGGTCGGCCATTTTGATTAGCACCACGCGAATATCTTCCGACATGGTAAGAAGCAGCTTGCGGAAGTTTTCGGCTTGCGATGAAGCACGAGGTCCGAAGATACCACCAGAGATTTTAGTGAGGCCCTCAACTATCTGTGCTATCTTCTTGCCGAGATGCTGCTCAATATCCTCAACCGTGTAGTCGGTATCCTCAACCACATCGTGAAGCAATGCGGCGCATATAGATGTGGAGCCAAGACCGATTTCCTGGCTTGCAATGCGAGCCACAGCAATCGGGTGTATAATGTAAGGCTCGCCCGAACGACGGCGTACACCTTTGTGAGCCTCTTTGGCAAACTTAAAGGCGCGGTCGATTATTTCAACCTTTTTACGGTGATTGCTATTGATGTAGCCGTTTAGCACGTCGGCAAACGCCTCTTCAATCATTTTATCCTCTTCGGCCGTAGTGAAATTGTCCTTACTCATACTCAAGGCGAGTTATTTATTGTTATGCTCAATGAATTGAACTGCTCTAAAAATGCAATCCGGTTAATTACGCAAAATTAGCAATTATTTTGCATAATCAACCGGAGTGGCTAATTTTTTTAAAAGAATATTTTTACGACAGCGTAAAAATCAGTGGCGACTGGCTTTTGCTCTCGACCAAACTGATTAGGCGGCTTATTAAATCTTGACTTTGCGACCACCTACAATGTAGATGCCCGAAGGAAGTTTGTCGTTGACACCATTTGTGCCCACAAGATTGCCACGAAGGTCGTAAACTCGGCGTTCGCTATTGGCAGCGCTGTCGACCACTACATCTTCAACGCCTGTGGTTGGCTCGTCGGGTTTGCCGTTGACTACGATTATAGCATTACTGTCAATTAAGAGCATAATGCTACCGTCGCTTTCGGGATAGAGTTTTGTTGCTCCAGCCGCACGTTTTTTAGCTGTTGCAGCAGCGGTGTATTGCACGTCGATGCTCTCAATCTTGCTGGTCATCAGGTCGCCATTAGGTGCGGTGTAGATATATGGACGGATTACGACTTGAGTGCCGGGAACGAGCAACTTTTCGATATAGCTTTCGCCATTGTGCCACTCTGCTTCATAGTTTCGTGGATTGATAACAACGTTATCATCTGCTACGATTTCGGGGTGGATTGTCATATTGCTGATGTTAAACGCTACACGCTGATTCTTTACTACTTCGTAAACCTCGAATGTAGCATTATTGAGGTCGGCTGAAGCAGTGTTCCAGCTTGTGAGTTGGTGCATAAGTCCGTCGCCAACGAAGTCGCCTGAGGCGAATATTGATGAATCAGACCTCTTCAAGCGCCACTTGGCTGTATATGCATCGGGAAGCGACAATGAGATTGCGTTCGAAAAGTGGAGGTAGCCAGTAGAGGATTCAACGTAGTTAGGACCAATTTTTACTTCGCTGTAAGTTGTAGTATATGAGTCGGAGCCTACTGCGAGGTCGATGTTGCGGTCGGTGCCGTCGGCGTTCCACACGATGTTTGCGTCAGCGGATTCGGAAACGAAATTGAGGTTAACAGTCTTGTTGGTAGTGACCGTTTGACGTGGATATACATTGACGGTGAGAGAATAGCTAATATTTGTAAAACCAGCATTTTTCTCTGCTGCCACGCCGTCGAGTGCACGAATTTCTCCGCTCACTGGCACTGCTGGATTTGCAGTATAATCACCACTGCATGATGTCATAAAATAGCCATCATTAGGTGTAAAATACACAAACATCTTAGCTCCTACTACAGTGGCAGTACCCTTGACCACGTTTGTGTAGTAGCCGTCGTCGCCGAGAGTCCAAGTGGATGAGAAGGAAAGTGATTCTGCCGATGGAACTGCAGTTCTATAATAGAAGTTATTCCAATCTACGTTATTTGGGTCGTTGCATTTAATAGTGACCGTACAAACGGCAGCATCAATAGCTGAGGTTGCCATTGCTGCCAAGAAGATAATGGCAAAGATTCTGCGTATAAAGGAGTTGTTTAATTTCTTGTTCATAAATCTTGAATTAAAAAAGGGAGATGTGGAGTGTTTTTGAATAACATGAATCAAGTTCGTTGTTTATTGCGGACGCAAAGTTAATCTATTTCTGAATTATATACAATATTAGTTGCACGTTCTCCTATGCCAAAGCATTGCAAGAGACTGAAACTGAGCCTATCGCAGTCGGTTGCGAAGGTAATGGCGACGTGAATATGCGACGAAAAGACCAACACCAATGAGGTTGACAATCCATGCCCACCAGAATGCTGTTGAATAGTCGAAATGCTCAACCAAAGAGCCGCCAACGAGTGTGCCAATACCGATACCTATATCCCACGATACGAGGAGCGTGGAGTTGGCTGTGCCACGACGGTCGTTGTCGGCAAGGTTGATAAACATATTTTGGAATGCCGGGAACATATATCCGTTGCCCAAACCGATGATTAGGGCTGAGGCATAGAATGCAAACATATTTTGAACAGCTGCGAAGAGCAAGTAGCCAAAGAGCGAGATGCAGACGCCAACTACGGCATTTTCCACAATGCGACCTTTGCGGAGCGAGCGGCTACCAGTGAGTCGCGAGAGGATAAGACCTCCAGCCAAAAGCATGAAAAAGAGTCCTGTGCCACCAGTGATGCCGAGTTGCTCTTTGCCGTAGATTGCAACGTAGGTTGCAATCACGCCATGCGATGCAGCATAGCATATCATACAAAGGCTTTGGCTCCACCCTTTGAGCAGGATAAAGCGGTCGAGCGACATTGGCGGACGTCCTTTGACCACCTCACGCTTGGGGAGTTGCACCGTAGAGTTAATCCAAAATCCTGCTAACGCAACGATCAACGAGAGCCAGAACAGCAGGTCGAAACTGCCTGACACGGCAAAAATCCATAGCGCAATGGTCGGACCGATTGCCGTCGCGATGTTGTTGCTAAGTCCATAGTAGCCAATCCCTTCTGTACGACGCGAGGATGGCAACACGTCGATAGCCACAGTGGAGTTTGCTACAGTGACAGCACCAAATGGGAAGCCATGGAGAGTACGGACAATGGTGAACAGCGTGAGCGTGCCTGCTACAAGGTAGCCGGCAAAGAATGCTGCAAAAATGAAGAAAGTGATTAGCAACACAGCCTTACGCGGAAACGAATCGACGATGTAGCCACTGAAAGGGCGTATCAACAGCGTGGTAAGGATATAACCCGACAAAACTATGCCGATAGCTTGCTTGTCGGCGGCGAAAGTTTCGCTGAGATATAGCGGAAGCAACGGCGTCAGAAGCATAAACGAGAAGAACAGCATGAAATTAGCTATCCACACGCTTAGGTAGTTTCTATTCCAAAGGCGTTCGCGAGGCTGTTGAATTGCATTGTTCATTTCGACTGCAAAATTACGCATTTTTACCGAAAATCGAATCGCCCCACTCCCGAAATTTATAGCAATAGGACGGGGCTATGGAAAAGTTAGGGGTCGCGAGTGCGACCCCTAAGAGTTGGTTGACATTGTTGGTTAAAGACGATGGCTTTTGCCAACAATGGGATGTTACGACAGGTGTTTATTTAATGGCGCGTTTGCTGCCGTTGATGATGTAGAGACCGGGAGCAAGTGTTTCTGCTTCAGCAGGTTCTGCATCGCGGAGGAGTACACGACCGTCGATTGAAACAACTGTAATCTTGTTGTTAGCGTCAGCTTCAACATTGATTTCAGAGCTTACAATCTGGAATTTTTCTCTTACGCTTGGTGAATCAAATGCGCCGTCGATAACGAATGCACAAGCATTGAGTGTAAGAGTGTAAGAACCAGCAGCTTTAGGAGCTGGATTGAATACGAGTTCAGCAACTGGTTCAGCACCTTCTTCAGTAGGCTCGATGATGTTAACTTGAGGAATTACATTGTATTGGTAGTTACCATCGCGGAGGCTGATAAAGTTGCGGTTGAACACTTCAATTTCCTTAGAACCGATGAACTTGATGTAAATCTTAGCAAGTTCAGCAACGTCGGCTGGCTGGAAGTTGCCAAATTCGCCGTCGGCAGTAGCACCAAGAGCGTATTCGTAAGTGCGGTTAGCAACAACTTCCCAGCTGTGAGAGATTGCAGGGTTGTCAGTGCCATTGATAGAGAGAGCACCTGCAGGTATGTCGATTGAGAAAGTGCAATCGGTCATAGTTTCTTTGAATGCCTGAGATACAGCAGCGATGAACATGCTACCATTGTATTCAGCAGTCCAGTCGGTGCCATAAACGAGTTCCTGTTCGTCCATAGTCACCTTGATGCTTTCAACTGACTTACCGCGAACGGTGTAGTCGCTTTGATAGGGCACGCCGAATGAAACTGTTACGCCATAGAAGTTGACCAATGCAACAACGTCAGATTCGGGGATGAAGTAGATGTCGTCCTCAGTGATGACAACTTCGCGCTGGATTGAGAATGAGCCAGAAACAGCGGCACTCTTAACACCGTCGATGATGAAGTAACCTTCGGGGATAGTGTAAGAGTAAGAAGTCATCTGAGTAGGAATCTGGTTAGGCACGATGAGGAATGCAGGAGCATCCTGACCTTCGATAGCTGTTACGTTGAAACTTGCAGCAGCCCAAGAGTTGCCAGCAGCAACAAGCAT
>JAGBWK010000004.1 GCA_017629835.1 Muribaculaceae bacterium | reverse complement strand
CTTGTAATCACATGAACGACTGCCCAATTATGCCATATTTCATGTACATCGCCATGACCAGCCACATGCAACTCTATTCCTGAATATGCCGAAAATGCCGCAACTGCCAACAAAATCCAATCTATAACAAAAATCTTTTTCATACTATTCTTCTACATACGGACAATTTTCAAGTTTGAAACGCATACGCCAACGACCATCTGCAAAGTCGTGAGTAAGTATACGGAATGTACCTATTTCGCTTGTATTCTTCACATGAGCGCCAATGCAAGCACAGTTGTCATAATCACCTACTCGCACAATACGAAGCGTTTCAGAGGCATCTACAGGCAATTTAGAGAGATCAACTATCTCGGCTGCTTCATCGCGAGTCATAAACTCAATAGTCACATCAAGATTGCGAGCTATCTGCTCGTTCACTCTGCGCTCGATTTCGCGTACTTGTTCCTCTGTTGGTGCTTGAGCAAGTTCATAGTCAGCTTTACTCTTTTTACGTTCGATATGCGCATTGCGCGAACGAGGGCAGCCAAACATCTTCACCATTGTACCGTTCAAAATGTGCTCAGCCGTGTGCATTGGCGGAAATTCCGCCTTATTATGTGCATTTAATTGTGGTTCCATATTTAAATTGAGAATTGAAAATTGAGAATTGAGAATTGAGAATTGAGAATTAACAACTACATTATTGATTTATAATTCGCCTTGATCAGCGAAACTATAGAATTGAGAGCGGTCGGAGGTTATAATCACATGGTCGACAAGTTTAATATCAAGCAATTCAACTGCTGAGGCAACTCTTTTTGTAAGCTTACGGTCCTCTAAGCTTGGCTGGATAGAGCCAGAAGGGTGATTATGACAAAGCACAACACCCGAAGCAAGGCGCGTAATAGCAGGTTTGAGCAAAATACGCATATCCACCATTACAGCCGATACTCCGCCACGAGCTACACATTCGCGACCAATCACCTTATTCTTGCGATTGAGCAATATAACCCAAAACTCTTCAACTGGAAAATCGCCAATAAAAGACATCATACGAGCCACATCTAAAGAGGAACGGATAGAATCGGCATCGGCAGCCGAGGCTGCATTGCGGCGACGGCCAAATTCAAGTGTAGCGAGCAGATGCATCGCCTTAGCCTCTCCTATCCCTTTGAATTGATGTTGAAGATCGTAAAGCGAAAGACGAGCAAGTTGATCAAGACGACCACCCACAGAAGCAAGTATTTCGCGTGAAAGTTCCACTACATTCTTATCCTTTGTGCCCGAACCAAGCATAACAGCCAAAAGTTCGGCATCGGTAAGAGTTTCTACCCCGTGTAACTTAATCTTCTCACGAGGGCGCTCATCTTCGCTCCAAAGTTTTATAGCTTTGTTTTCCATTAGACAAAATTTAATTAAAATCAACGATTAAAAAGATGTCGCATGCGCAATTCAATAATAAAAAAAGCTCTCATCTGTTGTTACAGAAAAGAGCTCGTATATTTTATTTGGTCTTCGTTGCAAATTAAGCAAGTTTGTTAACGTGAAGAGCCAATTTAGATTTCAAGTTGCTAGCTTTGTTTTTGTGGATAATGTTGCGTTTAGCAAGTTTATCGAGCATAGAAGCTACTTTAGGAAG
>JAGBWK010000022.1 GCA_017629835.1 Muribaculaceae bacterium | reverse complement strand
TATCGACTGTAGCCATTTTCATATGTTACAAATAGCAGCGTGCTGCGGTTTGCGTCTGCAAAGATAGCAATTAGTTTTGTATCATCAAAATTCGATTTGCCTTTGAGCGATATTTGGGCGCATGGCGGTGCAATGCGGTCACGGTGGCTATATGATGCGGGTTTTGTAGCCTTCGGCTTGGAGTAGGCGTGCGACGTCGTTTCGGCGGTCGCCTTGTATGAGTATTTCGCCGCCGCGTGACGACCCGCCAGTGCCGAGTTTCTGTTTGAGTAGTGTAGCCAAATTGCCGATTTCTTCGTCGGTGGTGTCGTCGGCGAAGCCTGCAATAATGGTGGCTGTTTTGCCAGCTCTCCCCTTTCGGTCGAGAATGATGTCGAGGCGCGGTTTTTTCGTCTCGACAGGTGTTGACGCTGTGGTTTCTTCTCCCTGCGGCAAGTCGGGATTATCGTTCAGAAAGTTTTGTAATGCTGATTGCCAGTCGGACATAAGTGTAAGCAGGTTATTCGGTTACTGTGTTGAGTGAGTCATTCTCTTCGTAGAATCCTTCTTCGAATTCTTCGATTTCGACGCCGTTGATAGCATTGTCGATTGAGCTGCTTAATGAGCTAAGTATCAACAGATATTGCATTTCGTCGGGGGCGAGGGTTGTGATGAATGTTTCGACGCTGTCAGCATTAATTTTGACGGCTCGGCGATAGGCGTCGAGTGCTTTTAGACTGTAGTCGTCGTCGGCTGCGTGGTCGTTGGCAATCATATAAAGGAGTGCCAATTCCGACAGCTTTGTGGGCGATGCTGTGGAGTCGGAAAGCGAATTTGCTGCATCTTCGAGCGAAGCGATAGCTATTTCGTATTCCCCGTTGGCAATGGCTTGTCGGGCGTTTGTGAGCGATTCTGTGCGGTTTGTTTGCATATTGCATTGCGTGAACGGCAGTGCAATTGCAATGGCGAGCAGAGTCTTAAAAATAGTTTTCATATTTCGGTTTGTTCTGTTTCGGGAATTTGGAAAATTGAGAAATTCACGCTGCCGTAGACGCGATGTTGCGCAAAGTGGGGCAACGCAGAGAAGTCGTGAGCCTTTGAATGTTCAATGATGAAGATTGAGCCGGGTGCGAGCAGACGCGAATTAAGCACCATTTCAGGCACTTTTTCAAAATTTGGCATATCGTATGGCGGGTCAGCAAAAACGATGTCAAACGGCGTCGTAGCGGCCTCTATGAAGCGCAGCGCGTCGGTCTTGAGGAGTGTCAAGTTTTGGACATTGAGTTGCTGAGCCACTTTGCGTATGAAATTATACTGTGTTTGCGCTTTTTCGACGGCTGTGACGCGTGAGCAGCCTCGCGAAAGAAATTCTAAGGTTATGGCGCCAGTCCCGGCAAAGAGGTCGAGGGCTGTTGGCTCGTCGTCGAAATCGACAAGATTTTCGAGCACGTTGAATATGTTTTCACGCGCAAAGTCGGTTGTTGGGCGTGCTGTGATATTGGTTGGGACGTCGAAACGGCGGCGTCCGAATTTGCCACGTATTATTCGCATAGGGGAAGAATTATCAAGTCAAACGGTGCATTCAGGGCATCACGACCAGCGCGATACATTGCTGACGGGAATATCATTGGCATCACTGTCGGGCAGAATGTGCGCAGAGCCGAAAGCAGTTCGTCGCGCTCGCCACGTTGGCCTCTGACGAGTATTTCGGGTGCTGCGGCTTGAGGGTCGTCCGACAGGCTTTTCACTCTTTCGCTGGCAGCGATGATATAGTAAGCGATGTCGGCTATTTCGCGGAATTCAAAGCGGTTGGCAAGCAGCAGTCGGTCGCATGACAGAGCGAGCACGTCGGCTGAATGTTCGCGAAGATTAACGAATATCTTAGCGGTGTTACCCTTAGGGAGTTGTGCGCTGTAGTAGTAGGCCAAAAGCGCGAGATTGAGACGAATGGGTGCATTGTCGAAAGTTCGGCGTAGGAAATTACACTCTTTGTTCGACAAAGCGGTGAGGAAATCGACGCCGAGGCTTGCTACGTGGTTTCGTATAAGGTCGGTAGAATCTTTGCAGTCGGGATGAGCTGCGTAGAGCAGTTCGGCGGCGATGTCGTTGTCGCCAACTTCGGAGGGTACGACGCAAAATGTAGGAGTTTCGACCACGATGTTGGTTTTGTGGTATTCGCTTAGCAGTAATGGATTGTCGTACACAATCTCTTCGAGCGATTTCAATCGGTCGTTGCCTGATGTGATTGCAAACGATTCGCAGATGATAGAATTATCTTGCATCGGGTTGTATATCATCACATCAAGGCTATCAGGACCTAAGCGCAAGCCGAGTTGGCAATAGGTCGTGTCGTCTAATATCTCTTTGGTCAGTTTGGGCATATCTGTTTAAGAAATTGCTGCTTTGTTATGTTTTTGGGAAGGCTATTAGTAACGGCCGAATGAGCCGCCTTGCGTATTGCCATAACCTTGTGAATTGCCGTAGCCAGAATATTGCGAGCTGCCGGGCGAGTAGAATTCATCTTCTTCGTTGAATTCGTCGTACTCATCCTCGTCCTCTTCGCCATTGTTCTGCTTGCGGTCCTTGGTTTTGGGTTTATTTTTCTTTATGTCGTAGGGTTTTTGCGCATCGATTGGCAATTCGTTGAGGTCCCAACTCTGCGCGAGGTCCCAGTTTTTCTTCAGCGGTAGTTTTTTTGAGAAGTAGTACACCTCTTCGGGTTGGGTTTTGGTGCTAATGTTGCCAGTATCCCATTTTCCGTTTTCGTTGCGGTCGACAAATGCTCGTGCATAGTAAGTGTTTGGCGCAAGGAATTCAAACTTAGCTGCGCCCCCTTTGGCTACGGTGGTCGCAACAGGCTTGTCGGACGTGTTCAGCAGTTCGACAACCAATGGTTGGCCAGATTCAAGTCCAGTGATATTGAACGTGACTGTGGAGTATTCTTCCAGATTTTTGATGGTGAATTCAGTGCTTTCATTTTGAATCCATTCGTTGTAAATGCCTACAATAGAGGCAGAGTCGGCTGTGAATCGGTATTTGGCGCCAGGTTCCCAATCGTAATCGAGGCGGTAGTTGAGCAGTCGGTGAGCCGAATCGCGATACACTTTGGGTGTGCCAAGGTCAACCCACAGCGTGTCGACTTGCATCTCAAGGTGTAGTCCTTTCTCATAGATAGTGTCGACAGGTTGCGAAGCAACGAATCGGAGCGGTTTGTTGACGTCGTGGCTGCCACGAGTGGTCGAAGAAAAGTTCATAAACGTGAGCTCAGGTGCTTCGATTGAGTCGCCCTCCTCTTTTTCCTCCTTTTTCTTCTTGTCATTCTTCTGTTTTGGCTTCGACTTGTCGATAAGTTTCAGCGTGTCGGTGGTCCAAGATAGCTGGTTGAGCGTGTCGGTTTTGATGTATCGGGCTTCAATTATCAGAGTGTCGCTTTGCACCAATTGCTTATTATTCAGCCAATAAGTAAGGGTGTCGTTGGCGGCAGCGCGGTCCACTTTAGACACACTGTCGAGCGTCGCGCCAGCAAACTCGGTGTTGAGCAGCGTCAAAATAGGCAGAGTGTCGACAGGAGCACCAAATTCAAACACTATTCGGGTGGAGTCGTTGCGGTTGTTGTTGCGCAGATATTGTGATTTATAGTTCTCGTTGAACCACGTCAGCAGGATGTCGTTGGGCAGGTAGCGCCAGCCGTTTCGCACCACAATTGAGTCACTGCCGTTGGCAGCACGCAACGTGTCGGATACCTCTATATTTTCTATGATAGGAACTACGGGGGTATCATAGAAAGCCACATCCTCAGAGCGGTCCCAATGATAGTCGCGGTTGATGTCGTTGATAGCGAATATGTTGTAGGTGCCCTCAGCAAGGTTGCGAATCACAAATTGGCCATACTGATTAGTCTTTGTGATGCGGTCCATAGGTAGAGTGGTGAGTGCAGAATCCTCAAGATTGGAATATACGCCGACAATCACACCTTGCGCTGGCTCGAGATTGCGAGCTTCAAATAGCATACCGCTGATTACCAACGAGTCGCGAGTGTCGCCAGTAGAGAAATCGAATGCGAAACCGTCGAGAATGTTGTTCTCATTAAGGTCGCGAATGGCATCGGAGCAATCGATTGTGTAGGTTGCATTTGGCACGAGTGTGTCTTGCAGCAATATGGTAAGACGCTTACCGTTGGCTGAAACTCGAGGAGGAGTTTTTTGAACAGGCGAAACCACAACCTTGTTCATCACATCTTCCACTTTGATATTCTCGTCGAAGTATATGCTCAGTTCTGTTTCGTTGAAGTTCAATGCTCCCGGTGCTGGGTCGGATTTCACATATACTGGAGGAAGCTCATCCTTTGGGCCCCCTTCAGGTCGTCCAATGCTCGCGCAGGCCGCTAATAATAGAATGGTGGCAGCCATTAGAGCGAGGCTAAATATGTTGTTGCGTTTATTCATCAAGTCAAGTTATTGTTCTTGTAGAATTTATATGTTGAGTAGGGCGTTTTAGAGTCGTCCCTGTTCAATAAGAGTAGCTATTCGTTCAATTGTAGCATCGTCGGCATTTGTGTTCGGTCGGTATTGGTCCTTTATGTTCACACCAAATATTTTGCCGAATCCTTGCCAGAACGTAGCCCTAAATGAGCCGAGAAAAGCTTTCAAAATTTCAAAACTGCTCTGATTGGTTTCGCGTTGGATTAGCTTGACCAAAGTGCGAGCTTGACGCCGAGTGAACTTCTTCAGTGCGGGCTTATATTGTTCAAACAGTGCGCTCTCCATCTCTTTGAGATACTGTTCGCGCTCCTCGGTTGTTTCGAAAGTTTGGAGATATTCGTAGGTTTCAACCAAAGTTTCGCATATCAGTTTGGCGTAAGGGAGCGCTTTGCGAACATCGCGCACCGTGCGCCAATAGAATTCTTCCTGCTTTTTGTTCTTGAATTTCATCGGTGGGAACACCGTGACTTCATTGAACACAATCATCAGCACTGAGTCGCCGTCGATGACAGTATGATATCCACCTTTGTACGCTTTAACCTTCGATACTCGAAGCAGTTCTTGCTCGGTTTGTGCTGATGCAATTACAGGCAAAAGTATTGACAGCACAACCGCGAGTACCACCCCGCGGCTGCAACGATGCAATATGTCAATGATAAATTTCAATACTTAAATCGAGGCTCTTGGAGTCAGAGAGTTTTATGTTGTAATATATTGTTAGTCAGTTGTTTTATTCGGTGTTGGAGGATAGTCGAGAGTATAATGTAGGCCACGCGATTCTTTGCGTTCTTTGGCTTGACGCATTATCAGATAGCCTACGTTGATTATGTTGCGCAACTCGCATATTTCGCGCGATGCTTTGGAGCACTTAAATAGCTTTTCTGTTTCTTCGTAGAGGATGTCCAAGCGATTCCAAGCGCGGTCGAGGCGCAAGTCGGAGCGTACGATGCCTACGTAGGTGCCCATTATTTGGTTTACTTCCTTTAGGCTCTGAGTGATAAGCACCATTTCCTCGTTGTGACGTGTCCCTTCATCGTTCCATGAAGGCACGTCGGTGCGCCACTGGTAGCCACCAATACGGTTTTTAGCGTGATTAGCAGCCGCTTCGGCATATACAATAGCTTCGATGAGCGAGTTTGACGCCAAACGGTTGCCACCATGTAAGCCGGTGCAAGAACATTCGCCTACGGCATAGAGGCGTTTGATTGACGATTCGCCATTATAATCAACGGCTATGCCACCGCAAAGGTAGTGCGCCGCTGGAGCTACAGGGATATAATCCTTAGTTATGTCGATGCCAAGCGAAAGGCATTTTTTGTAGATGTTAGGGAAATGATGACGGGTCTCCTCCGGGTCTTTATGGGTTACGTCGAGGTAGACGTGGTCCGACCCAGCGAGCTTCATTTCGTTGTCGATAGCGCGAGCTACGATGTCGCGTGGTGCCAACGAAAGGCGCGAATCGTATTTGTGCATAAATTCCTTGCCGTTGATGTCGCGCAACACGGCTCCATAACCGCGCATAGCTTCGGTGATTAGGAATGATGGGCGGTCGCCATGGTGGAACAAAGCTGTCGGGTGAAACTGGATGAACTCCATATCCTTAACCGTACCCTTTGCGCGATAAACCATAGCGATGCCGTCGCCTGTGGCTATAAGGGGGTTGGTGGTTGTTTGATACACAGCCCCAGCGCCGCCAGTTGCCATTAGGGTGACTTTCGAAAGGAAAGTGTCAACGCTGCCTGTTGCCTGATTGAGCACGTAAGCGCCATAGCAAGTGATGTCGGTTGTGCGTCGGGTTACAATCTTGCCTAAATGGTGTTGAGTGATAATCTCAATGGCAAAATGATTGTCGAATACGTCGATGTTGCTATGCTGGCGAACACGTTGAATAAGGCTTTGTTGTATTTCGTAGCCAGTGTTGTCGGCGTGGTGAAGGATTCGGAATTCGGAGTGCCCTCCTTCGCGGTGCAAGTCGAATGTCCCGTCCTCTTTGCGGTCGAAGTCAACGCCCCAATTTAGAAGCTCTTCGATTTGCTCAGGTGCATTGCACACCACCTTTTCTACAGACTTCGGGTCGCTTAGCCAGTCGCCAGCTACCATTGTGTCGTGGATGTGCTTTTCGAAATTGTCGATTTCGAGGTTTGTGACCGATGCGATGCCCCCTTGAGCGAGTGCTGTATTAGCTTCTTCGAGCGAGGTTTTGCAGAGCAGCGCCACACGGCCAGTTTCGGCTACTTTCAGCGCGAAACTCATGCCAGCAATGCCAGAGCCGATTATAAGGTAATCATATTCGTAAGTCATTTTCAAATGCTTTTTGTCGATTCAGCGGTCAATTGACTATATGATTGATACGGGTTGATTGGTCTAAGCTGCGAACATGCCGAGAAGCCATGACGAAACGTAGACGTAAATCAATATGCCGATAATGTCGTTTGTAATCTGAATGAATGGGCCAGTTGCCAACGCAGGGTTAATTTTGAATTTCTCGAACGTAAGCGGGATTGCCGTGCCGAGCAGTGTGGCAAACATTGTCACGAAGAATAGCGACAGAGTTACCGACATCGTTACGGCAAAATCGTCGGGGATGAAGAATATGTTGTAGACGAACGTAACGAGCGATATTACTGACGCATTCAGCAAGCCGATGCGGAATTCTTTCCATACCTGTTTGCCGAATTCCTTTACGTCGAGTGAGCCATTGGCAAGACCTTGAACGATGATTGCCGATGATTGTACGCCTACGTTACCACCCGTACCACCGATGAGGGGGATGAATAGCGCCAACGCTGAGACGGCTTGCAGTTGCGACTCGAAGCCTCCGAGAATTACCGACGCTAAGATACCACTTGCAACGCCGATTAGGAGCCAAGGAATTCGAGCTTTGGTTTGAGCCCATATAGAGTCGTCGGCATCGACGTCGGACGAAAGACCTGAAGCCAACTGGTAGTCGCGTTCCGATGATTCACGCACTTTGTCCATTACGTCGTCGACAGTAATGCGCCCTACCAAACGCCCAATTGAGTCGACTACAGGCATTACTACAAGGTCGTATTTTTCGAAATCGAGGGCAACTTCATCGATAGGTGTATCAGCTTTCACAGCAACTGGGTCATCCTCCATTACCGATTTGATTTTCTGCACAGAAGGGTGAGTGATGACGGTTTTCAGCGGCAGAATACCTTTCAGTCGCTCCTCGTCGTCGACAACGTAGACATAGTAGATTTCGTCAATCTCCTCGGCCTGCATTCTCATCTGTTTGATACATTCGGGCATCGACCAATTTTCGTTGACCACAATCATTTCGGTACCCATCAAACCACCGGCGGTGTCCTCGTCGTATTTCAACAGGTCGAGAATGTCGCCAGCCTGTTCCATATCATCGATATGGGAGAGAATCTCTTCGCGGTCCTCCTCGTCCAACTCTTGGATAAGGTCAACAGCTTCGTCGGAGTCGAGGTGGTCGATTACCTGCTTAGCAATCTCCATTGCCGGCATGTCGGCAAGCAGTTTGCGACGGTCATCCTCATCGAGTTCCATAAGCACTTCGGCTCGTGTATCCTCGTCGAGAAGGTCGTAGAGAAATTCAGCCTCTTTGAGGTCGAGGCTCTGATAAAGCTCTGCGATGTCGGCAGGGTGCATTTCCTCAAGCTCCTTACGGGCTTCCTCTTCGTTTCGAGCCGCAGCAATGTCGCGCATACGGTCGAGATATTCTTCAGTAAATTCTTTCATTGCGAACGAAGGTTGGTAATAAGGTTGGTCAATTCTATAAATTCAGCCACACTGAGTTGTTCGGGCCTTTGCCCCATGAGCGGATGATCCGGCAAAGGGACTCCCGGAGGAATCAGCGGCTTGAGGGAGTTGCGTATAGTTTTGCGGCGTTGGCCGAATGTGGTTTTTACCACGGTTTTGAACAGGCGTTCGTCGCAGCCTAAGTCGGTCACAGCGTTGCGTGTCATCTTGATTACCCCCGACTTTACTTTTGGAGGGGGATTGAACACGTTTTCGCTGACGGTGAACAGATATTCAACATCGTACCATGCTTGGAGTAGCACCGAAAGGATGCCACGCGTCTTAGTGCCGGGAGCAGCCGCAAGGCGCTCAGCTACTTCGCGTTGCAACATACCGGAGCATAGCGTGACGCTATCTTTGTAGTCGAGCACGTGGAAAAATATCTGTGAGGAAATGTTGTATGGATAGTTGCCAATTACGGCCAATTGGCCCTCGTCGTTGGCAAATTGTCGTAGGTCGAGCTTAAGGAAATCGCCCTCAACGATGTGTCCGTCGAGTTTGGGGTAGTTGTTGCGCAGGAAAGCAACGCTTTCAGTGTCGAGTTCCACTACCGTCAGGTTGCGCCCAGCTTCAAGCAGATATTTGGTAAGCATACCCATGCCAGGCCCTACCTCTACAATGGGCAGCAATGGGTTGCTATCCACAGTCGAAGCAATGCGGTGAGCTATACTTTCATCGGTCAGAAAGTGTTGGCCAAGAGCTTTTTTGGGCTTTACTTTATCCATATCTGTCAAACTATATCTAACGACTTTCGTCGGTTATTTTTTCATACTTACCTTCTGTGTTGGCGGAAGGGTGTTGTTGCGCACATCGATAGCGTCAATCACTTCGTGGGCTACGTGCATAAATGCCATACCAGCCACTGTGTCGTCGAGTGCTATTGGGTGTCCGTCGTCGCCATGCTCGCAGATTGTGCCGACGATTGGTATTTGACCAAGTAGCTTCACGCCCAACTCTTTGGCGAGGTCTGCCCCACCCTCACGTCCGAACAGATAGTAGCGTTCTTCGGGGTGTAGCTCAGGCGTAAACCATGCCATATTTTCTACCAAGCCGAGAATTGGCACATTGACTTTCTCGCCTGTGAACATCGATATACCTTTTCGAGCATCGGCAAGCGCCACTTGCTGAGGTGTGGTGACTATCACTACGCCTGTGATGCCAAGTGTTTGCACCAAAGTCAAATGTATGTCGGATGTGCCCGGGGGCATATCAATCAAGAAATAGTCGAGTTCGCCCCAATCGGCATCGGTGATTAGCTGCTTGAGAGCATTTGAAGCCATTGAGCCACGCCATAGCACTGCGCTATTTTTGTCGACAAGGAAACCTATCGACAGGATTTTCACTCCGTAGCGTTCAAGCGGTATAATCAGCTCGCGACCGTCGACGCGGTGCATATAGATTTCGGCATCTTCTACTCCAAACATTTTGGGCATTGAAGGGCCGAAGATGTCGGCATCGAGCAATCCGACTTTATATCCTTCACGAGCGAGGGCTACAGCGAGGTTGCTTGCAACGGTCGACTTCCCTACCCCACCCTTGCCTGATGAGATTCCGATGATGTTTGTGACTTTCGATAGCGGCTTCTCAACTGGTTGAGGCGCTGCAATGCGAGTTTTGACATTGATGTTGCCCTTTATTTCGACGTCGGGTGAAATGTAGGTGAGAATAGCTGCCTCTGCCGATTTTACAATCGATTTGATAAATGGATCGGTTGGACGCTCAAACACCAACGAGAAGCTGACTTTGTTGCCCTCTATGCGGATGTCGTCCTCGACCATTTCGGCTTCGACAATGTTTTTGCCGTTGCCTGGATAGCGCACATTTTTGAGCGCTTCGAGAATCAGATTAGGATATAGTCGTAATTCTGCCATGATTCTGTTCTTGTTACTTGTTAGGAGCCCTAATTCTTCGCTTGATTAGGTACTTTAATTCCACAACACTACACCCCGAATCAGTCCCTTTTTCAGCACCAAAATCGAGGTTTACCTATGAGAATAACGCTTTATTCTCATCAAAGTATAGTTTGCAATGGCAAAAATAGCAAATTAATTTCAAAATCACACTCCCAAAACCACGAAAAATCGCCTATTTTTCAATAACCGATTGGCAATTTGTCACCGAAAGGCATTTTTTGGGGTGTGAATTTGCGGTCAGAGGCTCTTGTAGCGGAATTTTTTGAAGCTAATAGAGCCGTCGCCAATTGACACAAGTGCAGGGCAGAGCGACAAGAAGTTGCCGAGTCGGTTGTGGTTGAGTTCGGCAGCATTCAGTCCTTGTGCTACGACGTGGTTGTTGAAGTACATATCCAACATTCCGCGATAGTTCACGAGCTTGATTTTACATCCAACGCCGTAGATGTTGGGTCTTGTTTCGGTTTCAACTCCGTCGCGATGTATGTAGATGTTTTCGCCGTCGTATGTTATGCCTGTATAGGCATTTTCGGCATAGAATAACACTAATCCTCCGTGGCTGTTTTCGTTGAGCTCGATATTAACTTCCACCTCGTAGGATTCACCGTAGGAGTGAACCAATAGCAATCGGCCGTCGGAGGGCGAAGCACCTTTGCCATTGACAGTTATCTTGCCGTCGTTGAGGGTGTAATGGCCGTCGAGACGCTCTTTCCAGCCCATCCATTGCATCGACAAGCTGTCGGCATCAAAGTTGTCGGATAAATCCAAGTTGAAATTGCTAAGTTTGGGCGTATCATATCTGTTTTCAGCCACTTTTAGCCACCCGTCTTCGGTCCATTCCACTGGGCGAGCGAGGGTTGAGCGTCCGATATAGTGTTTGTTGGCTTTATAGCCGTGGTAATACATCCAAAGCTGTCCGTCGGGGCCTTCAACAGCGGTGCCATGCCCTGTCGACCACCATTCTTCGGCGGCGCTATCGGTATGTATCACTGGGTTATAAGGCGACAGTTCCCATGGACCTTCAAGGCTTTTGGCTCGTTGCTCTACAACCATGTGGCTCGTTGCTGGGCCGGCAGTTCCGCCTTGCGCTGTCAGCAGGTGATAGTAGCCGTCGTGATAGAACAGTTTGGGTGCTTCGATGCAATCACATTCTACGTCCCACTCCTCTGGGATAGGCCACATTTCGTAAACCTCACGCTTCTCCCCTATTAAGCTCAGGCCGTCGTCCGATAGCGGTGCCATATGTTTGTGGGAGAAGAACAGGTAGCGTTTGCCAGTTGTTTGGTCAACGATATGTCCCGGGTCGATGCCGTCGACTTTTAGGTCGACAGGTCCATGCCATGGGCCTTTAATGTCGTCGGCCCAAATCACGAAGTTTGTGCCGCGAGCAGGATAGTAAATGTAGTATTTGTTGTCGTGTTTGATTAAGTCGGGTGCCCACACTGAGCCGGCGAATGTTACGTTGGTGTTGCATAGCGGAGTCCAGTTCAGAAGGTCTTTGCTATGCCAAATCATAAATCCGCGTTCGTAGTCGAATTGTGAGTGGGTCATATAGTAGTCGTCACCATCTTTCAAAATGGTTGGGTCGGGATAGTCGCCACTGAGGATGAGGAATTCTTCCGATTGAGGCAATGCGCTTTTGTTGCAGCTTAAGCTCATCAATGCAAATGAAACTACTGCGGCCAGTGATGCTAATTTAGTGAATCTCATGGTAAATCTTATTTTGGTGTTAATCTGATAGTTATGTTAGTAATCTTCATGAACTAAGCGTGAGAGGTAGTCGCGCGAAAATGAGCGATAGGTATCGAGCGGTATTTCGATGTCGGTCTCAATCAATTCGCCCTCGGCTGGTAGGCGGAAGTTGATGTATTTGATTGTCAATCCACGCGAGAGCCACTGCTGCTCGTAGTATGTGCGGATGCCGAGGATGTCGGTCGTTGCTTCGTCGAGCGTAGTGTTGTAGAGGTCGTCGGTGTCGGTCAATACGGGTAGCTTATTGTCGAGCACCAACTGGTGAGTGTAGGTGTAGAGGAATGGGCTGTCGGTTTTCAGATGAATGAGAGCGCCGTCGTTGGTAACCTGTCGGTAGAGTTCAAGGAAACGGGTGGATGTCAAGCGTTTGCGCACTTTTTTCATCTGTGGGTCGGGGAATGTAATCCATATCTCTGCAACCTCGCCTTGTGCGAAAAATTCGGGTAGCAATTCGATGTTTGTGCGAAGAAATGCTACATTTTTCAAGCCTTCGTCGCGAGCTTGCGTGGCTCCCGACCACATTCGAGCGCCCTTGATGTCGATACCGATAAAGTTCTTGTTGGGAAATCGACGAGCGAGCCCTACGGTGTACTCCCCTTTTCCGCATCCAAGTTCGAGCACTATGGGATTGTCGTTGTTAAAAAACTCTTTATGCCAATTGCCTTTGAGTGGGAAACCCTCTTTTTTGAGTACAGCAAATGGATATTGGAGCACAAAGTCGATTGTCTCCATTTCGCTGAATTTGCGAAGCTTATTTTTGCCCATATAGTGGTTTAGCGATAGTTGTCAAATGATGTTTGTGGTGCTCTCAATGCTTAGTTGAGCAGCAGTTTAGCTGATGTGATTGAGCCGTCGGCAAGGGTGATGCGAACCACGATGTTGCCCCCAGCCAAATCAGAAGTGTCGACTTCCGCAGTTGCTGATTCCGATTTGTTAGCATAGCGAGCGCGCCCGTTGAGGTCGAAAATTTCTACGAACACAATCTCTTCGCCTTTGGAGCTGATTGTCAGCATAGGTTTGCTGTAGCGCAATGTTATCCCTGAAGTATCAGCTTCTATTGTGGCGTCAGATTCTACGTAGTTGTTTTTGATAGTAAATTCGTTCCATTGTGCTGCCGAAGCGTAGGCCTCTTCGTCGGCGGTGTCGACATACAGTATTATCGAGGCTTGGTCGACGTTGCGCCACACGTTGTCGCCCAATTCGGGCACTTGGTGCACATCTGTCACGTCGATTTGTCCGATGTTTTCCCAGTTAGCCATAGCTCCTGAGCCTATTGTGTTGAGCGTAGAGGGTATTTTGAAATCCTCGATGTTGGCCCAGCCAGTGAGTGCGTAATCCTTTATTTCGGTCACACCTTCGCGAATCACTTCGGGGTTGATTACCGTAGTGCCTTTGAATGTAAATTCGGGGATAACTGTTGTTGAGGCAGGCAGAGTGATGTAAGCCAATGCGCTGTCGTCGAAGAACACTCCGCGACCGAGCGTCGGCGATACGTCGCCAAACAATACCTCCGTAAGGCTCTCGCACTTGGCAAAGGCAAAGTCGCCTATTGTAGCCAACGATGTAGCAGTGCGCAGTTCGGCTGTTTCAATGCCAGAGCCATAGAAAGCCTCCGCTCCAATCGCAGTCAGCGAAGAGGGTAGAGCTATGTTTTTGAGGGCTGAGCACCCAAGAAATGCTCGTTTGCCTATGTTTGTGACTGCCAGAATTGACACTTCCGCAAGGCTTGAACAGTTTTCAAACGTGCGGTCAGGTAGGGTAGTGATGCTTTCTGAAAATGTGGCTGAACTTAAATTTACGCACCCCATAAATAGCCCTTCGCCTATTGATGTTACTGAATTTGGGAGCGAAATAGCGCTGAGATTGCGACACTCGGCAAATGCGTGGGCACCAATAGAGGTTACACTTTCGGGAATTGCAATTGATTCAACGCAGGTTGAAGTCAAAGCGCCTTCGCCAATCGAGGTCAGCGAAGAGGGGAGTGTTATTGAGGTAGCTTTCAGACCCATTAGAGCGTAGTCGGGGAGTTCGTTGGCACGATATTCAGTGCCCCCAGTGAGCACCCTTTCGCCAGCGTAGGCTACGATTGACGCTGCACTCAAATCGAGACCTTGTAGCTGCTTTAACTCGTTGGAAATAAAGTCGATATCGGCAGCATTTATTTCGCCCGTAACGATAAGTTCGGTTACATCGCAGCTCTCGCCGATGTTGGATGCCAGATTGCCTGCAGTGTTATCTATTTCTATCGCCATTAAGCCGAGAGAGATAGTTGCAAATATAGATAATAGGCTGTAGCGCAAAGTGTTCATTCTCTGATAATGATTGAAAAGTTTACGAAGATAATAGGCTGTAGCGCAAAGAGCTCATTCTCCGAATGAGAGAAAACATTACAACACACAAAGATAACGCTTTTTGCGTGTTGTCGCACAATCTCCCCTTAATTTTTTACCGTTTTAACAAATCCTCAAATAAAATTCGAGAAAATATCTTTATCTAAAAAAATGGGGAAAATGTGAAATTTTGCCCTAAAATAGTGCGGATTATGTGAAAATTAGAGCCAAAAATACTGATTATAGGCAACTTAGCTTTCATAGGCTGCCTATGAGGTGATATGACGGGTAAGAATAGTTGGGGTTAAGGGGTGTTGAGGATTTGGGTGGCGTGGGTTTTGGTTTTGATTTCTTTGGGGCCGATTATTCGGGTGATGATTCCTTCGGGCGAGATGATGAATGTGGTGCGCAAGGTGCCGAAATATTTGCGTCCGTACATCGACTTTTCTGCCCACACGCCAAACTGCTCTACAAGTCGGTGGTCAGTGTCGGCGATTAGCGGAAATGGCAATTCATTTTTCTCGATGAATTTGCGATGAGAAGCCTCAGAGTCAACGCTTACGCCAATAATCTGATAGCCAGCGCGTCGGAGTTCCCCGAAGTTGTCGCGTAGACTGCATGCCTGAGCGGTGCATCCCGAAGTGTTATCCTTGGGATAGAAATAGAGGGCGATAGTTTTGCCGGGGTAATCGCTGCGGCGAACTTCATTGCCATTTTGGTCGCGGCCTAAAAAGTCGTCCACGAGGTCGTTAACGGTCATCATAATCGTTTTGGTTGCTATTTCAAGAGTAATTTGGGGCAAATTTATAAATTGCTCTCCGAAATTACAACAATTTGGCCACCTTTTCTGTTGATAGTAATGAACAGAATTTGTCACGTGCCGACAACTAAAATTAGCCCATTTTGGGGTTTTAATTGTCTAAAAGTCGAATTAGAAGAATCTATTTTGTGAAATCTCGTCACATTGCGTAAATTTGCGTTCGTGAAACGCTTGGTTTTCATATTACTTATGTTGATGCTTGGCTCGTATGTGGGTCGTGCTCAGATAGTTAGTGGTAGTAACGATGTTATTGACACTGATTCGGTGCGCCGTGCATTCGACGACGGTCCGACGTTTGGGCTTTACAAAGACAATTACATCATTTTTGGCCCGGCAATTGGCCCAAAAATGACAACTGCCAACACTAACGTCAAGATTCAAATCTCTATACAGCAGAAGCTTACAAAGTCAACATTGCCTTGGGGCACTTACCTCTATCTGTTCTATACCCAAAAGGTGTTTTGGAACATTCTCCAAGAGTCGTTGCCTATGACCGACCTCAACTTCAACCCCGGTATCGGTTTGTGTAAGCCTCTGTTTGTCAAGAACCGCTACATTGGCAAACTGTTGCTCGTGCTTGAGCATGAAAGCAACGGCCGCGACGGCGCTGACTCTCGCTCGTGGAATCGTTTGACCTTCGGCGCTAACATCATTGTCGACCCGTGCCTCTCGGTTCACGGCAAAATATGGATACCGATAATCGATAGCGGTAACAATCGCGACATCACCGAATATTGCGGTATTTACCAAGTTGGCACCACCTTCCAAAAGGACAGGTGGAACGCCTCGGTAGTGTTGGTTAAACGTGCCGGGTGGAATTTGAACTACAACACTATCATTGAGCTTGCATGGCAGCTTTCGAAGAAGCACAATCAATACCTCTTTTTGCAATACTACAACGGCTATGGCGAAGGTTTGCTTGAATACAATAAATTTCACTCGCAACTCCGCTTAGGCTTTGTCATCAAGCCCAAAATCTTCTCCGAATACTAATTGTCGGGGGGGAGTCGCCGTGCCAGTTTGCACGAAATTATATCCCTAAAAAACACGAAAAGAGATTAAGTCATATGTTGGCTTAACCTCTTATTTTTTATCCTGTTTCGAGGGCGTGGACTACCCTTTTGATTGGAGTTCTTTGAAGGCGAGGGCGTAGAATCGCATTTGCTTTACCATGGCGAGCAAGCCGTTGGAACGAGTGGGGGAGAGGTGGCTCGACAAGCCTATTTCATCGATGAAATGGAGGTCGGATGCGAGTATCTCGTCGGGAGTGTGTTCCGAAAGGACATCGATTAGCAATGAAATAATACCCTTCACGATAATGGCATCAGAATCAGCGGTATAGATTACCTTGCCGTCGTCTAACTTTGCATCTAACCACACTCGGCTTTGGCATCCTTCAATCAGTCGGTCGGGTGTTTTCAACTGTTCATCGATTGCTGGAAGAGCGTTGCCTAAGTCGATGATGTAGCCGTAGCGATCCATCCAATCCTCAATTTCCGAAAATTCGGCGATTATATTCTGTTGTTTTTCGTCGATTGTCATATCTGTTGTAGTAATCTTTATGAGTGGGATTATTTATTAGCGTCCTTGAAGGGTGTTTATCACCACTTCGCCAACTATTTTCAATGTTGTGCGGTCGATATTGTCGAGATTGTCGTCCATAGTGTGCCACGTCGGGTTAAACGACTCAGTTTCAGCGCTATTACATTCTATGATGTCGGCCACTGGGAAGCCTGCTTGCATTAGGTAGACGTGGTCGTCGTTGACAGCTCCGCCAATTTCATCGGGGAATCGTGAGCCATAGCCAGCGCGTTTGGCTGCTTGCCATATTCGTTGGTTGACCGCTTGTGCATACAGTTCGGAGAAATATTCGCGGTTGAATTGCGCATCGCGTCCCCCAACCATGTCGAGCAATATGCCATAATCGATTTTTGCGTCGGTTGGTTTACGCATCGCAGCCCATAGTTGCGACCCAACGCACCACGAAGCGTCGTCGCCGTCGTAAAGCCCTGAATCTTCGGCATCAACAAACAGCATTTCTACGGCTAAGTTGTCGGGTAGTTGGTCGATTTGGCGAGCTATTTCGAGCAGCACAGCAACGCCCGAAGCGCCGTCGTTGGCTCCGTCAATCGCACGATTGTGATTAGCTCGGTTTGCATCCTTGTCGGCCCATGGGCGAGTGTCGTAGTGAGCCACCAACAGCACTCTGCGCTTTCCGTTGGGGTTGAATACTCCAGTTATGTTGCGCACAGGCATACGGCGGTTTTCGACGTCGGTCACCACTGTATCAGTTACCGACACTTCGGCTCCAGCATTTTTGAGTCGCATAGCCAAATAATCCACGCATCGGCTGTGACCCTCGCTGCCTGGCACTCGTGGCCCGAAAGCTACCTGTTCGGCTACAAATTTGTAGGCTGAATCGGCATCAAAACTGACCGCTGAGCGGGTTGTATCCTTCGTCGAACTCTCTACTTTGGAGCTGCTTTTGCCACTGCAGGCTGCAATCGCCAGCAGTACGACAATAATGGATGTTAGTAATCCTGTTCTTTTCATAGGCTCAAAATTACAACTTTTTTGGCAATATGATTTGATTTTTGCCCCCTTTTTGCAAAATTTAGCTAACTTTGCATATTAACAATCCATTAGCGATATGAATAAATCCGATAATAAAGCTGCAACAAAGCCAGCCGACTCGAACAACATGTACTACGACTTTATGTTCGATACCCCCAATAGCGACTCCGCTTCAGGGTCCTCAACAAGTGGCGACAAACCCCAAAGCAAACCGCTGATTGAGCGATTAAAGTCGTTTGTCTGCAATCGTCAGACGTGGGGCTTTATGCTCTCAGTAGTCATAATGGCGCTGATTTCAATAGCCTTTTTCTATCCCGACAATTTCGACGGCAACGACCTGCGTCAGCACGATATGCTGCAAGGTATGGCCAACAGCCAAGAGCTAAAGGCGTTTGAGGAAGCTACGGGCGAAACTACTCGCTGGACCAACTCGCTATTCTCTGGAATGCCTACATTCCAAATATCGCCTGAGTATCCTTCTGATTCGCTATTCCGCTGGATTACTACAGTTTACGGTCTCGGCTTGCCCTCGCCAAGCAACCTGCTGTTTATGATGATGATAGGATTTATGATTCTGATGATGGCGTTGCGAGTGCGCTGGGAATATGGCTTGTTGGGCGCTATCGCTTGGGGATTATCATCCTATTTTGTTATCATCATTGGCGCCGGACATATTTGGAAATTTGTGACGTTGGCCTACATTCCACCTACCCTTGCAGGCATCCTTCTCGCCTATCGTGGGCGTTGGTTCTCAGGTGGAGCACTCGCCGCAATCTTCGGTATGATGCAACTCTGCTCCAACCACGTGCAGATGACCTACTATTTCGGCTTCGTTATCCTCGGCATAATGGTAGCCTATTTGGTGGCGTGTATTCGCCGAAAAATGCTTCCCCATTGGTTCAAAGCCACAGCCACACTTTTAGTCGCAGCTATCCTTGCACTTGCAGCCAATAGCCCCAACCTTTACCACACATGGAAATACTCCAAAGAAACCCAACGTGGCGCACCTGAATTGGTGGCAGAAGGGGAGGACTCTACCTCCGGACTTTCGAGGGATTACATCACGCAATATAGCTACGGCGTTTCG
>JAGBWK010000003.1 GCA_017629835.1 Muribaculaceae bacterium | reverse complement strand
GTACCTTTAGCCCAACCAGAACGAGAGTTGTTTGTGAAAGTAGTATCTTCGTTGCCATAGATGCAAACCTCTTGACCTGCAGCGCCTTCAACAAGAATACCTAAGTAGTAGTTGGAATTCTTTTGAGAGACGCCATTGCAATAGATTGTAGCTACAAATCGATCGTTGCGGCTATTAATATCGGAATTAACCGTAATTGAGCCATTGAAATTGCTATTGAATGAGTTTGAGTTACTTGAATTAACGTTTTGACCGTCAGCATTCACTGTAGCAACCTCTGTAATCGTAGCTGTATTTTTTGAGAAGGTCACTACCGACACTTTCATAGGCTTGTCGTCAGAGCCCCAAACCTCTATTGTGCCAGTTGGTGCATTACCAGTAAAGAATGTTTTGACCTCAGTCTCGCTATCAGTAAACACTTTATTTACGTAAAATGGCACGTCGCCTTCGTTGCCCGACGAAATACACACCAAACCGCGCTTTGCCTGTATCGACAGTCGATAGCTCAACAAATCAGAGCCGTCATGAGGGCCGATATTATTTCCCAACGATAGGTTGACAACAGCGGGCTTACCAACCGACTCAGCATAGTCAAACATGGCACGCACTGCTGCAATAATATTTGCATCGGAGAACTGACCACACGACATCACAACGTCGGAGCCAGTAGCAACGCCATAATATGGCACCGCACCCTCTTCGACCTTAATGACCGAGCCAGACGGTGATGAAATATAAGCATACGTACCTGCTGTGTGGCTGCGACCTGCCATAATACCAGCTACGTGACTTCCATGGCTGGCATTACTATCATCCGTTCCGAAAGTCGAGGGATCAGGAGTGTTGAACGTTCCGCCCATTCCTGAGAAATTAAACACTCTTTTCACACGATGATTGCCATTGGCATCGTAGAAATTAATATGCCCAGGGTCGACTCCTTGGTCAAATAAGCCAGTGACAACTCCAGTGCCGTCGAACGAATGAACAGCACCATTATGTTCAAAACCGGCGTGAGCTTCGTCAACCATTGCCGATGAGCGAGCAAAATCGAGCTTAGGCTCAGCAAGTTTATTGTATTCAATATACTCTACACCAGCCACTTGCGACAGTTCTTCAAGTTGAGCAGGATTGATATTCACGCCAATAACGTCGCCGTCGACCAAGGTGATTTCTCCCCCTATCGACCTAATCGCGTCCAAATCGACGTCGTCGGTCACAAGTACCAACACGCTCACTTTCGACTGATTATCATCACTCATAGGTTTCATCATGGCTTTCGCCTCATTCATAAGCACGAGAGCCTGAGGATTAAATTTACTCTGCGCTACCAACGCGGGCATCGCAGAAAGGACGAATAGAAGTAGTATATTTTTTCTCATATAAATTATGCGTTACTTTCCAAAGTACAAAGTTACAAGTTTTTTCTTAATTTCAAAATCTGCGCAAATTTCTTCACAGAATTTTACTCTTGGCTTTTTCTTAAAAATATATGCGATGAACGGGGAAATTTTCGTAACTTTGCATATCGAATAGGTCGAAGATTCAAGCCCACCATAAAATAGATCAATTCTAATTGAGTATTGACTACGAAATTACAACCAAGCCACGCCCTTAATACGATGACTGTGCCTACGCTATATCTGATTCCGTCGAACTTGAGCGACGCCCCGGTAGAAAATGTTTTGCCGGCACTGAATCTGCGCGTAGTCACCGAATTGCGCTATTTCATTGTTGAGAATGTGCGCACCGCTCGGCGCTTTTTGAAGCGTTGTAATCGCGACATCAACATCGACGAACTGACATTCTTCTTACTCAACGTCAACACCCGCCCCGAAGATGTTCCAGCGATGCTCCAACCGATGTCTGAAGGGCATAGTATGGGTATAATCTCCGAAGCTGGCTGCCCAGCAATTGCCGACCCTGGCGCATTGGCTGTGGCTGCAGCCCAC
Organism: Muribaculaceae bacterium; assembly: GCA_017629835.1. Taxonomy (GTDB): domain Bacteria; phylum Bacteroidota; class Bacteroidia; order Bacteroidales; family Muribaculaceae; genus JAGBWK01. Next base: position 23,152 of record JAGBWK010000003.1, on the reverse strand, counting down.
AATCGCGGTTACAATGTGGAGCCACTTATTGGTCCGTCGAGCATCCTGCTGTCGCTTATGGCTTCAGGGTTTAATGGCCAAAGTTTCGCATTTAATGGCTATCTTCCTATCGACGGTCAGCAGCGTTCGACCACACTCAAGAGGCTATACAAAGAGGCTCTGAACGAACGCCGCACGCAGATATTTATCGAGACTCCATATCGCAACAATCGCTTGATTGCCGACATCGTGAGCACCCTCCCACCCAACGCTCGGCTTTGCGTAGCATCCGACCTCACAGGCGAAAATCAGCGAATCACCACCCTACCCCTCGCTGAATGGGCGCGACGCAAACCCGACTACGACAAAACCCCTGCAATATTCCTCATTTACGGGCCTCAATAACGCTCTCCAACAACCTAAAACCCTCACAATCCACGAGATAAACCAACCAATATATGGCACGACGCAAACCGGCATATTACGACGAGCTTCCTGGACTCTTCGACGAATTCGACTCACAAGAGTCTATATCGGAGCCCTCTCCTATTGAGCCATTGAAGCCGATTCTACCAGCTTCAACGCTTAAATACATCTCGTTCGGTTCTGGGAGTTCAGGCAACTGTAGCTATCTTGGCAACAAGAACTACGGCATACTCATCGATGCTGGAGTCGAGCCCGACCATATCATCAAGGAATTGCTTCACAACGGCATTACAATGGATTCGATTGGGGGCATCATCCTTACTCACGACCATGGCGACCACATTCGCTACGCATATATGTTGGTGAGAAAGCACCGCCATATGCGCATCTACTGCACACCCAAAACGCTTAACGGCATCCTACGCCGCCACAACATTTCGCGCCGCATCAAAGATTACCACCAACCTATATTCAAAGAATTTCAATTTCAACTGTCGGACTTTGCAATCACACCATTCGAAGTGCATCACGATGGCACCGACAACGTTGGCTTTATGATTGAATACGACGGACATCGATTTGTTGTCGCCACCGACATGGGCGAAGTGTCGGAACGCGCCGACTTCTACATCCGCCAAGCCAACCACCTTATGATTGAGTCGAACTACGACCTCAACATGCTCCTCAACGGCACCTATCCCGAATACCTCAAGGCTCGAATCCTATCCAAAAACGGGCACATGGACAACGAAGCCACCGCACGCTACCTCAAAGAAATCTACACACCAGCGCTGCGCAACATCTTCCTTTGCCACTTGAGCCACGACAACAACAAGCCAGAAATCGCTCGCGATGCATCGTTACGCGAACTGTCGAAACTGAACATCACAATAGGCGACGGCACTGGTAGCATCGACACACGCGATGCAAACATCCAGCTGATGACCCTCCCCCGCTTCGACTCAACTGGCCCCCTCACCCTCCGCTAAATCCAAATTCACACCACACCTCACACACTACAGAATGTATGTGCGTAAGCAAATTAGGGCTCATAGGCATCCTATAAGCTCTTAGGTGTTTTTGTGATTATTCATTGGGAGTGGTGGGTTGGAGTTCGGGCTGTTCGGTGGAAAGTGGCGCAGATATGGCGGTGATATTAGATGTGTCTTTTGGTGTGATTTTGCGGGTTAATACTTTGCGCACGATGTATTGAATCAACGTTTCGACTGCAAAAAGTATCAGCCCAACGCCCGAAATAATCAATATGATGTGAGCCGAGTCAATCGAGTTCAATGAAATAATAAACATCACCACCGAGCCTACAACAAGCATTAACGGCAAAACGTAAGTCCAAAATGGCATTACCACTGGGCGCATTCCGCGACCGAGCTTGTAGATGTGGTAACAACCCCCAACAAACAGCGACGCCGACAATATATAAGCCAACAACGAGACAAATTTGTCGGGCACTACTATCATCATTGCGCCAAAAACAATTGCAGCAGCTGTGCATAGCCAGCCAAGCACTCTGTGCATCAGTGGGCTTCCCTGTTCCTTCTGTTTCGATTTCTCTGGCGGCGAGCTCAACGGTTCGGATTTCGCCTCTTTCATCGATTCTATAGTCGCATCGCTCTTTGATTTCGAGGACTCTGCCGCAAGTACACGGCCATTGACTACACCTGCTACAACGAACATTATTCCTGACACTATAACTATCCATTCCATTACGCCCTCTCGACTAAAAAGCAGAAGGAAAATGACGCCTACAGCGAGAATAAGCAAATTGGTTATCAAGATATTAGCTCTTTTCATATCGAATCGTATTGGTAGTGATGATCAGTAATAAAACGCTTTTACTCCGCAATTGGTTTTGGCAAAAGTGAGTCTATAGTATTAAAGTATGCGGAACGTAGTAATATCTGGCTCGAGAGTAGCCGAATCGAGTGCTATAATAGCGGTGCGACGCGGCGACGGAGTGCCAGGCGCATTATGAATATGAAATATGTAATACATCTGATTGTCAGCCCCATAGAAGATGTCGCCATGGCCCGTTCCGTCGATTAACGTGCCATCCTTCCCTAATTTTTGAGGTAGAGCTGCAGCTTCAAGTGCCGCGGCGGCGACAGGCGCTATGGTATGGCGCGATAGCAATGGTCGGTCGCGCTTCACCCACGGCCCCATAGGCGAGTCGGCAGTGGCAATACCAACCGCATAATCGGGGTTACGAAAGTCGTTAGATGAATAGAGCATTACATATTTGCCATTCAGCCGAAGCACCGTAGGACCCTCAGCCACAGGCCACTGCGCATCCCACGTATTCTCCCACTGTTGGTCGGAGCGGATACAGAGTTGCAACGTCGAAAAGTCGGGCTGAGTAAATGTTGAGTCCATTTTAGCAACATATATATTGTTGCCATTATCGAGCCTTACATGATACAAATAGGCTGAGCCGTCAGCGTCGACAAACAGAAATGGATCAATCATCCTCTTATCGCTAACGAACACGTCGCCCCCTGTGTATGGCCCTTGTGGGGCGTCAGCATAAGCATACGCTATTTGCTCTTCGGCAGTGTAGAACATCATATAGCCTCCGTTGTGCTTGATTATCTGAGGAGCCCAAAACCATTTTGTGCCAAACACATTGCCGGGACGTAGCGCCAACGAATCGTTGCGCTGCCACGACACCAAATCGGTCGACTCGTAGACTGGGAATCCCACATCGCTACCGCCGCCATTGGTCCCAAGTAGATAATATGTGCCCTCGACGTTAATCACCGTTGGGTCTGCTACCATTGGATTGCCAGCATGGCAAACAGCCGCCAAGACTAACGCCGAAAGCATAAACAAACGTTTCATACAAAGATACTTTTCAGAGCAACTTTATTCACCGAATCCGATTGCGACTCTATTCGCAATGAATTAGCGAATTTCAACAGGCTGCATGCGGCACTGCAAGTGCGACATATTGTTCATTCGCGAAATGTAGCGATAGATATTGAGTGTCTCAGCATCGATGCCAGCTTCTGCGAGTTTTTCTTCAACGCTTAATTCAGCACTTTCGAGGATAGCTTGAATCAATTCATCCTCAGGGTTGGGATACGATTTCACTTCCATATCCTTAATGTCAACTTCAAGCAGCTGAGCCATACCAGCGAGCGCATCTTCAAGGCTGCCAAGTTCATCAACAAGACCAATTTCAAAAGCTGTTGTACCGTCCCAAACGCGACCCTCGGCAATAGCTTTTACAGCGTCAATTTCCATACCACGTCCGGCAGCTACACGGCTTGTAAAAAGTTCGTAGCAACGGTCAACCATACCCTGCATTGCCATTTTCTGAGGCTCTGTCATTGGTTGGAACAGCGCTGGGAAGTTGGCATCGGCGTTTGTTTCTACCGTTTCCATATTGATGCCAAGGTGATCCTTCAGCGTGCCTTCAATGTTAGGAATCATACCGAATACACCGATTGAACCTGTCAATGTCAATGGGTCGGCATAGATTTTGTCAGCACCACAAGAGATATAATAACCACCCGATGCAGCTACGTCGGCCATTGACACATAGAATGGATTGCCTGTAGTGGCTTTATATTGTTCGAGAGCTTCCCAAATCTGTTCTGAAGCAAACGCACTACCGCCGCCTGAGTTGACGCGGAGTATCAGTGCGTCGATATCATCATCGTCAGCGATGTCGAGAATATATTCAACCATTTTGCCACCTACGATACCTTCATCGCCAGAGTCAACGATGTCGCCCAAAGCATAGAGCACCGCAACTGTTTTTTCATCATTTGGCTCGGGGAATTTATTGTCGGCGCAGTAAGCTGACGGAGTCACGAGGTTAACGTCGTCGAAATCCTCTTCATCAACCAACTCGCATATGCGTTGCTGTATTTCGCGGCGATACACGAGCTTGTCGACCAACTTAGCGTTGACGCAGTCCTCAGCCGAACGCATGCTGATAAAGTTGTTTGCAATGCTGTCAATGCTCTCAGCAGTAATGCCACGAGCTTCGGCCATTGATTGTTTGGCTGCATCCCACATCATACCGAGGTAATGAACTTGCTGCTCGCGGGAAGCGTCGCTCATTCCAGTCAACATAAAGGGTTCAACAGCACTTTTGTAGGTTCCCACCTTTACAATCTGCATTTCCACACCCATTTTGTCCATCAGACCCTTGAAAAATGGAGTTGTAGCTGCAAATCCATGAATATTTACCGCGCCAATAGGATTGAGATACACGCTATCAGCGTTGCATGCCATATAGTAGTCGCCTTGCGACATATTATCGCCGTAAGCCATAACCCACTTGCCCGATTCTTTGAATCGCTTAATAGCATCGGCTATTGCGTTCGAATTGGCAAGGCCGCAAATTGCGCCATTGCAATCGATGTAAACACCGTCAAATCGTTTGTCGGTTGCAGCTGCATCGAGAGCAGCTACCACTTCACTGAGAGCGAGCTTAGGTCCCTGATCGCCAGCAATAATTTCTTCAAATATATTACCCTGCACAGGTCGGTCGGTCACTTCGCCCGAAAGATTCAGATAAAGCACCGAATGTTTTTCAATCGAGCTTGATGTCGACGACGACACTATTGCTGATATTAACGAAATAATACCTAATGCAAACACTACAAATATTGAGACCCAAATACCTGCGATTGTGCCCCAAAAGCTATTCATAAAACCATCTTTTGCCATAACTATAGTTTTTTATTAAATAATGTGATGTGCAAATATAGTGAAAGGTGAGCGAAATAACAACTTCCCCTGCTATCTATTTCAACAATGTTTCGACCACATTTTCTTTGGTGATGTTTTCGCAGAAATTGAATGTTGATTTCTCGTCAGCCGTAATACTGACATTCTTAAGCGAGATATTCTTCACTGGCATTTCGGGTAAGCCGTTGAAGAAAAATGCTTGCTTTGCGCCACGGCACGACAAATTCTCGATGCTGATATCGCGGAAGCTAGGGGTAGTTTCGTCAACTGGTATCGGCTCGACAACCTCGCCCGGCTTCAATTTCTTGCCATAATAAAGGTTGAATAGGATTGCTGAGCCAGGGATATCAACCATTGATATGTTTCTGATATAAATCTTCTCAACCACACCGCCACGTCCGCGTGTGCTCTTGAAGCGCAAACCATTGTCAGTGCCTATAAACTGGCAGTTACTGACGCAGATATTGCGTGCGCCACCACTCATTTCGCTACCAATCACGAAGCCCCCGTGGGCACTGTAAACAGTGCAACCGTCAACGATGACGTACTCAGTAGGCATACCGCGACGGCGTCCCTCTTCATCCTTCCCACTCTTGATACAAATGCCGTCGTCGCCTACATCGAGAGTCGAATTCACCATAATCACACGGCTGCACGATTCGATATCGATGCCGTCGCCATTCTGCGCATAGCTCGGATTCAGAATCTTCACACCGTCAACAATAATATCCTGACACATCACTGGATGCACATTCCACGCTGGAGAATTCTTGAAAGTCACATCCTTAAACATCACACGGCGGCAATTGACAAACTTTATCAGATTCGGGCGAAGGTGTTGACGGTTATCGTCGGGAGTCCACAGAGACCCTTTTTCATCAATCGAGCCACCGAATGCAGTGATTTTATCCCACTGCGAGCTGTTGGTCTTTGGCTTCTTCAGAGGGCGCCAATACATACCATTACCGTCGATAACGCCACTACCCGTGATGGCCACGTCCTCGCAATCGATTGCTGTGATTGGGCTTTGACACTTCTTTGCGGTCTTACCCTCATAGATTGTTTCAACTGTGGGATACTTTGTGTAATCCTCTGTGAATAAAACAATAGCACCAGCCGCCAAATGCAGATTTATGCGACTTTGAAGCACAATCGGGCCAGTGTACCACACACCCTGCGGCACTACCAACGTGCCACCACCCTGACGGCTGAGTTCCGCAATAGCCTTAGCGAAAGCGTCAGTGCAAAGCGTTACGCCGTCACCCTTAGCGCCAAATTCGTCAAGGCTCACACTCCGTTGTGGTATCTGAGGCGCGTTGACCTTGGGCATGTCGAAAGGCAAATCCTCATACAAATAATCATACTGAGCAAAAACGGCCGTCGACATCGACAACGCAACAGCCACAACTAAATTCAAAAATCTTTTCATATAAAAAACCATTTACCCCACAAAGATAACACAATTTACCCACATATCAACCCTTCCCCCCTCCGAATAACACCTATTGCCAATCAATTCTGCCAGTGCTTACTCTCAATTTTCCCCTACAACATTTCCAGCATCTTTTAGCCTAAATATCAGATAATATATGTAAATTTGCCATTAATTTAATGTATATAAAAGTGGAAACAAGTATAATTCAAAATAATATTAGCGACGAGGTCAACGCACTTTTTACTTCAATTAAAAAGATGGTTGACAACTCTCGTCAAACGATTGCCGTAACAATTAATTCGGCAATGTGCCTATTAAACTACTCCATTGGCAAGCATATCAGCGATGTAATAGGCTATAAATCCTATGAAAACTATGGGCAGTCAATTCTTGCGACACTGTCGCAAAAATTAACTGCTGAATATGGTCGTGGTTTTACATATTCCGCCTTGACACGAATGGTAAAGGTCGCTTCAATCTTTGACCAAGAAATGTTTGCGACACTGTCACAAACATTATCTTGGAGTCATTTCATTGAACTTGCAACGATTGAAGACTCCACCAAACGGTTGTATTATCAGCAACTCGCGGTGCATAATCACTGGAGTTTGCGCGAACTTCGCCGTAGGCAAGACGCAATGGATTTTGAACGAAGCCTTGTTGCAACTAAATCCGAAGATGACATTATCGCTGCACTCTCTTCACAAAATCCAACCTCCAATCCAGACGTGATGCTAAAAAGTTCATACATTGTTGATTTTCTCGGGCTAAGGGGGCTATATTCTGAAAAAGACCTCGAAACAGCAATCATTGCGCAACTTGAACGCTTCATCTTAGAGCTTGGCAACGGATTTGCTTTCTTAGAGCGACAAAAACGCATAAGCGTAGACGGAACAGACTATTATATCGACTTGCTGTTTTATCATCGCAAACTCAATCGACTTATTGCAATCGACCTTAAGCTTGGTAAGTTCAAGCCAGAGTACAAGGGACAAATGGAGTTATATCTAAAATACCTCCAACGATATGATATGCAACCGCATGAGAATACTCCAATTGGGTTGCTATTATGCTCTGAAGGCAATACCGAACACATTGAACTGATGATGCTTGGAGAGGACAATATCAAAGTGGCTCAATACCTAACAGAACTACCAGAAAAGAAATGGTTTGCTGACAAACTTACACGTTCAATCGAAATCGCCCATAGCCTTAAAGACACATTAAAATAGGAGCAACATTACCTGTTGTTTTTTTGGGAGGGAGAGAATCAAATAAAGAAGGCGCATCAAAACCGTAGTTTTGACACGCCTTCTTTTGTATAGGGTTGAGAATCTAATCGTTATCGAACGACTTTCAATACGTTGTTACCATTGCGTACTACGTAAACACCACTGTTCAAGCCACGGAGGTCAACATTGTCGTCGCCGCAAGCTACCACAGCACCACTGAGGTTATACACGTAGATAGCACCTTCGGCACTTACCACGCCACCAGCATATACAATACCACCTTGAGCTTCTACAGCCTCAATACCAGTAGTATCATCATCGGGATCCCATTCACCACCTTCAAAAGAAGTGAGTTTGAATACATCCGATTTGCCGTCCCATACGATATCACCAGTTTGATTCCATACGCGCTTTATGAAACCTTCTTCACCTTCGTTGCCTTCATTCCAGCCCATTACATCATAATTGGCATTCATTCGAGCGAAGATCATGTGAGTGTATACAGGAGCTGCTTCAACTTCGGGTTCTGTTCCAGGTTCCTCTTCAGCAAGTGGAGCTACCTCAGGTTCTTCCGATTCTTCCGATTCACTTGGGTTTGCAAGTTCAAACTTCACATAATAATTTTCTGGAGCTACTTCTTTGTTCTGAACTTCACCTTTCACCCAAGTGTATTCATTAGTGTTTTTATTGAAGAAATATGCAGCAAACCAAGCGCCATCTGCAGCCCAATTCTGACCATTGCAGTAGAGCCAATATTCTTTTCCGCAAACAATATTTTCTTCATAATATTCTAAGCCTTTCCATTTAGCTACTGTGTCAGATTCGTTATAGTTACGGCTATCAACGTGATCGCCATTGGCTGTCACCTCTTCGTTTTTCCAAATATCATCAGTATTTACATCTGCATTTGTCACATATTTATACTTAACTTGGCTACGAATAAGGTTGTCGACAGTTGTGGTATATTGATTTTCCGAAACCATTTCCATTGCTAAAGGAGTCCACGAAGTAAAGTTACCTACGATATAGCAATTTTTGGTGCCAGCAGGAACAGTTACTGTAAACACAAGTGTTTCGGGTGCAGTCAAAGTTGCAACTTTATAATTATTACCATCTTTTTCGGTAGTTATGCGATAGTATGAATCTTTAGTAACATTTACAATATCGACTGTTTGTGAGCCATTGTTATTATTATTGAAAATAATATTTACAGATTCTTTATCGACAATGGCATATTTATAATACTCTTGTCCTCCGATAGTTACTATTTCACTCAAAGTTGCGCCTGGCCATGCGTTATTACCACTTGTATCCCAATAGTAGATACATGTAGTTTCCCATGCACCCTCCTTCAAGAGATAAACATTAAATGAAGTGTGCTCTCTGACGGTGATAATTCCGCTATCAGAAACAACCTCAGTTTCACCATCCATTACCTTAACCTCTACTGTGTATTCACCAGCTTCTGCAGGTGTCCATGTAGCAGCACTTTCTACACCATTAACATAATATTTTACTGCATCTTCAGCTACATTTTCTACATTGGTAGTATAGCTAAAAGTCACTTCGTCACCCACGAAAACATTAGATGAAGATATTTGAAGTTTAATATATAATCTTTCAGCAGGTGTAATCGTACCCAACAAAGTAACAGTATTATTAGCATTCCAAGCATACACGCCACCATTTACATACTCTATCTTCTCAGATTCAACACCGCTGTCACCAACCTTATTATTGAAAATCACATGAGTCGGATCAGCAGTTTCATTTCCGCTATATACCCATTTGTAACAGTCAAAGCCGCCTAATTGACCAACAACTTCAGTCAAAGCATCACCGGGCCAAGTTCCCGACGCAGCATAGTTAGCTCCACCGTCACGCCAAACCCACGCATTTATTGGATTCCTATTCTCAGTATTCACAAAGAATATTGCAAATTCACCTTCATAGAATGTGAAATAATCAGAGGGCAATGCTACCGTAAGCTCCATCGACAATGACGCAGCACCTTCGTATGTTGCTTTAACAGCATATGTGCCAATATAATCAGGGGTCCAGGTATCGCCCTCGAGAGCAACACCGTCGACAGTGTAAACTACATTCACGCCCTCAACAGCATTTTCAACTTCGCATTCGAATGTCACTGTTGTACCAACTTCGATACCTTCAGCAGGTGTAGCTACAAAATTGCTAAGTACAGGAGCGTCAACTGCAACTTTCTCGAATTTAGCAACGATAGTTTTTGCAGCATTTGCAGCTGTATATTTATAAGATGTGTTATCTGAAAGCAACGTCTCACCATCAAACCAGCCAACAAATTTAGAACCTTCAGCTGCTGTAGCCGTTACATTTACATTAGCAGTATAAACTGCATCAGCCGAATCAGTACCATTTGAAGCCGAAGCTGTCGATGCTGCAGTTAATCTATAAGTAGAAATTGTAGTCGTACCCTCACCCTCTACATTAATAGTCTGCGTATGGTTAAGCTCGGTATAAGCATTAGGCTTTGTAAATGTACCATCAGGTAAAATCAAGTTACATTTGCCGCTACCACTATTAAGCGCTACAGTTTTTACAGGTGTTTTATTATTACCCATATAAGCATGACGATGTTGCACAGAATTACCCTCACCGCCCCATTTACCAGATTGGGCAAAAACACACCATTGTGTATAACCACCCCATTCAATCATACGAAGATGATACAAATTGGTATTAGCCACCTTATTCATTACATAGCCTTCTGACCAACTATTATGACCAAGGATAAACTGTGCAGCAGACCAACTATTAGTATTGGCAAAATACAAATTAGTGCCATCAGCAATGTCGTGCGCCATTGCTGGAATTACGAGCAACAGCGACAGTAATAAAGCGTAAAATTTTTTCATGTTTTTGAAATGTTTTATGATATAATTAATTAACGTGAGTTCGATATAAGGAATTAGAAGAGTGTTAGTTGATTATTTATTTCGCCTTTTGATTCTAAATCCAAACTTTCATGGTATATGATTTCGCAAAGTTAAGCACATTTTCATAACATTTGTCAAGCAATCCCCCTAAAAATCACCCCATTTAACATTACTTAACAAACCCACCCCTATAATGTGCGCAACCAAAAAATCAAGACACAAAAAAAGGAACTCGAAAGTTCCTTATTTTGCGACCCTTTTTCTTGGTCTTGTGATCCGCCTGGGGCTCGAACCCAGGACCCCAACATTAAAAGTGTTGTGCTCTACCTGCTGAGCTAGCGAATCTCCCTTATTACTCCAAGGAGCGCTTGCGCGTTTCCTTAAAAGCGTTGCAAAGGTACGACTATTTTTTATATTATGCAAATTTTCGAACTTATTTTTCACTGATTTTTTATTTAACGAATATCTCGCAGCAGCACAACCAACACTGCATCAACAAGTTGCGCCACACACTATTTGTAAAATTTTGTTTTCAGGTGATTTTTTCAACAGTTTTTGTTTGCTTTGTAGCGAATAAATTGTTAATTTCGTGCGAAATTAGTTCTGATAGGTAGGATTTTAGGTCTTTCTTAGGTCTGGAATTCTATTGTCGTATGCATGAAAATCATAATAAAACTGTATTATTCAACACATTAAATACCATGAGCTACCTTAAGTTCGACAAAAATCTAATGATTAACCTTGAGCAGTCACTGCCGAAGGAAATGCTTCGCACAAATCGCGCGGGAGCTTATCATTGTACGACTGTTGTCGACTGTAACACGCGCAAGCAGCATGGTTTGCTTGTTATCCCGATGCCGGGCAGAGAGGAATACAGTCCTCACGTGCTGTTGTCGTCGCTCGACGAGACGGTGATTCAGCACGGCGCGCCATTCAATCTTGGTCTGCATCGCTATCATGGAGGCGTTTACAGCCCTAATGGCCATAAATATATTCGCGAATTCGACTGCGAGAGTGTGCCTCGCACCACCTATCGCGTCGGTGGCGTCATCCTGACCAAAGAAAAGGTGTTTATTTCAGAAGAAAACCGCATTCTGATTCGCTACACACTGGTCGATGCCCATTCAGCTACAACACTGCAGTTCCGCCCATTCTTGGCGTTCCGCGAAGCAAATGAATTGTGCATTGCCAACTCCAACATCAACGGCGAGATGACACCAATCGACAACGGCGTAAGCTGCTGCCTCTACAACGGCTACCCTACGCTATACATGCAGTTCAGCCGCAAGCCAGAATGGGTCAACGATGCTCATTGGTACAACGACATTGAATATTCCAAGGATCTTGAGCGCGGAGTGCCTTACACCGAGGACCTCTACATGCCAGGATTCTTTTCTATTAATATAAAGAAAGGTGAGTCGATTATTTTCTCGGCTGGAACGTCGGAAATTTCGCCCCGTCAGCTCAACAAGCTCTATGAACGCGAAATGGCAAGCCGCACTCGCCGCACATCTTTCTTCAACTGCCTGAAGAATGCTGCCAAGCAGTTCTACCTCAAGGACAAGGAGCGCCACTATATGCTTTCTGGCTATCCGTGGGGCACAATCTTGGCTCGCAACACTTTGATGTCGCTCCCGGGCAACACTTTGGCTATCGACCACCGCGACGATTTCGAGTCGAGTATGGCTACATTTGCCGATAGCTACAATAAATTTATGGCTACGGGCGAAAAGTCGCGAACAATCCACGGCATCTACAATCCCGACATACCACTGTGGGCTATTTGGGCTATCCAGCAATACGCCAAGTCGACCTCGATGACCGAAACTCGCGAAAAATACGCTAAATTCGTCACCTCAATACTCGAATATTTGGCCGACAATCGCCACCCCAACCTGTTTGTCGAAGAAAACGGACTTGTTGCCACCGACGGCCACATCAAAGCTGTGTCGTGGATGAGTTCAATGCTCGACGGGCGCCCCGTAATACCTCGTTCAGGTCTGTTGGTTGAATTCAACGCCCTATGGTACAACGCATTAGTATTTGGTGCCCAACTGCTCGAAGGCGACAAAACTGCCGCCAAAAAAGTAGCGCGTTGGAATAAGATTGCTGAAACGATGAAACAACCATTCATCGACACATTCCTCAACGATTCAGGCTACCTCTACGACTATGTTAACGGCTCATTTGCCGACCTGTCGGTGCGTCCAAACATGGTCATCGCCATTGGACTCGACAACTCTCCGCTCGACCGCCGTCAGCGCAAGGGAGTGCTCGACATCGCCACCCGCGAACTCCTCACGCCCAAAGGATTGCGCTCACTATCGCCTCGCAGCTATGGCTACCGTCCTATCTACGTGGGCAACCCCGTTGAGCGCGAAATGACGCTCCACAATGGTCCTGCTCGCCCATGGCTCATCGGATTCTACGCCGACGCCTACCTGCGCGTGTTTGGTCTGAGCGGCATCAGCTACATCGATCGCATGCTCATCGGCTTTGAGGACGACATGAGCACTGGTTGCATCGGCTCGCTCTCGCAGCTCTACGACGGCAACCCACCCTACAGAGGCCGTGGTGCAATATCACACGCTACAAACGTGGCCGAAGTGCTCCGCACTCTCCGCACAATTAAACGACTTAACGCTTAACCCCATAATACCTTAAAGAATCAGCATGAAAGCATTAATGTTCGGGTGGGAATTTCCGCCCCACATCTTAGGTGGTTTAGGAACTGCCAGCTACGGACTCACAAAAGGTATGTGGGAATGTGGCGATATGGACATTACTTTCGTCATCCCTAAGCCCTACGGCGACGAAGACAAAAGTTTTGCCAAAATAATCGGCGCTTCGCAAGTGCCAGTAGCTTGGCGCGACGTCAACCGCGACTACGTTGAAAGCCGCATCGGCAAGGTAATGGACCCCGACGAATATTTCCGTCTGCGCAACAACATCTACGCCGACTTCAACTATATGCGCACCAACGACTTGGGCTGCATCGAGTTCTCTGGTCGTTACCCCGACAACCTTCTCGAAGAAATCAACAACTACTCGATAATGGCTGGCGTAGTTGCTCGCACTGAGCAATTCGACATCATCCACTCTCACGACTGGTTGACCTACCCTGCTGGCATCCACGCCAAACAAGTCACTGGCAAACCGTTGGTGATTCACGTGCACGCTACCGACTACGACCGCTCTCGTGGCAATGTCAACCCAACAGTGTTCGCAATCGAACGCGACGGTATGACCTACGCCGACCACATCATCACTGTATCGGACCTCACTCGCCGCACCGTTATCGAAAAATATGGTATCGACCCTGCTAAGGTAACCACCGTTCACAACGCTGTAGTGCCTCTGAGCGAAGAATTGCTCAACGTGCAGGCTCAAAAGCCAAAAGAAAAGGTAGTCACATTCCTCGGACGCATCACTATGCAGAAAGGTCCGGAATACTTCGTCGAAGCTGCAGCCAAAGTGCTCAAGCTCGACCACAACGTGCGCTTCGTAATGGCTGGTAGTGGCGACATGATGGACAAAATGATCGACCTTGCAGCCGAACGAGGCATCGCCGACCGCTTCCATTTCCCCGGATTCCAGAAAGGAAAACAGGTTTACGAAATACTCAAAGCGAGCGACGTCTATATGATGCCCTCAGTTTCAGAGCCATTCGGCATTTCGCCCCTCGAAGCAATGCAAATGGGCGTGCCATCGATTATCTCGAAGCAGTCGGGTTGCGCTGAGATTTTGACCAACGTAATCAAAACCGACTATTGGGACATCGATGCAATGGCCGATGCCGTCTATTCGATTATCAACTACCCCGCTATGTATCAACAACTCCGCGAAGACGGATTGGCCGAAGTGGCTGAAATCACTTGGGACAAAGCCGGGCAAAAGGTAATCAACATCTACAAACGTGTGCTTGGCTGGAGCTAACTCAGCCCCGAATCAGCATTCTGCAACAAAAATCGGCTTAAGGTCGACCATTACAAACTAAAAAAATAAAAAAACATCATACACAATGAAAGCTATCTGTTTCTATTTTCAGATTCATCAGCCGTTCCGCTTGAAACGCTATCGTTTCTTTGATATAGGCAACGACCACTACTATTACGATGATTTTGCCAACGACGACATCATCTCACGCATAGCTCAACAATCCTACATCCCTGCGTGCGAATCGCTCTTACGTATGATTGAGCAGTCAAAAAAGAAATTCAAATGCGCTATCTCTATCAGTGGTGTTGCACTCGAACAATGCGAGCAATACGTGCCCGAAATGATCGACATGTTACGCAAACTTGTCAAAACTGGTTGCGTTGAAATCCTCGCCGAAACCTACGCCCACTCGCTCTCATCGCTTGCCGACCCCGACGAATTCGTCAATCAGGTGAAAGTGCACGATGCCAAAGTCTTCGAACTCTTTGGCGTACATCCCAAAGTGCTCCGCAACACCGAGCTCATCTACTGCGACGACCTCGCACCACAAGTGCTTGCTATGGGTTACAAAGGCATCATCACCGAAGGCGCTAAGCACGTGCTCGGTTGGAAATCGCCCAACTACGTCTACGCTGCAGCCTCTTCACCCAAGCTCAAAATGCTGCTCAAAAACGACAAACTCTCCGACGACATCACATTCCGTTTCTCCGACAGCAACTGGAGCGAATATCCGCTGACAGCCGACAAATACATTAGCTGGATTGCCGACACCCCCGAAGATGAACAGATTGTAAACCTCTTTATGACGCTCGAAACATTCGGCGCAATGCAAAACCGCGAAAGTGGCATCTTCCAGTTCCTCGAAGCACTCCCACGCTTCGCTGCCGAACACGGCATCGAATTCATCACACCCACCGAAGCCGTTTCTAAAGTTAAGCCCGTTGGTGAATTAGCCGTTCCATACCCAATGTCATGGGCCGACGAAGCTCGCGACACCTCTGCTTGGCTTGGCAACCGACTCCAGCGCGAAGCATTCGAAAAGCTATACTCAGTGTCAGAACGCGTTCGCCTTTGCGACGACCGCCGATTGAATCAAGACTGGTACTATCTGCAAGCATCCGACCACCTGTTCTATATGTCGACCAAGCACATGAACGACGGCGTGATGCACAGCATCTTCAGCCCTTACGAATCGCCATATATGGCTTTCACCAACTATATGAACGTGCTTGCCGACTTCATCGTACGCGTCGAAGAGCAATATCCACTTTCGATTGAAAACGAAGAACTCAACGCATTGCTCACCACAATCCGCAACCAAGCTCGCGAAATCGAAACGCTCAACAAAGAAGTAAGCTCAATGCGCCTCAACATCGAGCACTACAACGAAGAGCACGCACTGCGCGAAGCCGAAGCCAAAAAATCCGCAAAGAAAGCCCCAGCAAAGCCCAAAGCAGAAAAGGCCACTCCCAAAGCAGAAAAAGTAGCCACTAAAGCTAAAAAGACCGCTTCAAAACCCAAGAAATAATCACCAAACCAATGAATAAAGAAGCTGTTTAACAAACGAAAGTTAAGCAGCTTCTTTTTCTATCTAATGTGGTGAATTTCCGTGCGGCAGAAATCTGGATAAAAAATTCGAAAAGTCCAAAATAATTCATACCTTTGCAGCCGAAAAACAGTGCGGGGTGTAGCACAGTTGGTTAGCGCGCCACGTTCGGGACGTGGAGGTCGGAAGTTCGAGTCTTCTCACCCCGACAAAAGTAGAGATTTGCTCATCGCAATTCTCTACTTTTTTCATCCCCAAATTTTAGGATGCAAATTTGCAATTGAGGAGTATTTTAGCTACTTTTGTCATATATATCATACTTACATTATTTGTCTACAATCACATTATGAACAAACTATTCCAACGTCTTATTAGTGGAATCGTGGCTTTAGTCGCTATCAACAGCGTTAGCGCAGCCACTTTTGTGGGCACGCGCGACGACTTCCGCGACGAAACAATCTACTTTGCAATGACTACTCGCTTCTACGACGGCGACCCGATGAACAACGTCTGCGGATGGGACCGTCAAAGCGTTCAGATTGCCAACAACGACCCCGACTGGCGTGGCGACTTTGCCGGACTTATCGAGAAACTCGACTACATCAAAGCGCTCGGCTTCACCGCAATTTGGATTACACCCGTAGTTCAAAACTCATCGGGCACCGACTTCCACGGCTACCATGCTATGGACTTTTCAAATGTTGACCTACGCTACGAAAGCCGCAAAACGTGGGGCTCAGAAAAAGACGTCAAATTTCAAGACCTTATCGACGCAGCCCACGCCAAAGGAATGAAAGTGATACTCGACATCGTGCTCAACCACACTGGCAACTTCGGCGAAGCCGGACTCCAAAAACTCTTCACTCGCAGCCAAAACATCAAAGACCAGGCAAACATATCAGCCTGTATGATACCCAACTACGACAAACTCCCTTCCAACTACAACCAAATCGACGGCACAGCTCAATACCAAGCCCGCTTCGCCTACCTCAAAAACACTGGCGGACAAAACCTCGACAACCACAACTACTGGCACCACCTCGGAAACTCTTGGAACTGGGACGAGCCAAGCCGCTGGTGGGGACAGATTGCAGGCGACTGCGTCGACCTCAACACCGAAAACCCAGCCGTATCGGAATATCTTGTCGACTGCTACGGCAAATTTATCGAAATGGGAGTCGACGGATTCCGCATCGACACCACAGGTCACATCTCACGACTGACATTCAACGCTGCATTCATCCCCCAATTCATCGAACTGTTTGAAAAACATAAAACAAAGCGCGCCGACGGCAACGCCTACATCATGTTTGGCGAATGTTGCCAGCGCTTCCAAGGGAGCGTAATCTATCGCGACCAGCCCAACCTCTCGAGTTTCTTCTACACATGGAAATCAGATAAAACGCTCCTCAGCAAATGGAACTACGACGCATCATGGTGGGACGAGCAAGTGATACTCGAAGGCTCCGACACTCGTTGGGGCAACATGGCACTCTGCGAACAAGAGGTCAGCGCCACACAGACATCGGACAACGCTTTTATGAAAAATGGCGCATGGCATGAGCCCGACTACTCGCTCAACAGCGGCTTCACCACAATCGACTTCCCCTCACACTACGGTTTCAACAATGCCGACTATGTGGTAAACCTCGCCAAGTCGGGCGACAAATTCTACAACGACGCATCACAGCTCGTAGTCTACATCGACTCCCACGACTATTGCCCAGGCCCCAACGACCTCACTCGCTTCAACGGAGGCACATCGCAATGGGCTGAAAACCTTTCGCTGATGTTCACCTTCCGCGGCATCCCCTGCATTTACTATGGCTCGGAAGTTGAATTCCAAAAAGGCAAAAGAGTCGATGCTGGTGGCACCGACTTGCCAGTCAAGGAATCGGGTCGCGCATACTTTGGCCATTACATCGAAGGCAACGTAACCACAACCGACTTCGGCGAATACTCAGCATCGGGCAATGTGGCTACAACCCTCAACGGCGACCTCGCACAACACATCATTCGACTAAATAAAATCCGCGCAGCTGTACCAGCTCTGCGCAAAGGTCAGTACACCTTCGACGGATGCGCAGCAAGTGGCGGCTGGGCATTCAAGCGCGCATATAAAGACTCCTACGCATTGGTAGCTATCAATGGCGGAGCAACATTCTCGGGAATACCCAACGGCAACTACGTCGACATCGTTACTGGCCAAAGCTACACCGTCAGCAAAGGCTCATTGACCATCTCTGCGCCAACCAACAAGGGTCAGCTTCGTGTAGTAGTGAAAGACTGGACTGGCGGAAAAGTAGGCGACGACGGCAAATTCATCTACACATCATCAGCAGTAGCCAAAGGTGGCAACCCTACATTTACCGACCCCGGCACCACTCAATTCTACACCGCCGACGACGCTGTTGGGGCACCTTCTGTGATACTCGACCCTGCTTCTACCTCATTCAAAACCGAGACCCTCACCATTACCGCCACTCTTAGCGATTCTGCCGAATCGGGATGGTACAAAATAGACAACGGCCCTCAAATCAACCTCGCAAAGGGCGAAAGCCGAACCATCACAATCGGTAGCGATATGGACTACAACGAGAGCACAACCATATATTGGGGCACTGGCGAATTTACTGGCCACGAAGTTTACCGCAAAGTTGACCCCAATGCAGTGATAGCCATATACGTAAACGCACCCTCTGCGCCCTACCTCTATGCTTGGGAAGGAAGCTCGGAAAATGCAGGCTCTTGGCCTGGCTCTAAAATGAGCACCACCGAAACAATCAATGGCAACCTGTTCTACGTAATGCTATTCCCCAATGTCAAGGAGAGCCTCAACGTGATATTCAACAACGGCTCTGGCGCACAAACCGCCGACATCAAGGGCATTACCTCCACAACCTACTTTCAATACGACGGCTCAACCAATTATAAAATTGTCGACCCATACAATATGGACGGCATAGAGCCCGACCCGGAACCTGACCCCAATGCCGACAGCTACTGCATCTACTACGACAACTCCGCATCCAACTGGAGCTCCGTCTACACTTGGGTGTGGGACAAAGGCAACGGCGACAAGAACTACACTGGAGGCTCATGGCCAGGCACAAAACTGAGCCGCGACGCCGAATCAGGCTACTACAAATTCAGCCTCACTGCCGACGGCGCAAAGGACCTTATGTGCATCTTCAGCAATGGTTCAGGCACACAAACTGCCGACCTCAAGCTCTACAACAACGGCATCTACACCCAATCGGGCTTCACTGGCAACTACTACGTCAACAGCATCGGCAACCCCGAAACTGCACCCACACTCAAAATCTACACTCGCAACTGCACCCTTTACGTCGAATCCACCGAAAGCATCCAGCTGCCTGCACACCGCATCGACGGCACAACAATCTGGCTCCACATCGAGCCGGGGCTCAACATAGTCGACCACCTCTCGCCCGGATTCTACGTGATAGACCACACCAAAGTAATCATCTAATCCACCATTATAAGCACAAGAAAACCCCGAAAGTCGCTATCGGCATTCGGGGTTTTCCTTTATGTTTCATTCTGCTGTTCCTTATTCAGCGAGCAGTAGAAAGTCGACGGAACTGGTGGATAATCAACGCCATAGTTACAATCGTCGACAGCACATCTGAGGTTGGGAACGATGCCCAAATCCCCTCAAGACCAAAAAAGTTGGGCAGATAGAGCAGCAGCGGTATCAAGAATAGCACCTGTCGTGTTAGGCTCAAGAAGATTGATTTACCCGCCTCGCCAATAGCTTGGAAGAAGGTCGTTGCTACCACCTGCACACCTATAATACAAAACATTGTCATCGCAATGCGCAAATACCCACCAGTCTTAACAATCAACTCCGCATCGTTGATAAATGCCGACGCAATCTGGCATGGGAACGCCATTCCCCCAATCCAACCGATTGAGCACACTATTGTCGACACACCAGCCGCAAGCCAAAAAGTCTTTTTCAGTCGGTCGAAATGCCCTGCGCCATAATTGTAGCCCACGATTGGCTGCATACCTTGGCATATACCGAGCACAATACTTATCACAAACGACGTAGCTGTGACAAACACTCCAGCTGCTGCAATGGCATCGCTTCCGCCATACTCATTAAGCGAATTGTTAATCAGAATGTTAATCAAGCACGATGCTACGTTGACAATGCTTGGAGCCGCACCAATAGTCAATATCCCCTCAACGATGCGAGGGTTAAGCCGATATGTTCCCGGAGCGAAATACACCTCGCCATGAGGCTTAATAAAGTGCCACATCACAAACACCGAAGTGACACCCATCGAAATTGTGGTTGCGATAGCCGCACCCTTTATTCCCCAATCGAGCCAATAGATAAAGATTGGATCGAGGATTATATTCGTCGCCGCCCCTATAAACATTGTGTACATAGCTTTCTTGGGAAAGCCAGCAGCACGCATTATGTTGTTGAACGAAAACGAAATGTTGGTCAACAGATAGCCGGGCAGCACATACATCATAAAATCGTGCGCATAGGGCAAGGTCTCTTCAGTTGCGCCAAATAGTCGGAGCACATCGTCGAGAAACAGATAAAACAACCCTACATACGCGATGCCTATAGCAATGGTGAGTGTCAGCGAATTTCCCACGATATGTCGGGCTGTCGCTTCGTCGCGATTACCCAACGCAATGGAAAGCCGCGCTGCAGCACCCCCTCCAATCAGCACTCCCAATGCTGCCGACACGTTTGCCACTGGAAACGTGATAGCCAATCCAGCGATAGCATCCGAGCCAACCACCTGACCGATAAATATTCGGTCGACAATATTATATAGCTGCATAACTACCATACCGACAACCGACGGAATGCTATACTTGAGCAGTAATCTGCCAAGCGGAGCCTTTTCAAGCTCCTGCAAACGCTCTGATTGTTGTAAGTTGGAGTTATTCATCTGTCTATATTGGTCTTTGGATTAAATTTGGCTTCGGGTGAGATTTGGCATCAAAAAAGATTTGTATTCGAAAGGAATTTGTCTTCTGTATGAAGTTGCTTGCCAACTCTTATCCACATAAACCACGAATTTCACAAACTCCACATGCCGCCGTGCGGACTTACAGTGAAATCAGTGAAATTCGTAGTTTATGGAATGCCTTGCGGCAATATCCTTAGTCGAGCGGCTTACTTACCAGCCTTAACGCGTGCAAACTCGATTTCTTTTTCGATGTTCACACCGTTAGCAGTAGCATAGTTAGGATAGTCGGCACGAATCTCTTCGTAGAGTTTGAGAGCCCCTTCGAAGTTGTCTTGAGCGCGATAAACGCGAGCAAGCTTGAGCATGAAGAAGGGAGTGTAGTGAGGATTAGCGTCCGACTGGCTGATAGCATTTTTGAACGAGCCTACAGCTGCATCTAAGTTATCTAAGTTAACGTAGCAGTCACCTTCGAGAGAGTAAGCTGCAGCACCGATGATAGCATCTTTAGCTGAATACTCGCTGACGAAGCCGAGTGCTTCTTCATATTTGCCCTGTTGGTAGAGCTGGATAGCAGCCATAAGTTTAGCGCGGTTGCCAGCGTCGTAACCATCTTCAGCTACTTGCTGATAGATGTCGAGAGCGATAGAATCGTTGCCATTGATAAGCATTTCGCGGTCAGCTGCACCGACTGCTGTGTTAGCTTCGTCGATAGCTGGATTACGCATAAGGAAAATGTAAACGAGCACTAATGCAACGACTGCAACAACGCAGATAGTAGCAATCATAAGGGGCTTCTGGTTCTTTTGAACTTTTTCGCCGATAGAGGTTAACGAATCGTTAAGATTGTCGATTGATGTACGAACTTCTTCGTTTTTCTTGGATTTTGCCATATTGATATTTTGTTTATTTCTTCTTGATAAAATGATTTTTCTAAACTCCACCCACTCGCTGTTGAACAAGAGTGCCGCCGAGTTGGTTTCATTCTAAAATGCAAAATTAGCACAAATCTACCAACTGACAAAATTTAAACGGATTTTTATCCCCAATTTCAGCGTTTTTGCTAAATTTGCGAAAGTTATTGCTCACGAATCGTGCGATTAAGTCTCGCAAATTCAATTTTATAGTAATATCATTCAACCAACACCAACGCTCCACACAATATGAGAGACTTCAAAATTGTCACCCCAATAGTTGCTCTGACCTACGACGAGCTGCCTGCTGAACACCGTATGCTTGTCGACACTGCCCGCAAGGCATTCACTCGCTCTTATGCGCCCTACAGCCATTTCAACGTCGGCGCAGCCATACTCCTCGACAATGGCGAAATTGTCAGCGGAGCTAATCAGGAAAACGTAGCCTATCCCTCTGGCACATGTGCTGAGCGCACCGCCTGCTACTATGCTGGCGCAACTTATCCTGACGCCAAATTTTGCGCCATAGCTGTTGCTGCTCGAGGCACCGACGGCAACGAGGTGCCAACCCCGATTGCACCTTGCGGAGCATGTCGCCAAGCTCTGCTTGAATACGAGAAATTAGCTGGCAAGGATGTCGTCGTCCTATTAGTAGGAGCCAAAGAAATCTACCAATTCCCCTCCATCAAATCGCTCCTCCCCCTCTGCTTCAACGAATTCTAAACATATTCCGCACAAAAGAAGCGAACCTCACACCACCTATTTTTTTATCAAATTAGTGTATGCGATTATTATTCCGTAAGATAGTCTCTTTAGACTATCTTGAGAAAAATATTATTGAAAATTATTGAAAAATATGTTCTAAAATTTGGAATTATTCATAAATACTCATACATTCGCATATTTTAAACTTAATCCCACTAATTGTAATGCGTAAGATATTCACCACATTTGTATTCCTACTATTTTGCATCACTACATTTGCTCAAAATGATGTAACAAAATTTTTAGGATTCCCTGTAGACGGAAGCAAGACAGAAATGATTAACAACCTAAAAACACAGGGATTTGTCTACGATTCAGACC
>JAGBWK010000021.1 GCA_017629835.1 Muribaculaceae bacterium | reverse complement strand
GACGAACCCCAACGAGAGCGATTGAGCTCAGCAATGCGGTCCTCAGCTGGGTTGGAACACGGATTCCAAAATCGCGTGCCTTGCAAAGCATCTGGCAGATACTGCTGACGCACAAAGTTGCCGGGATAGTCGTGAGCATACTTATACCCCTCGTGATAGCCAAGCTCTGCCATTAACTTTGTTGGCGCATTGCGTATATGTAGAGGCACTGGCAAATCCCCCGTCTTATTCACATTCTCCAATGCCGCATTTATTGCCATATAAGCCGAATTACTCTTGGCCGACGTAGCGAGATATATCGTACACTCAGCCAATGGGATACGCCCTTCGGGCATACCAATTTTGCGTATTATATCATACGTCGCATTTGCCAGCAACAACGCATTTGGATTAGCCAAGCCAATATCTTCAGCAGCTACAATAGCCAATCGTCGCGCGATAAATTCGGGATCTTCGCCGCCTGCAATCATCCTTGCCAACCAGTAGATTGCTGCGTCGGGGTCACTCCCTCGAATACTTTTGATAAATGCCGAAATAATGTCGTAGTGCATTTCGCCATTCTTATCGTAGGCCGCCGGATTCTCTTGTAGGCGGTCAGTCACCGTCGAATCGTCGATTATAATCGGCTGATTTGCTGCCGTCGATTGCTCAAGCAAATCAATGATATTGAGTAGTTTGCGTGCATCGCCACCCGAATAGCGGAACAATGCATTCGTTTCACGCACCTCTACTGTGCGTTTCGAGAGCACCACATCTTTGCTAAGAGTATGCTCAAGCAGTCGCTGAAGGTCGGCAGCATCAAGCGATTTTAGCGTATAAACCTGCGCCCTCGACAGTAGCGGTCTGATAACCTCAAACGAAGGATTTTCTGTCGTCGCACCTATCAGCGTAACAATGCCGCTCTCCACTGCACCGAGCAATGAATCCTGTTGCGACTTGCTGAAACGATGTATTTCATCGATAAACAAAATCGGTCGCCCTTTGGTAAACATCCCTCGAAGGTCTGCCTTGCAGCGGTCGAGCACCTCACGCACATCTTTCACTCCCGCCGTAACTGCCGAAAGCGTGTAGAATGGCGACTGTGTGGTGTTTGCAATAATACGCGCCAACGTGGTTTTACCCACTCCGGGAGGTCCCCAAAGAATAAATGAAGCCACATTGCCCGAATCAATCATACGGCGTATGACCGAGCCTTCGCCAACGAGGTGTGTCTGACCGATATAATCATCGAGCGTTTTCGGTCGAAGACGTTCAGCCAATGGCGGCAATATATGCGACGTAAATATTTCGTTATCGTTCATACCACAAAGTTAATAATTTCCACCGAATTTCCCACAATTTCACAAAAATCCCACCTTATTAAATTTTGTCATTTTCGTCAGATGTGCTAACTTTGGGGTTGACAAACTGCTAACAATGTGAACAATAATCACATTCTTAGCGTAAATAGTTATACTATAGGTGCGTTTTTTCATTGAAAATTCGACCTCAATTCAATTTAAAGTAAAACTTTCTATTTTGTCGTTAAAACTATGAGTACAAGCAACAACGGTATGCCAAATATGCCACTTGGATTAAGACTATTCTTCGGCATTTTTATGACATTAGTTTTCGTAGGAGTAGGTCTTTCGCTCCTTTTCAACTGGTTTAACTGGATTTACGACCCCTCGTGGAACTGGCTACGTTGGATTGGAGGCCCTATTTTCATCCTTTACGGCTTCTTCCGCGGCTATCGCCTCATCAAAGGTAATCAAACAGAAGAAGAGGATTAACCACATAAACCAACGCTTTAGATTTTTATCGCATAATTTTGAACATCAAATAGGTATATACTATAAATATGTCAAAGAAACTACTGGCCGCAACAATACTCGCAGCGGCATTCGCAGCTATATCGCTCTCATCCTGCACTAAATACAAGGATGAAAAGCGCGCAACAAACACCACCACTTCTGGCTCAGTCGTAATGGCTTGCGACGAATCATTCCGCCGCATCATGGAGCAAGAAATCGAAGTATTCGAATTCCAATACCCCGAAGCATCAATTCTCGCTCGCTACATCCCCGAGGACGAGTGCATCGACTCGCTACTAAAATCGAGCAACACCCGCCTTGCCGTCACAACGCGCCAGCTCACTAAAGATGAACTCGCAGCATTGAAACTTCGCCGACGCATTGCTCGCTCAACTCGCATAGCTGTCGACGCAATAGCACTGATTGCCAACCCAGCCAACCCTATCGAAGAAATCTCAACTTCCGACCTCGGCAAAATCCTTTCGGGCGAAATCACCGAATGGAAATGGGTTGAGCCGGGCAACAAGAGCGGCAAAATCAACATCGTATTCGACTACGAAGGCTCATCCACAGTCAACTATATGGTCGACTCCATTATGCACGGCCGCAAATTTGGCTCAAATGTCTACGCCCAAAACGACAATTCAAAGGTATTTGAAGCCGTCACAAAAATGAAAGGCGCGCTCGGCATCATTGGTGTCAGCTGGGTATCCTCCGACCTCTCAAAAGCAAGCCTGACCACCGAAGAGCTCGCACGCAGCCTTGAAGTGAACGACACCACGCAAATCACATTCGACCCCAACGTCAAAGTGCTTGCAGTTGCTGGTCCCGAAAGCGTCAAAGGCGTGAAGCCCTATCAAGCATACATTTTCGACGGCTCCTACCCTCTCTACCGCTCAATCTACCTCACATCAACTGGCGGTGGCGGCACCCTCGCTGGCGGTTTTTACTCATTCGTCACAGGTTTTGCCGGACAGAAACTCATACAGCAAACAGGCGTACTCCCCGGCTCAATTCATCCTCGCATGGTGCAAATCGAATAACCCAAACGCCCTACATCTACAAAAAAATCTTAAATATTGGCCAATTTTTAGCCTATTTAAAATGTTTGTTATAATTTTGTAGAATAAACTATATAAGTAGCATTGCAATGGTCACGCTAAACCTTTGCGTCCGCTTTTAGTCATACTTATAAACCAAACATCGAGATTTATCAAGCAAATGCAACTTGCAAATCACATTTGCAGTGTTTCACATATTGTATAATCCTAAAATAACATACTCAAAATGAAATTCAAATTTCTCTTTGCATTCTTGCTCGGCAGTATCGCAACTGTAGCATCAGCTCAAGGCCTCAAAGACGCAATTGAATATTTCCGCGCCAACCAGCCCGAAGAAGCTGAAATCATCATCAATCGTGTAGCTGAACTTTCTCCTGCTGAACGTAGCACCGCTTGCTACTACCTCGGTCACATCGCTTTCGACCGCGGCAACTACGACAACGCTAACAAACTGTTCAACAGAGGTATTGAGCTCAACGCTGAAAACGCTTTCAACTATGTTGGTCTCGGTATGGTAGCCCTCCTCGATGACGCTAAAGCTGCTGAAAACTATTTCAAACAAGCTAAAAAACTCGACAAAAAGAATGCCGTGCTCCTCACCGACATCGCTCGTGCTTACTACAAAGTCGACCCCGTAAAATATGCCAAAAACATCGAAAAAGGCATCGAAGAAGCTAAGAAAGCCGACAAAGCTTGCCCCGCTATCTACATCCTTCAAGCCGATATGCTTGCCGACGAAGATCGCCCAGGCGATGCTGCTGGCTACTACGAAATGGCTATGAACGCAGCCAACAGCTCTGAATACCCCGAAGCATTCGTTAAATACGCTCGCACTTATTTCTCTGTCAATCCTCAGTTCGCAATCAAAGGTTTGCAAAACCTTCTTGAAATTTCGCCCAACTCAGCTTTGGCGCAGCGCGAACTTGCAGAAAAATACTACGAAAACAACCAGCTCACTCGCGCTTACGAGCAGTATGGCAAATATATCCAAAACCCCAACCACTTCCAGCGCGACGAACAGCGTTACGTAGGTCTGCTCTACTTCGGTAAAAACTACAACGAATCAAACCGTTGGGCTGACATTATCCTCGCTAACGACCCCAACAACTTCTATATGAAGCGTATGAAGTTCCTCAACCACGCAGCTCTCGAAAACGACAATGAAGCTATGGCTGCCGCTGAAGAATTCTTCGCTGCTGAAGGTGAATTCGTTCCCAACGACTATATGAGCTACGGCGAATTGCTCCACAAGCTCGGCAACGACTCTGTATCTATTATTATGTACGAAAAAGCTGTTGCTCTCGCTCCCGAACGCCTCAACCTCTACGCCGAACTCTCATCTGCCTACACCAACGTTGGCGAATTCGGCAAAGCTGCCGAAGCTCAACAGAAATTCATCGACGGTGGCGAATACACTACCAACGACTTGATGATGCTTGCTCGCCGCTATCAGAACGCTGCCGCTACAAGCGAAATCGGCACTCCCGAACGCGCTGAATACGCTCGCCGCGCAGTTGAAACTATCAATCAAGTTGTTGAAAAAGCTCCCAACAACTACACTGTTAAGCTCACTCGCGCTCGCATCCTCCTCATCGCTAACGACAACCAAGCTAACGAAGACGTCGTTGCTGCAATGAAAGAACTGCTCGACATCCTCGACGCCGACCCAGCAAACAAAACTGCTAAAGTCAACGACTATATCTTCATCCTCAACCAGCTCGGTCGCTACTATCAGGAAGTTGTTCAGGACACTCCCCAAGCGCTCGTTTACTACGACAAATTCGTAGAAATCAACCCCGACAACGAAGCACTTGTCAACTACGTGAAATCACTTCACGAAAAGGCTGAACAACCTGTCGAAGAATAATCGTTCGCAACGATAGAAATATTAACCCTCGAATCAATCATTCTTGGTAAAATCATCAAAGAGGATATGTCAAACCTATCAACGGCATATCCTCTTTTTATCTTAAAACGCTTCTCCACTCCCACGACCAATCGCAAGCGGCAACTCAACTGTGAGCCCTATCCTTCATCGTTTCATGCACAACGACAATTTCATTCACACTTAATTGCGAAGAAAACCGTTAGCGTATGTAATAAATCAGCGTAGACGCCGTTTATATCTTTAGAATTAATATTTATAAACCTATAACCCCAATGAAAAAAGCGTTATTGACGTTACTCGTCGTTACCGTTAGCGCACTCAGCGCCTTCGCCAAAAGCAGCGACAACGACCCGGTGTTAATGACTATCAACAAAAAGCCGGTCAAGCTCAGCGAATTTGAATATCTTTACCAAAAGAACAATGCGCAACAGCTCCAAACACAACCACTCGACGAATACGTCGACCTATTTGTGATCTACAAGCTCAAAGTTGCCGATGCTGAAGCTGCTGGTATCGACCAAACTGAAGCATTCAAAAACGAATTTGCTGGCTACCGCCGCGACCTTTCTGAGCCATATCTCACCGACAAGGAAGCTCGCGACAGTCTTGAGCACCTCATCTACGACCGTCTCGGCGAAGAAATCCTCGTGAGCCACATCATGGTCGACCGCGGCAAAGACGCCAAAGAACGCGAAAGCCAACGCCAGATGCTCGACCAAGTGCGCAACGACATCCTCGCTGGCAAAGTAACCTTCGAACAAATGGTCGACTCTATCTCTATCGACCCAGGCAAGGTACACAACCATGGCAGCCAAGGCTACATCACCTCTTCTGCCTTCCCTTATACATTTGAAGATGCTGCTTACCTCACTCCCGTTGGAGAAATTTCTGAGGTAGTAGAAACTCCCTTCGGTCTTCACATCGTCAAAGTAGTTGACCGTCGCGAAAACCCCGGACAGGTAAAAGTACAGCACATCCTCAAGCTCACTCAAGGTCTTTCGGAAGAAGAACAGGCTCAGAAGAAAGCTGAAATCGATGCAATCTACGAACAACTTATCGCAGGTGGCAATTTCGACGACATCGCTAAAGCTGAAAGCGAAGACCCAGGCTCGGCTCGTGCTGGCGGTCACCTCGACTGGTTTGGCCGCGGACGCATGGTTCCCGAATTCGAAGAAACCTCCTATGCCCTCGCTAAAGGCGAAATTTCAAAACCTTTCCGCACAAGCTACGGCTGGCATATCATCCATAAGATTGACGCAAGAGGTCTTGAGCCATTCGATGTAATGCAACCACGCATCAGTCGCTTCATCGACCGCGACGAACGTCAAAACATCCCCGTACGCCAAAAGCAAGCAAAACTCCGCGCTAAATACAGCACAACTATCAACGCCGACGTTGTACAGTCTGTCAAGGACGAAATCACTGCAGCTGGCTCGCTCGACTCAGCAATGGTTCAACGCTACTCAAGCGACATCCGCCCTATCGTTACTCTCAAAGGCGACAACAAAGGTGCCAACGTAAGCGCACTGTTTGAATCATTGTCGTCATCATCTTCAATGACCGTCGACCAAGCAATTGCTTTCATCGACGAACGCATTGAGGTAGTTGCCGACGAAACCACAAT
This sequence comes from Muribaculaceae bacterium, assembly GCA_017629835.1. GTDB lineage: Bacteria > Bacteroidota > Bacteroidia > Bacteroidales > Muribaculaceae > JAGBWK01. The sequence continues at coordinate 6,078 of JAGBWK010000021.1, read as the reverse complement.
AGAAGCTGAACGCTGCAACCTCGCTAACGAAAACCCCGAATTCCGCAACCTTCTCAACGAATATCGCGACGGTATGCTCCTTTTCGAAATCAGCGACCGCAACGTGTGGTCTAAATCAAAAACCGACGTAGCTGGACTCAACGCTTATTTCAATGCCAACAAGGATAAATACGCCACTTGGAAGTCGCCCAAATTCAAAGGTTACGTAGTTTTCACTACAAGCGACTCACTCAAATCTAAAATCATCCACCACCTCATCGAAACTTGCCCCGAAGAATCAAAAGTCAGCGAAGTGCTGCGCAAAGAATTCGGCAAAGAGGTCAAAGTTGAACGAGTTCTCGCATCTAAAGGCGAAAACGCTATCATCGACGCAATCGCATTCGGTGGCGAAAAACCAGCACCCACAACTAAATGGGTAGCATACTTCCCCTATTTCAACGAAGTAATCGAACAGCCCGAAGAGCCAGCCGACGACCGCGGCGCAGTGACTACCGACTATCAGAATGCTCTCGAGCAGGAATGGATTAGCGAGCTTCGCAAACAGTACGAAGTTAAAATCAACAACAAAGTACTCAAGCAATACAAAGAGTCACTCGCAGCCGAAACCCCTGCCGAAACTCCAGCAAAATAATCCAAATCTCAACAGCTATTAGCTCAGATTAATAGCTAACGTTAAGGTAACAGCATTATACCTCATCAGCGCTCGGGCAAACACCCGAGCGCTAATATTTCCTATCTCACTCTCGCGTCAGCCTCAGGTCGCCTATGCGTCCTATGTTTCCTATTCGAGCGCTGCGAAGCTGCGCCTTTACTCGCCTATCTCAGTTGCATCTGTGGAAATTTTTGTTAAAAATGATTGTCAACGACGTTTTGCTCAACCAAAATAGCGCACGACTAAAAAGAATTGCGTAAATTTGTAGCATCGACGAATAATATAAATAATTGTCACGTGAAAATCAGCAAAATATTATCAGCTATAGCTCTGACTGCCACACTATTTGCTTCGGCTCAAAACAACATAGTTGAAGAAGTGGCTTGGGTGGTCGGCGACCAACCAATCTACAAGTCTGAGATTGAAGAAATGTATCAACAGTTGCAATACGACCGCACTCCTATCAATGGCGACCCATATTGCATCATTCCCGAACAAATGGCGATAGAAAAGCTCTATCTTCATCAAGCCGAACTCGACACCGTCGTAGTGCAGGAATCAATGGTGCAGCAACAAGTTGACGCTCGCATCAATATGCTGATTACCAACCTTGGCTCGAAAGAAAAAATCGAAGAATACTTCCGCAAGCCGCTCCCCGAATTCCGCGAGCAAATGGCTGAGACTATGCGCAACACCTACAAAATCCAACAGGTTCAAAGCTCTCTGACCAAAGATGTTAAGACCACTCCGTCCGACGTACGCCGCTATTTCGAAGAGCTCCCTTCCGATTCTGTGCCAATGATGCCTCTGCAAGTTGAGGTGCAGATTATGACCCTGAATCCCGAAATACCACGCCAAGAAATCGAGGACGTGAAAGCTCGCTTGCGTGAATTCTCCGAACAAATCACCAGCGGTCAACGCGACTTCTCAACCCTCGCAATCCTCTACTCCGAAGATGAAGGCAGCCGTATGCGCGGTGGCGAAATCGGTTTCCTCGGCAAAGGATACCTCGAGCCTGAATATGCTGCAGTAGCATTCAACCTCAGCGACCCCAAGAAAGTTTCTAAAATAGTTGAAACTCAATACGGTTATCACATCATTCAGCTGATTGAAAAACGCGGCGACCGCATCAACACTCGTCACATCCTGCTCCGTCCTCGCGTTTCTGATGCCGACCTCACCAAGTCAATCAAACGCCTCGACTCTATCCGCACCGACATCCTCGACAAAAAATACACATTCGAAGAAGTTACCCCCTACTATTCGCAGGACAAAGACACCAAAAACAACCGCGGTGTAATGGTCAACGCGAAGGACAACACCACCAACTTCCAAATGAGCGAACTGCCTCAAGAGGTTGCCCGCGTTGTCAACACTCTCCAACCCGGCGAAATCTCTGAGCCTTTCATCATGAAGGACCCCAAACGCGATAGCGACATCGTTGCGATAGTCAAGCTGACCGCTCGTCACCCTGCTCATCGTGCCAACCTTTCCGACGACTACCAAACAATCAAAGGTATGTACGAAAATGCCTATCGTCAACAGATGCTCAAAGATTGGCTCGAAAAGAAAATTAAAGACACCTACGTCAGGATTGAAGACGGTTGGGACAATTGCGAATTCCAACACCAAGGGTGGCTTAAATTGCGTAACAATTAATCGAGCTGAGAGCCAAACGCGCCTTACGTAAGGCTATGTTAGAAGATATGGAAGCCCAGTGAGAACATATCGAGTAAACGGACATTAGAGTTTCCCAGCCAATGTCGACTCAACCATTGCGGCAGCACTCTCGTAATATAATTTTATGAGGAACAAACTGAATTTGCGACTATTGCCATGCCTCGGAGCACTCTTGATTTGCGCAGCAACTGCTGTGCTAAACCCTTCTCGTGCTCAGACCGTCAAGGATGACAAAACGCCAATTCGCCCCATAATTCCAGATGCCGACCGCGACGACGATAGCCGCGTATTCCTCGAACACGCCAACGAACTCATTTCAAAAGCCGACATTGATTACCAGATACTTGTGGGCGACGTGCAATTCCGTCGCTCCGCAATGTTTATGTATTGCGACAGCGCTCACTTCTACGACCAAACTGGCTCGTTCGACGCCTTTGGCAACGTCCGCATGGAACAAGGCGACACTCTCTTCATCTATGCCGACGAACTCAACTACAACGACTCAATCCAGTTGGCGGTGCTCTATGCCGACGAGGGTAAGAAAGTGCGCCTAATCAATCGCAACGTAACCCTCACAACCGACGTTTTCAACTACGACATGGCTATCGACCTCGGCTACTACGATGTCGGAGGTCAACTTACCGACGATAAAAACCGTCTGACCTCTCTCGAAGGCGAATATAACCCCACATCGAAAGAGGCTATCTTCCGTCACGACGTGCATCTCACAAGCCATTCGCAAGCCGACACTATGGAGATTTTCTCCGACGACCTTTACTACAATACCGACACCCACATAGCCATACTCACTACCGAATCGAAGGTTATCAATGCCGACGGCATAATTTACACAACCAATGGCATTTACAACACCAAAACCACCGCTTCGGAACTCTACGACCGCTCGCTCGTAGTTGCAAGCAATGGCAATACCTTGACTGGCGACACACTCTATTACAATCGCAACGAGGGTTGGGGACAAGCATTCGGCAATATCGAGATTTGCGACACGACCAACAAAATGATTATGCATGGTCAGTATGGATTCTACAACGAACTAACCGACAGCGCATTAGTCACCGGTAAAGCTCGAGCCATTGAGTATCCTCAGGGCGACTCCTTATATATACATGGCGACACTATTCGCTCTTTCAACGTCGTCATCATGCCCGATACAACCACCTCGATTATAAATAAGAGTTCCCTCAACGAATCGTTCTCATCCACCGAACAGACCGACTCGATTGCTGTCACCGACTCTATTCCAACCCCCGACAGCATCACGCCATTCGATAGCATCGTTGCACCTGTTGATTCTACCTTACCAATCGCTCCAGTCGATAGCATCGTTGCACCTGTTGATTCTACCTTACCAATCGCTCCAGTCGATAGCATCGCTGCCGACCTGAAGCAGATGCCTGATTCTGTTGCTGCGCCAGCATCAATCGAAAAAACTGAGCCGGCACTGCCCGACACTGTAAGATATATCATCGCAGCCCCACAGGTTAAATTCTTCCGCACAGATATTCAAGGGCTTTGCGACTCAATGACCTTCGTTTCGAAAGACACCACTATCTATATGAATTTCAAGCCTATAATCTGGAGCGACAACCGACAGGTGACAGGCGACGTCATACAGATTCACCTCAACGACTCTACAGTCGATCGAGTGAAAGTGCCCACCAATGCATTTTTGGCTGAAAAAATCGAGGACGGTTATTTCAACCAGCTGTCGGGCAAAGAGATGATAACCCAGTTTGTCGACGGGCATTTGCGCCACCTCGATATGAATGGCAACGTGTTAGCTATCACGTTCCCCGAAGAAGAGGATTCCACAATCAATAAAGTAGCAAGCATCGAAAGCAGTTTCCTTGCTGCCGATTTCCACAACAATGCTATCGAAAAGATGAAGCTATGGTCCGAAACCAACGCTACGGTCACTCCGCTCTATTTAGCCAAGAAATCGATTCTTTTCCTGCAGGCATTCAAGTGGTTTGAAGTGTTGCGTCCATATAATCCCGACGATATTTTCACCTTTCCCGACAATCTAATCAAACTCTTTGATGAAGCTCGTCAGGCCGAAGGAGTTATGATACCGAAACGCCGCCGACCTGTCGACTCTGCAACGAAGTCGGAAGAAAACTCAGACCCGACGGCCGAATAATCAGTAAATCCTATATCCAATGAATAACCATGAACTATTGTCGGCTCATGTCGACGACTTGATGAAATTTCTTGACGAAAGCCCTTGCAATTTCTTGGCAGTAAAAAACGTATCCGAACGTCTCGACGCTGCTGGTTTCGAGCAAATTAAGATGTCGGAAAGTTGGGATTTGCAGCCCGGTGGCAAATACTATCTCACCAAAAATGGCTCTGCAATCTTTGCCTTCATCGTTGGCACTGATGCCACTGCCGGCTATAAGATTATTTCAGCTCACAGCGACTCTCCGGGCTTCCGCATCAAGCCCAAAGCTGAAATGATGAGCGACGGCGGCATTATGAAACTCAACACTGAGGTTTATGGTGGACCGATTCTCTATACTTGGTTTGACCGTCCACTTTCAATATCGGGGCGCGTCATTCTTCGCTCCGACGACCCTCTGCATCCCCAATGGCGATTGGTCAATTTCCGTCGCCCTGTGATGACTATACCCCATTTGGCTATTCACTACAATCGCGCTGTCAACGAGGGCAATCCCCTATCCAAACAAAAGGATATGCTGCCAGTTTGCGCTATAGTCAACGAACAGGCTGAACGCAACAATTTCATCCTTAATGCCGTAGCTAACGAATTGAACGTCAAATCAGAAGATATACTCGACTTTGACCTTACGCTCTACGACGTTACACCTGCCATGCGCGTGGGTTTTGGCAACGAGTTCATCACATCGGGACGAATCGACGACCTCGAAATGGTGCATAGCGCTATGACTGCCCTGCTCAACAGCGACGACAAGGCTCAACCGATGACCCGCATTATGGCTATCTTCGACAATGAAGAGACTGGCAGCGGCACAAAACAGGGCGCCGCTTCGCCCATACTCCACGGCATACTCAGCCGTATAAATGAGTCGTTCGGTGGCGACAGCACCACATTGCTGCGCGCTATCGACAACTCCTTTATGATTTCAGCCGACAATGCCCATGGTGTGCACCCCAACTACGTTGAGAAGCAAGACCCCACAAATCATCCTGTTCTCGGAGGTGGACCAGTTATCAAAATCAACGCCAACTGCAAATACATGAGCGACGCAGACTCATCAGCCGTATTCCGCACAATTTGTGAAGGAGCAGGTGTACCTTACCAATACTTCGTCAATCACAGCGACGTAGCAGGCGGCTCAACCTTAGGCAACATACTGACATCGCAAATAGAACTTCGAGGAGTAGATATGGGAGCAGCACAATGGGCGATGCACTCAGTGCGCGAAACAGCCTCATGCGCCGACGCCCTCTACATCACCACCGCCTTCACCCACTTCTACAACCTCTAATCCCCTACCCCATAACGCAAAACCCCACTGATCCCCAATTGTTTTTGGGAAGCAGTGGGGTTTTCTGGCTATAAGGGGATGCGTTCATACCCTGCCATAGGGACTCCGGTACTCTGCCCGGTGAGCGATATGGCGCCAATGGCGTTGGTGGTCAGTGATGTTTAATGTACTCTTTGCTGCTTGTCCTTTTTGTGGAAGGTGGGCGGTGGCAGCTACCGCTTAAGCGGGAATTTTCTCAAGGGTTTTGAGGGG
>JAGBWK010000020.1 GCA_017629835.1 Muribaculaceae bacterium | reverse complement strand
CCCAGCCGTCGCTCTTCGACGACGTTGCTCCTGTGGGTAACAGCACTGCTGCTCCCACTCAATCGCTTATGGGCTCATTGTTCGACATTCCAACGGCTAATGCGGTTGCTGACGTGACTATTAAGCCCTCTGAGGAGGTCGCGGATTTGAATAGGGCTATCGAAATTTTGCGTCGAGCAGCGTCGCTTCAGTATGTGGGTTTTGCTGCCAATGCATATGGCGATGAGGCAATGACAGCCGAATTGAAAGGCTTTGCGATTGCACTTTCCGACGAGGAGAGCTATTATTTCACATTGCCACAGGCTGAGCGTGCTCAGTGGCTTGAAGCGTTGCAACAGTTGATGACGTCGGGAGCTACGATTGTTAGCCACGACGTGAAGCGCGATTATATAGTGTTGAAAAACAATGGTGTAGCCTTTGCTTCGAACTATTTCGATACGTCGGTGGCTCACTATTTGCTACACCCCGAAATGCGCCATAGGCTCTCCGATGTTGCATTAGCTTATATCGGGGTAGATATTGATACAGAGCCGGTTGGTCGTAAGAACGACCCGCAGGCTGATGTCAACGCCAGTCAGCGCACTGGTCGTCAGGCGGCTGTGGTCTTCGCTTTGCGCGAAGCGTTGTCGAAGGCTCTTGAGCAGAACGGATTGACGTCGCTTTTTACCGACATTGAAACTCCCTTCGTGAGAGTGCTTGCCGAAATGGAGTGGGAGGGCGTGAGAATCGACACATCGGAATTAGCCCTACTGTCATCGCAACTTACCGAGCGATTGCGCGGCTTAGAGTCTCGTTGCTACGAACTGGCTGGACATCAATTCAATATCGCTTCGCCCCGTCAGGTTGGCGACGTATTGTTCGACGAGCTGAAAATCGACTCAAAGGCCAAGCGCACAAAAACCGGGGCTTATTCAACCACTGAAGAGATACTCGAAAAGTATCGCAATTCGCATGAAATCGTTGGGCTGATACTCAAAATCCGTGGGCTGAACAAGCTGCTTACCACATATATCAACTCGTTGCCAAATCTGATTAATCCAAAAACCGGGAAGATACATACTACATATAATCAGACTGTTACAGCCACTGGGCGCATATCGTCAACCAACCCAAATTTGCAAAACATACCAGTGCGCACCGACGACGGTCGCGAAATCCGTCGTGCGTTCATTCCCGATGCTGGCGACATCTTTTTGTCGGCCGACTATTCACAAATCGAGCTGCGATTAATGGCCGATATGTCGGGCGACCCCGATATGATTGAAGCGTTTGCCGAAGGCTCTGATATCCACCGCTCAACGGCCGCTAAAATCTACAAAGTGGCGCTCGATGAGGTGACCGACGCTCAGCGTAGAAATGCCAAAACAGCCAATTTTGGCATCATTTACGGCATTTCTGCATTCGGACTTTCTGAACGTCTTGGCATACCTCGTGCCGAAGCTAAAATGCTGATTGAAGGGTATTTTGCTACATATCCACATATCCGCGAATACATCGACAATGTAATCAATCAAGCTCGCACCGACGGCTATGTAACCACCATTATGGGGCGCAAACGCTACTTGCCAGACATCACGTCGCGCAATGCTGTGGTGCGCCAATACGCAGAGCGCAACGCCGTCAATGCGCCAATTCAAGGCTCGGCAGCCGATGTCATAAAGATAGCAATGATAAGGATTTTCCGAGAAATGGAGCGTCGAGGCATGGTGTCGAAAATGATAATGCAAGTTCACGACGAATTGATATTCAACGTCAAGCCTGCAGAGCAAATCGAATTGCAAGAGCTGATAGTCAAGGAAATGGTGGGTGCCTACACTGGTCGTGTGCGCCTCGAAGTAGCCTACGGCACTGGCTCCAACTGGCTCCAAGCCCACTAATCCCCATTCCCTCGCCATTCCAATTATGTTGTTATAGGCTGCTTAGTATTCTTAGGCTTCCTATACGCTGTTGTTTAATGTTTAGTTTGGGAGGTCGATTTTTTCGAGTTTGTAGCCCAGTCGGCGGAGCTCGATTGAGGCTCCTATTCGAAACATGGCTCGGCACGCTCTTGCAAAGACGTGGAATGCCATAGGGCTTTGTGGCTCAATCCCTTCGCGTCGGATTAGCGTTACGGCATTCTCTCCACATTGGCGGATGAGTGCTTCAAGGCGTTGCGCTTCCGTGGTTTCGAGCGGAAGTCCAATAATGTCGCGCACGATATGCTCATCCATGTCGTCAAACCCTTGCTCTCCGTAATAGCTTTTATACTCAGCCTCACGACACTGCTCCCAGTCGGCGTCCCACCCACACGCTATTGCCATGCCTAAATAGGCTGCCCAAGCAACCGATACGGTTGGATAATCCTTGATTTGAGGCACAGCATCGACCATATATTCAGGGGCTATCTTGTGCCACTGCTCATCGATGTCGTCGCTTGCCAATAGGCGTGGTGAGTCTAATGCTCCAGTCGACACACAAATTTGCAGTAATTCTTCGTGTATGCGTTGCTCAAATTTATCGAGGAAGACGATTTCTGTAACGGTCATTATTAGTTGCTTAAAAGGGGATTCGACGATAGGGGTTAGTGCTTGAAATAGAAGTCAAGGACGTCGCGGGCTGCGATGAACGAGCTTAGGCGATTGCTCAACACGAGGCGTTCGCGCTCGGCAAGCATAGCAGCAATGTCGGGGTCGTCGTAGAAATGTTGACGTAGGCGATTGTCGATTGTTTCATACATCCAATAGCGCGCTTGCTGGTTGCGTTTGCGCTCGAAATAGCCGTTGGCTTTCACGAAATCGAAGTAGCGGTCAATCATATTCCACACCTCAGGAATGCCGAGTTCGTAGTAGCCCGAGTAGGTAAGCACTTCAGGTTGCCACCCCGAGTCGGTTGGGGGGAATAGATGCAGAGCCGATTTGAATTGAGCTTGCGCCAATTGAGCGCGAGCTATGTTGTCGCCGTCAGCCTTGTTGATTACAATGCCGTCGGCCATTTCCATGATGCCACGCTTGATGCCTTGCAGTTCGTCGCCAGTGCCAGCGAGCTGGATGAGCAGGAAGAAATCGACCATTGAGTGCACAGCCGTTTCGCTTTGACCCACACCCACAGTTTCAACAAATATATTGTCGTAGCCAGCCGCTTCGCAAAGCACGATAGTTTCGCGAGTTTTGCGAGCCACGCCACCGAGCGAGCCAGCCGAGGGTGAAGGGCGAATAAAGGCATCCTCCTGCAATGATAGTTTCTCCATACGAGTTTTGTCGCCGAGTATGCTCCCTTTGGTGCGTTCGCTTGAGGGGTCGATAGCAAGCACAGCGAGTTTGCCACCATTGCGGATAACGTGGAGACCGAAAACGTCGATTGATGTTGACTTGCCTGCTCCGGGAACACCTGTGATGCCAATGCGTCGCGACTTGCCTGAGTAGGGTAGGCATTTCTCGATAACCTCTTGAGCGAGAGCGTAGTGGTCGGGGTTGATGCTTTCAACGAGAGTTACAGCGCGTGAAAGTATTGTCATATCACCTTTGATAATGCCGTCGACAAGCTCCGAAACAGGTGGGAGTGGTTTGCGGCGGATTTTTTTGAGGTATGGGTTGACCGATGGTTGCGAGCCGACGCCGGCATTCACTTGCAAGCTGGCATATTTTTCGTCGTTTTCGGGATGTTGCATTGTGGTAAGTATGGAATCAGATATTTGTAGGAAGCCCTGACAGGCGTATTATGGTCGTTGGATAGTCGGGGTCGTTGGCTATAATCGACACTCTGGCATTCAGAATTTCGCTCGGGAGTTGAGCAGGGTCGACAACCACTGTGACGGTTGCTTTTTTGCCCGACTTAATTTTAGTTTTGTCGATGCTGACATCTACACCCTTGTCGCCCGAATAGATGCATCGGATTATCAAGGGGTCTTTGCCAGTGTTAGTGACGGTGAATTTGCGCACAGCGGAAGCTGTGGGCGAGAACTCACCGAAGTCGAGAATGTTGACATCGGCTTGAATACGTGGGGCGTTGGCAAGTTGTTTGGGAGTCAAACGAGAAAAATCTTCTACTACTTGAGCCACGTATCCAATCATGTGGCGTTCAGAGCCGAAGCTTAATGCTATTGAGTCGGAAACAATGCCGTAGGGTGTGTCGTGCGATGCGTCAAACATTATAGCATACGATAACTGTTCGCCCGGAGCTACACAATCTTTGACCGACGAGATGCGGATGTGAGCAGGGACATTTTGCCACTGCGGACAAATCGTGTCGGACGTTGCGTTGTAAACTTCGAAAAACTCGTGCTTCATAGTGCCTTTGCGCACTTCGCCAAATGCCACCATTGTGTTGCGGAGCTTGAGCGCACCAGCATCCACTGGGTATCGACCGCGCAAGGTGTTGGCATTGCCGATCACTGTGCCGCGAATGGTCAGCGTGTGGCGTGCCGGCACGCAGTTGAGGTCAACGTAGATTTTCTTGTCGAATCGACCGGGGCGTCCTGTTGGGTTGTAGGTTGTGCTGATAGAGGCAGTGTCGCCGGGCATAATGGCTTCGCGTGGAGGCTTGGATGTTGTGCAGCCACACGACGTTCTGACTGCATTCACCATAAGCGGCATATCGCCAGTGTTGACGAATCGGAAATTGCAAACCACGTCGCCGTCGTTTTCATCGAACGCTCCGAAGTCGTAAACATCCTCAATCCAAGTGACTTGAGGCTGGGCGTTAAGGCTGAGCGCAGCCACTGCTGCTATTGCGATGATGAGATTTCTCATTGTGAACAGTTTTAATTCTTTGATACTGAGATAGCTCCAGTGGGGCTTTATAATGGGCGTTCAGGAATTACGACACCAGTGATGCGCAATCTGACAGTGCGATGTTTCTTGTCGTTGGTGCGCACTTTGATATCTTTCATGAACTCGCCAGCATATCCAACGGGGTCGAATGTTACCGACACAGCGGAATCGCTTCCGGGGGCAATCGGTTGCATAGGATATTTCGGTTTGGTGCAACCACATTCCGATTTCGCTGAGATAATTACCAAAGGCTTGTCGCCGTCGTTGGTGAAGCGGAATGTGTAGGTCACTGGGCCGTCGGCTTCGTTGATATTGCCAAAGTCGTGCGACTTTTCGACAAATGAAATTGTTGGGTCGGCCCAAGCGATGATTGTCGTTGCAGCGAGTATGACGATTGAGAGTAGTCGTTTCATGTTGTGAGTTTCTGTTTTAGATGCGAAAATCTTGAGAAAGTTTAAGTATGCGATTCCTTACCGGCAAGCATTCCGCAGGCAGCCATGATGTCTTCGCCTCGTGAGGCTCTGATAGTTGCGGTAATATTTTTAGAGTTGAGGTAGTCGCGGAAAGCCTCCATGCGAGGAGTGGGCGAAGGGAGCAGGTCGGAGCCGGGAATGGCGTGGAATCGGATGAGGTTGACGCGCGAATCGAGCTGGCCGATAAGTCGTGCGAGCGCTTCGGCATAACGTCGTGAGTCGTTGACACCATTCCACATAATGTATTCAAACGACAATCGGCGTTGGTGGCTGAAATCGTATTCCGAGAGCAGAGCGATGACGTCGTGAATGGCGAATGCGCGTTCCACAGGCATTATTTCGGCACGTTCTTCGGGATATGGATTGTGGAGTGAGATAGCGATGTGCACTTTAGTGCGGTCGAGTATCGTCTTAAGTTCTTTGAGTTTGCCAATCGACGACAATGTGATACGCTTCGGACTCCAAGCTAAGCCCCATGGAGCAGTGAGAATTTCGATAGCGTCGAGCACTGGTCCGATGTTGTCGAGTGGCTCACCCATTCCCATAAACACTATGTTGGTCAGCGACTCGCTTTCGGGAATGGATAGTATTTGGTTGATAATCTGGGCGGCGGTGAGGTTGCCATTGAATCCCTGACGCCCGGTCATACAGAACGAGCAGTTCATCTTGCAGCCTGCTTGCGACGATACGCACAGCGTAGCGCGTTCGCGGTCGGGGATGTAAACGCTCTCCACGTTTCGGCGCTCAGCACCTCTGAAAAGGTATTTTATAGTGCCGTCGATTGAGTGAGCAGCCTCGAGCGGCTCTTCGCGCCCAATGCACCACCCCTCCGAAAGTCGCTGGCGGCCAGCTTTGGGGAGGTCGGTCATTTGGTCGATTGAGGTAGCGCGCTTCACATATAGCCATTGAGCCATTTGCTTAGCAGCGAACGGCCGTAGTCCAATCTCTTCAGCCACAGCTTTCAAACCGTCGAGCGTCAGCCCTATCAAAGGTTTCTTTTCCATTATTCTGTTTAGTCGTAAGGCTCAGGTTCAACCCAAAGAGTCCCTGAATGATAGTGATTAATAATGAGTACCTTATTAATAATATGCAAAGTTAGTATTAAAGGCCGAAAAATCAAAATCACAATCGCCACCCTCCCATAATACGCCAACAATCGTTGCCGTAAGCTAACCAGCCTTAGCTACCAACTATCCGCAAACAGGCCTCGCGAGGAGTCAATATTCGGTAGCAAAATGTCGGGGAAGCGCCGATAAAACACCGAAAAACAAATAATCGACCAACAAATGTGGGCGATTTTAAGATAGTTTCATATTTTTTAGCTATCTTTGCACATATATTCCTTAACCAATTAAAATTGTATTATGAAGAGAATCGCTCTCTTTGCCACAGCTGTGTTGGTGGGCGCGCTTGCCGCCTTTGCCGACATAACTTGTCGTGGCATAGTCGTCGATGCAGAGGGTGAGCCCCTGATCGGCGTTTCAGTCAGTGTTCCCGGCTCTACGACCGGAACTATTACCGACCTCGACGGTAACTTCAGTCTCAATGTGCCTGACAACACCAAAGAGCTTTCGGTTGTGTACATCGGCTACAAACCTGCAACTGTTGAAGCAGCTAAAAACGTAGGTACTGTAGTGCTTGAAATCGAAGCTCAGATGTTGGAGGACGTGGTGGTGACTCAATCAATCGCTCGCACTCGCAAAACTCCTGTTGCAGTGTCGACTGTTGATGCGTTGACTATCGAAACTAAGTTGTCGAATCAGGAACTTCCTGAAATCCTCAAAACTACCCCCGGTGTATGGGCAACCAAGGACGGCGGTGGCTACGGCGACGCTAAAATCAATGTTCGCGGCTTCAAGTCGGAAAACGTAGGTATGCTTGTCAATGGTGTGCCTGTCAACGACATGGAGTGGGGCGGTGTCTATTGGTCAAACTGGAGTGGTCTTTCGGATGTTACCACTTCGATGCAGACTCAGCGCGGTCTCGGTGCAGCTATCATCTCTGTGCCCTCAGTTGGTGGTACAATCAACATGACTACTCGTGGCCTCGACGCTAAGAAGGGTGGCAACGTGTTCTACGGCATGGGCAACGACGGTATGAATCACATCGGCTTCAACGTGTCGACTGGCTTGATGTCGAACGGCTGGGCTGTCAGCATCCTCGGCTCTCGCAAATGGGGCGACGGCTACATCCAAGGCACAGGCTTTGATGCTTACACATGGTTTATCAACGTGTCGAAACGTATCAACGAACAGCATCAACTCTCATTGACCGCGTTCGGCTCACCCCAATGGCACGACAAACGCAACTCTGCCAATGGTTTGTCAATCGAAGGGTGGCAAGAGGTTAAAAACTATATGAATGGCGAAAGCATGTATCGTTACAACCCCACATTCGGTTACGACAACGAGGGTAATGTTCGCACATCGCAACGCAACTTCTATCATAAGCCTCAGATTTCGTTGAACTGGATTTGGCAAATCGACCACAATCAATCGCTCTCTACTTCGGCTTACGCAAGTATAGCTCGTGGTGGCGGCTACGCTGGTCAGGGTCGTACATCGGCCGACCGCAGCAATTGGTATGGTGCCAACGACGGCGTGTTGTCGACCAAATTCCGTCGTGCTGACGGCACATTCGACTACGGCGCAATCCAGGATTTGAACGAAGCGTCAGAAACAGGTTCGGTTATGGCGATGTCGGAATCGCTCAACCACCACGAATGGGTTGGCTTGGTGTCAACTTTCAAAGGGGACTATTTCGACAATGCCCTTTCAGTGACTGGTGGTTTGGACGTGCGCTACTATGTTGGTCACCACAAGAACGTGCTCTCCGACCTCTACAATGGTGATTACTATATCGACGACTCTTCACGTTTGAGCGTTAAGCCCGAATTCAATGCAGCGGCAGCTGACCCTGCTTGGGCTTACGAAAAGCTCGGTGTGGGCGACGTTGTGTATCGCAACTACGACGGCTATACAGTGCAAGAGGGTCTCTTTGCTCAAGGTGAATACACTTGCCTCGACAACAAGCTGACTGCCGTTCTCGCTGGTTCGGTCAACAATACAGCTTACTGGCGTGTTGATAATTTCTACTACGACAAAGAGCATGCTCGCTCTGAAACACGCAACTTCTGGGCTGGCTCAGTGAAGGGTGGTTTGAACTACAACATCGACCGCCACAACAACGTGTATTTCAATGGTGGTTACTTCACTCGCGCGCCTTACTTCTCAAATGGTGTGTTCCTTGCATCAGCTATCTCTAACACTATCAACCCCAATCCTCTCAACGAAAAGGTTGGCTCGGTGGAAGTAGGTTACGAATTCCATTCGCCTGTGTTCACCGGAACATTCAACGCTTACTACACTAAGTGGATGGACAAGACTACAGTTGCTTCGGGCTACATTACCAACAGCGACAGCCGCTACTATATCAATATGAACGGCGTTGACGCTCGCCACATGGGTCTTGAGTTCAACCTCAAGTATCAACCTACTCGTTGGTTGGAAATCGACGGTATGTTCTCTATTGGCGACTGGATTTGGGACAACGACGCTAAGGGTTACCTCTATAGCGACATAGGTCAGCCATTGAAGAATGTTCAAGGCGATGTGGCTTCAGGCGTTTTGGCTGAAGACCACGCATGGAGCATCATCAAGCAGAAGGGTCGCAAGGTGGGTGGCTCGGCACAGACTACAGGTGCTGTTGGCGTAACATTCCGTCCATTCAAAGGCTTCCGCATTGGTGGCGACTGGACTTTCAACGCTCGCAACTACTCCGACTATTCTATTTCGCCCAACGCTGCACAACCGTTTAGCACCGTAACAATCGCTGACCCATGGAGAATTCCTTGGGGTAATCAGTTCGACTTGTCGGCAAGCTATTCGTTCGATATGGCTGGCTTCAGAGCAACCATTTTCGGTAATGTCAACAACCTCTTTGACTACAACTACGTAATGGATGCTACTACTCGCTCAGGCAACGACGGCACTTGGCAAAATGCCTACAAAGTATTCTATTCATTTGGTCGCACTTACTCGCTCCGCTTGAAAATCTCGTTCTAACCTCTCACCGAATATATTACAGTTATGAAATCATACATAAAATCAACATTGATAGCTTTCGCCGCTGTTGCTCTGCTGACAGCTTGCGACGAAAATGCTTGGAACGACAAACTCGACGGCTTTGAAGTGCCTGAGGTTGGTGCCGACGCCAGCACGGTGACTTACACTCTCACCGATGCCGACTATTCTAAAATAGCCTCTTACAAGTTGGCTGGCGCCGACGAAGCTACTGCCGATGCAGTTAAGGCTGTTGGTGTCAACTTGGCGTTCCCAAATAATGAATTGGCTGAACAGCTCATCACGCTTTTCCTTGCCGATACTAAAAATAATTTCTACGTCTATTCCGACGGCTCTGCAATCAAGGTGACTTACAACGTGTCGACCGAATTGCCTACCAACATCGCTGACTTCCGCGCTAAACAGCCCGAAAGCTACACTGTTGGTCCCGACGATTATATGGTTGCTTGGGGTAGCGAAGAAGATTATATCAATGCTTACGCTCCTGCAGCTCCTGCAACACGCTATTTGCCTGAACTGCTCTCTGAACAGTATGTCGATGCTGTGGCTGGCGACTATATCGTAGTTAGCTACAATGAGGCTGAAACTAACCCTATTTTCGGCAATGTAGGTGGTGGCGAAGAGGGTGGTGGCTCTGCTGTTGAACTCACTAACGTGCTCGGCGAGTGCGAACTTGGCGACGAGGTGACTGTGACAGGTATGATCACTGCTATCAACAAGCGTGGCTTTGTGCTGACCGACAATGGTGGCTCAATCCTTTGTTATCAGGCTTCAGGTTTCGATCCGTCGGCTGTAGCTATAGGCAATTATGTGACTATGACTAAGGAGGTTGGTGCTTATGGCACTGGTCTTCAGTTGGCTATCGATGGCGGTGACTACACTATCGAAGGAACTGGCAGCGTTCAGTATCCCGCGCCTACGGTTTACACTGGCGCTATGATTGACGAGGCTGTGGCTCGCGTTGGCAACTACCGCCCAGTGTTTGTTACTTTCTGCGGTCAAGCTGCAGTGAATGGCAACTATCTTAACTTCAACGTTGATGGCGCAACTGCTTCGCAAGGTAGTGGCTATCAGGTGCCTGCCGAGATTATGAGTACTATCACTGACGGTGCTAACTACGACGTGACTGGCTATTTCGTGTCGGTGTCGTCGGGCAAGTTCTTCAACGTGTGCATCACGTCGGTTACTCCAGCAAGCTCTGCCGCTCCTGCTCGCGCTGCTGCAGCCGATGTGCCTTCGAAGCCTTGCAATGCGCTCTATCATTTCAATGGCTCGAAATGGGAAGTTGCTAACGATTTCGTGATTCTTCAGCCCGAAGATTACGCTGCTATGGGTCAAAAATATGCTAATCTGTCGGACGCTGCACCCGAAGCACTTCTCCCCATTTACTGCAAGCAGAATTATCCCTATGCAGTTGAGGGCGATATGGTTAACATCGTTTACGCTTACTATGCTTCAAGCTCAACAACCTACAAGGTGTCGTGCTACATCTATGAAGCAGGCGAGTGGAAGCTCAATCCTTTCAGTGAGCCTTCAACTTCACAATTTGTGAAGAATAAGGGTGTTTGGGCGTTCAATCCTTCAGTGGTTGTGACTCTCCCTTACTCACGCAACACTGAGCCTTCTTACTCTTACTATATGGCTTGCGCTGAGTGGGTGTTTGAAAATATCAGTAAGTCGATGGGCGACTACTCGTCGATGACTGCCGACAAGACTAACCCAACGCCATTTATCGACTATCGTGGCAATGCTGAGTTCTATTCAGGCGCATCGGCCTACTATGGCAATGTTGACATCCGTGCTTCAACGGCTCTCAACAATGCTCCTGAGGGCTACACTGCTTACGAGGGTCTGACCGATGAGGAGATTACGCTGCTTATGAAGCGTCGCTTCTGTCACGAAACTATGCGTGGCGGTCTTGCGCTCCTCTTCCCCGACGCTAAGCCTATCGAGGGTATGGATGTTACCTACACTATCCATTTCACTGCTTACGAGCAGGGTGGTGTGAACAATGAATATACGCTCGTTTACAAGGTTGCTGGTCCAGCTGAATTCGAGTTTGTAAGCTGTACATGGTTTGCAACCCCCGAAGAAGCCCAAAAGCCTTAACGCTAATCTTCAACAAATAATGAGAGAGGCTGCCAACATCGAGTAGGCAGCCTCTCTTGGCTTTATGGGTACGCCACTGCGCACCAATAGGCATCCTATGAAACCTAAGCGTCCTACTCTGCGTGGGTGGCGAGAATGTTAAATTAACATTTGAGTGTTAAAAATGTAGGATTTAGGGATTTTTTTGCTAAAAAAAGCCAAAATTCAGGAAATAATTGCTTAATTTGCATTGCTAAAATCGAGCGTAAAGCCCGAAGGAGGCTCAAATACTGAAAATTAATAGTTATTGTGATTCGAAAATGGCGCCATCCATGAAAAACAATATGGCAGTCAAAATGTTGTGAATGAAAGCATTATCCTTGCATAGGGTGTGCTCTATTGCTGTGTTGATATGGAAAGTGTCCGTAGGCGATAATCCTGATAACTGATTTAATTGTTGTATTTGTTGACGGTTATAAAATCGAAATAATTAGAGATCAAATATACACATTGTAAAACCCTAACTAACTTAAAATTTTCTTGCATGAAGAACATTTGTTTTCAAATGACTCGAAAAGCTTGGCTTGCCCTATCAATGGTGCTATGCCTCACTTTTCCTGCTTTAGCACAGAAAACTACAGTCACTGGTACTGTAGTTGACCCCGTGGGGGAACCGCTCATCGGAGCAAGTGTCATAGCAGAAGGTACAACTTCTGGCGTGGCAACCGATTTCGACGGTAACTTTACCATCGATGTAGCTCCCGACGCAACCCTCGTAGTTTCTTACGTTGGTTACAACACTCAGAGAGTGCTGGTAGAAGGCCGCAGTCACATCGACGTGACAATGTCGGAAAACGCAGTGCTTCTCAACGAAGTTGTTGCCATCGGTTATGGTGTCGTTAAGAAATCCGACGCAACTGGTTCGGTTGCAGTCATCAAGCCTGACGACATTGAAGCTGGTATTTCAACTTCTACTCAGGAGCTCCTTGTAGGTGCTGCTCCTGGTGTTGTTGTAACAACCAATGGTGGTGACCCCAAAGGTAACGGTGCAATCCGTATCCGTGGTGGTGCTTCACTCAACGCGAGCAACGACCCATTGATCGTTATCGACGGTGTGCCTCAAACTAACCAAGGTGCCAATGGCGTTAACGCTCTCTCAATGGTGAATCCTCAGAGCATCGAGTCGATGACTATTCTTAAGGATGCTTCAGCAACCGCTATCTACGGTTCACGTGCATCAAATGGTGTAATTATCATCACTACTAAGAAAGGTCAATCAGGCAAACCTCAAGTTAACTTTGCCGCTAACTGGCACGTTAACACTCCTCGTAACTACATGAATATGATGAGCACAGAGGATTTCCGCGACTTGGTTATGAATCAAATTGGTACTGAACAAGCAATCGGTATGCTCGGCGATGCTGACACTGACTGGCAGCGCGAAGTGCTCCGCACAAGCTTCTCACAGGACTATAACCTCAGCGTTGGTGGTCAAGCAAAATGGCTTCCCTACCGATTCAGCGCAGGTTATACCAACAATCAAGGTATTATCGACACATCAAGCATGCAGCGTGTGAACGTGGGTATCAACCTCTCACCCAAGTTCTTCGACGGCTTGCTCCAAATCAACGCTAACGTTCAAGGTTCTTATTTCTATAACCAAGATGCTGATGGTGTTGTAGGTGCAGCTTCTCGAATGAACCCAACACTCCCTGTTTATCAGAACTATGCTACTGTAGGTGATGCTGGTATGACTATGTACAATGGTTATTACAACAATTTGACATCCGCTGGTATCTATAACACTAAGACCGCACAGAACCCTGTTCAGAACCTTATGGATAAACACAATGTCAACAAGTCAGCTTCTTCAACCGGTAACTTGCAGATTGACTATGCATTACATTGGCTTCCAGAACTCCACTTCAACCTTAACCTCGGTTATCAGGTTTCGAAGAATGACCGTCAAACTGAAATCGCTCCCAACTCTGTAATGGCTTGGGGTAACACAGGTTTGATTACAAATGGTACCCCCGGTGCTGGTACTGCTGATATTTGGTATGAACTCCAGCGCAACACAATGCTCGACTTCTATGTGAACTATCGCAATGAATTCGAAGCTATCAAGTCAAACCTCGACGTAATGGTAGGTTACTCTTGGCAGCGTTTCGACTATCATGGTCGCAGCAACTATATGACATCAACTATGGGCTTCCTCAGCAACAATGGTAACCCAATTTTCGACGGCAATCAGTTCACACTCTCATGGGATGAATCAACTGCTTCAAAGATTGGTAAGAACGTGAACGACGCTCCTACAAGCCGTTGGGCACAGAAGCTTCAGCTCATCTCATTCTTCGGCCGTTTGAACTATTCATTCGACGACACTTACCTCTTGACAGTTACTCTTCGTGACGATGCTACATCACGTTTCTCTAAGGAAACTCGTTGGGGTCTCTTCCCATCAGTAGCTCTCGGTTGGAAGATTAACAATATGGAATTTATGGAAGGCACTGAAAGTTGGCTCAACGACTTCAAACTCCGCTTAGGTTGGGGTGTTACTGGTCAGCAGGACGTAGGTAGCTTCTTCCCATATCTTCCTTACTATACATTAAGCCATTCACAGGGCTTCTGGTATCCCAGCCCTGACGGCAGTGGCGAATGGATTGAGCCTCTCTATCCTGAAGCTTACGACCAGGCAATCAAGTGGGAAGAAACTACTACTTGGAACGCTGGTATCGATATGGCATTCCTCAACAACCGCGTGACATTTGCATTCGACTGGTATCTCCGCAATACAGAAGACCTCCTTGCTGAAATCATCGCTACAGGTTGGAGTACTAAGGATAAAATTCTTACCAACATCGGTTCATTGCGCAACATGGGTGTTGAAGCAACTATCGGCGCTAAACCAGTTGTTACTAAGGACTTCACATGGTCGACAAGCTACAACGTAGGTTGGAACCGCAATAAGATTACCAAGCTCACAGGCAATTCTTCAACTGACCAAGTTCCTTCAGTAGGTGTTCCTACAGGTACAGGTGGTACACTTGCATGGCACATCGTAGGTCAGCCAGCTAACTCTTACCGAGTTTACCAGCAGGTTTACGACGAAGCAGGCGACCCAATCGCAGGACAATATGTTGACCAGAATGCTGATGGCACAATCGACGATAAAGACCTTATTCTTTATCACTCACCAGAACCAAAGGTTACTATGACTTGGAACAATACGTTCAACTACAAGAAATGGGACTTCGGCTTCTCACTCCGTGCTAACATCGGTAGCTGGACTTACAATGCCAACATGTATGAGGCTTCTCGTCTGAACGCAGTTAGCGGTGAACAGTTGAGCAACCTTATGGCTGACACATTCATCTTCCCAACATCGGATGAAAACACTGCATTGAGCAGCTACTTCATCCAGAACACAAGCTTCGTTCGTTGTGACAACATCACACTCGGATACACTTGGGACAAACTTCTTAACGAAACTCTTAACCTTCGCCTTTACGGAGCAGTTCAGAATCCTTTCGTAATCACAAACTACAAAGGTCTTGACCCCGAAACATATCAAGATGGTGGTGCAGTCGATAATTCGGCTTATCCACGCCCAGTCACTGTTTCTCTTGGCGTAGTCGCAACATTCTAATCACATAATCATCTGTTTGAAATATGAAAACTATCAATAAGATATTCCTTTCATTGGGCGTCGCTGTAGCTGCAATGGGCGCAACCTCTTGCATCAACGACCTCGACCTTCTTCCGGTCGACCCCAACCAGACTACAGCTGCGACCTTCGCTGAAGACCCTGAAGGATATATGAACGCAGTACTTGCCGACGTATATCTCAACTTTAGTACATTTGGCGCTAATGGTAACTCTGTAGTAACCCAGTTTGACGGCGGTATGTCGTCGTTCACTCGTGGTATCTTCATTCTCGAAGAGGTTCCTACCGACGAAGCTTGCTGGTTGTCTGTATCTGACGTTGACTTTGCAACTCTCCAATATGGTGTTATTGCTTCAAATAATAACATTGTAGGTGGTGTATATTCACGTTTGACAATCAATATTACCCTCTGTAACGATTTTATTCACACAGTGAAAGAGGGATACTTCCACCTTACTCCCGATTTGCAGGACAAAGCTGACGAATATGTGCGTCAATGCCGTATTCTCCGCAATATCTGCTACTTCTACTTAATCGACCTTTTCGGCAATGTACCTTATGCTGACGAAAATACAATGGTTGGTTCGGTTACAGAGCAGTTGAATCGTGCTGACGTATTTAATCTCTGCGTTGCTGACCTCAAGGAAGTAATTGCTGAATATGGTGAAGGTCCTCAAGTTCCTGTTTATGGCTATGTAGGTAAGGATGTAGCTCAAGCATTCCTCGCTAAATTCTACCTCAACGCTGAAGTTTACACCGGTAAAGCAATGTGGAAAGAGTGTCTTGCAGTATGCGAAGACATTATCGAAGCACACAAAGGTACAGGTGGTCTTCATGACACAGGTCTTGCTGAACACTACAACGCAATATTCGGTGCAAACAGCTCTGATTACACCCACGCTGAAGGTTGTGGCGCACGTGGTTCAGAAATCCTCTGGCCTCAGCTTGCACACAGACCTAACTTGACAACTTATGCTGGTAGCGCACTTTTGATCCAAGGCTTTATTGGTGATAAAACTATTGGTGATGCAGTATGCTCTCCAATCAACCAATATAATGTGAACAGTGGTTGGCGCTGTATGGTAGCTCGCCGTCAGTTTACCGACAAATTTGACTGGAATGAGGATATGACATACTCTCCCGACCTCCGTACAAGCCTTTGGTGTACTGCAGAGCACGGATTTAGCCCCGACAATGAGGTGCTCAACCAAGACTATTATGGTCAGAACGGCTTCCTCCCAGTGAAGTATTCTAACTGGAACTTTACTGAAACAGGCGAAATCGATGAAAATAATGTACCTACACCAGTTAACGACGAATCACCCGTTCCTTACGCAGTAGTACGTCTGTCGGAAATTTATCTCTCAGCAGCTGAAGCAATCCTCAATGGTGTTGGCTCGAAGGATGATGCACTCGACTACGTTAACCTTATCCGCGAACGCGCAGGCTTAGACGCATGGGAATCGCATGAACTCACTAAGGCATCGCTTCAGGATGAACGTCAGCGCGAGCTCTACACTGAAAATGGCCGTCGTACCGACCTTATCCGTTACGGAAAATGGTGCACAGGCTACACTTGGAACTGGAAAGCTCAAGTGAAGAATGGTGCTGACCTTCCTTCTCACAGTGTACTCTATCCGCTGCCTGTGGCTGTCGTTGACCGCAATGGTTATAAACAGAATCCTGGCTACTAATCATTTAAATTACTAACGACAATGAAAAAATTATCAATATTTCTCGCCGGATTGGTAGCGGTGTTCGGTTTAGCTTCATGCGAAAACGAAAAAGAACCTGTCTACAAGGCTCCGACAACATTCGAATTGAATGTTCCTGTCATGGAGAATCAGTATCTCGAGCTCAATGAAGAGAATACGTTTGAACTCGTAGCATCGGCTCAGCCCGACTATGGCTACTCAGCTGTTACTACTTACTCGGCGCTCGTTTCGTTGACACCTGATTTTACAGAAACTTACGAAATGCAATCAACTGAGGGTGGTACGCAGTCGCGCATGGTGTTCAAAGGCTCTGACCTTGCACTTGCAATCTGTACACTCAAAGGCATCGCATCGCAGGACGATTACGTAGATGAACCCGCTATTGAAGTTTATTTCAAGGGTGTGGCTCAGCTCGAAGGCATTGAATCAAGCCGCATCGTATCGTCGAACTACGTTTCGCTCAAGCAAGTGAAATACTACTATGCAGTGAAGACTCCTGGTTTCATCTATCTTGTGGGTAATCTCACTGGCTGGAATGAGCCAAGCGAAGGCAATAAAGATCACTATGCACAGTATCGTCTTTATGAAAAGGATGATGCAATCGGCTCTAAGATTTACTTCGGTACATTCGACGTGCCTGCCGACGGTGTATTCCGTTTCTATACCGAACTCACTGGCTGGGACGGTGGCGCATCAATGGGTGCTCAGGTTGAAGATAACGCCTTGACATTCGAGATGACTGACAATGCATTTGAAGGCTCTATCATGAAGGGTAAAGGTTCATACCAATTCTCAAATTGGGCTGGTGGTAAGATGACAATGTGCGTCAACCTCGCTGAAAATACCGTTACTTTCATTGGTGGCGAAGCTGAAATCGCAGTTGTTAAGTATGTCTACATCCTCGGCAACAATGCCGGTTGGGCAGCTCCCGAAGCAGCAAACGAGGAAACTTACGCTAACTGGCGCCTTGTTGACGACAACGAAGATGGCATCTACGAAGGCACTTTTGCAATGGATGGCATCGAAAACGATGAACTCTACTGCCGCTTCAAGAGCGCACTCGATGGCTCATGGGTAGCAGACTGGTCGTCGGACGCAACAGGAGCTAATGTCGATGTAGTATCTGGCCAATCGATGCCAACATATCAGGGCGAAGGTTGCTTCAAACTTGCTGGCGTCAATGGTCACAACCTGACTATCGTGCTCGACACCAACAATGCAAACGTTACGTTCACTCTCGACTAAGCATTTCTAATTCAAAATAAGTTACTAATCTAAAGCTGATCATTCAATATGAAAAAAATCGCTTTTTTAAGTGTAATGGCTCTCTGCCTCGGTTTCACCGCGTGCGAGGAATTCGAAATGCCGAATCCACCTGCACAGTCAAACCCTCAAGGCACTGTGCTCGAAGCTGAAAATGTTACGTTTACCCAGGCAGCAGCCTCCCAATCGGTACTCGACCTTGCACAGCTTGCCAACGAAGGCACAGCCATAGCGCTTGCTGATGTAGCTCTCGCCGAACCTCTCGCTGACGGCTACACACTCGCAGCTACTGCACAGTTCTCAGGCTCAGAAAGCTTTGGGACAACATTCGATCTCAAAACAACAATCACTGACGGCGTAGTAACAGTTTCAGCAAAAGAGCTTTTGCAAGCTTATCCTGAAAATGTTACCAAGGACCCAAGTGAAAACACTATCTATGTTCGTTACGCTGTTTATGCAGAAAACAACAAGACATCGTATCGTATCGGTAGCCCCGACTACTACTACGCTCCTATGTCAATCACAGTAATTCCCGCAGCTCCCGAATTTACTATCTATCAGTCATACAACCTCGTTGCTAACGACAAGGTGGTAGTAGAGCTCAAGCATGTAGGTGGCAATCTGTTTGATAACCCCAACTTCAAGGGTGTGTTCACAATCACTGAGGACGACTTGGTTGACTACGATTGGTTGTGGCGTATCGAAGCTGTAGGTGCTGAAGAGGGTGCAGAACGCACAATCTTTGCTCCCAGCCCAGAATATCCCGACATGATCGAAGGTGTTCTTGAGACAAATGTCGGCGGCGTAGAGCCCGAATATGGTACATTCCCCGAAGAGGGCAAATGGATTATGTCGTTCAACGCTGAAACTCTCGAATACTCAATCGTTGAAGCTCCCAAAGCAATGTATATGATTGGTGGCTTCTGCGGATGGGATTGGGCTAACGCAGCTGAAATGATTCGCGTAAACGGCCACGAAGGTCTCTACTGGACAATCCGCTACGTTAACGCTAACGAAGGCTTCAAGTTCAACACTGAGGCAGCATGGAACGGTGGCGAATTTGGCTACGGCGTTGAAGTGGCTGAAAGCGTTGCGGGCGAAGTGCTTAACGACGGTGGTAACGCAGCTGTAGCTACTGCTGGTTGGTATATCTTCGTTATCGACGCAACTTCAGGCTCACCAGTACTCAGCATCCTCGAACCTAATGTATATGTGTTCGGTGCTGCAGCCAATGGCACTTGGAGCGCTTCTGACGACTGGAAATTCCAAATCGTTGGCGACCGTGACGCTGAATGGCCATTCGTTTCACCCGAAGTTCTCGCAACTGACGGTACTGACGCAAGCTGCTTGCGCCTCTGCGTACAATTGCCTGGCTGCGAATGGTGGCAATCAGAATTTATCTTCTACGAAGATGGTGCTATCCAATACCGCGCTGACGGTGGCGACCAAGCTCGTGCTGGCAACCCCGCTGGTAAGGTTTACCTCAACTTCGTAACTGGTCAAGGTAAAGTTGAATAATCCCGTGTAGGAAACTTAGGACTTCTAAGAAGCCTATCAAATATCAAGGAGGAGCGCCCCGGCGCTCCTCTTTGTGTTTCTTAATGGTTGGGTAGTCATCATAGGACTCATAGGCAGCCTGTGGGTGCGTTAACTGCGGGAATTTGGGGGAGGTAGTGAGATATTGGCGGAAAAGTTGTATCTTTGCAGTTGATATTCAAAATGAGCCGTTTGGGGTGGTAGAGCGCCGATGCTCGTAGGGCTGCCCGAAGGCATATTTATTCTTCATAGAAAATGAAAGAGACGTTTGAAATGGTGGCGAAAACCATGCAGGGACTCGAAGATGTCCTCGCAGAAGAACTTCGCCAGCTCGGCGCCGAAAATGTAGAGCCTGGTCGCCGTATGGTTTCCTTTGAGGGTGACCTCGAGATGATGTATAGAGCCAACCTCTGTCTGCGCACTGCTTTGCGAGTGCTCAAACCGATACATAAGTTTGTGGCGACTGACACCGATTCGCTCTATGAGTCAGTAAAGGAATTCGACTGGGGCTCGGTGCTCTCAATTGATAAAACTTTCTGCATCGACACTGTAGCGTTTAGCGACGAGTTTACCCATTCGCAGTTTGTCACCTATCGTGTGAAGGATGCAATTGTCGACTGGTTTCGCGACCGTTTGGGCGAGGATAAACGCCCCGGAGTGCGCCTTCAGGATGCCGACGTGATGATAAATGTGCATATCGCAGGCGACCGCGTGACCTTGTCGCTCGATTCATCGGGCGAGTCGCTCCATAAGCGTGGCTATCGCGTGGCTCAGACCGAAGCTCCTATCAACGAGGTGCTTGCTGCTGGCATCATTTTGCGCAGCGGCTGGCGTGGCGAAACTCCGCTTATCGACCCGATGTGTGGCTCCGGCACTTTCCTCGTTGAAGCTGCCCTCATCGCTGCTAATATCAATCCCGGTATCTACCGCAAACATTTTGCATTTGAAAATTGGCCCGACTTCAATGCCGACCTCTACGAGTCGCTCTACAACG
This sequence comes from Muribaculaceae bacterium, assembly GCA_017629835.1. Taxonomy (GTDB): domain Bacteria; phylum Bacteroidota; class Bacteroidia; order Bacteroidales; family Muribaculaceae; genus JAGBWK01. Next base: position 8,864 of record JAGBWK010000020.1, on the reverse strand, counting down.
ACGACAGCGCAGAGCGTGAATTCGAAGGCAAGATTTATGGCGCCGACATTTCGCCACGAGCTATCGCTATCGCTCGCGAAAACATCAAGAGCGCTGGAGTAGGCCGTTACGTTGAGTTGGAGGTGAAACCTCTTTCGCAATGGAACGAAGCTCCCGCCAATGGCGTGATTATCACAAACCCACCTTACGGCGAGCGCATCTCGGTCGACGACATGGAGGGCTTATATGAAATGATTGGCAACAAGCTCAAGAACGTGTTCAAGGGTTACCATGCGTGGATTATCGGCTATCGTCAGGAATATTTCGATGCCATCCATTTGTCGGCATCGACAAAGATACCTATGCTCAATGGCTCGCTCGAATGTGAGTTGCGTGAATACATCATCTTCGAAGGGGACTACAAGTCGTTCCGTCGCGGTGGTGGCAAAATCCACTTCGGCGAAGCTGAGGAGCGCCCCGCTCGCGAAAAAACGCCCTTCAAGAAGCGTGAACGAGGCGATGATAGCAAGCGTAAGTCAGCCGACCGCGGCGACCGCAAGGAGCGTTTTGGTGACAAGAAAGAGCGTTTCGGCGACCGCAAAGGGAAGTTTGGTGACAAGGGTGAACGTGGCGACCGCAAAGAGCGCTTTGGCGACAAGGGTGGCCGCTTCGCTGACCGTAAGCCTCGCTTTGAGCGCGACGGCGAACGTCGCCCAGTAGAGCGTGCGCCTAAGGCAGAGCCTTCGGAAAATCCGTTTGCAGCTCGTCGCAGCGAATATGCTTTGCGTGCTATCACTGGTAAGCAACCCTCGTTGGTGCAGGGCAACACAGTGATGCGCTCACGCAAGGGCTGGAAGAAAAAAGATGAGGAGTAATAAACTGCTCAGCCAACAACCTCACAGAATACTTTAAGAAATAACATAACAATCAAATAGATATAATGACTATCCTTCTACTTGGCTCAGGTGGCCGTGAATCAGCACTGGCATGGAAAATCAGCCGCAGCCCGCTCTGCGATAAACTCTACATCCTCCCCGGCAATGGTGGCACTGACGTCTATGGCGAAAATGTGCCCGGAATCAAAACAACTGATTTTCCGACTATAGAGAAATTTTGCGATGAACACGCAGTCGATATGATTGTCGTTGGCAATGAGGACCCCCTCGTGGCTGGTATCTACGACTATTTCGACGGACGCCGCCTCGTGGTTGGCCCCTCGAAAATGGGTGCGATGCTCGAAGGCAGCAAAGACTTCGCTAAGGCATTCATGAGCCGCCATAATATACCCACAGCCCGCTATCGCAGCTTTACGGCTGAAACATTGGAGGAGGGTATCGAATTTTTGTTAACTCTCAAAGCACCTTACGTGCTCAAAGCCGACGGGCTCGCAGCTGGCAAGGGTGTGCTCATTATCGACTCGCTCGAAGAGGCTCAGAAGTCGCTTCGCGAGATGATTGGCGGTATGTTTGGCAATTCGTCGGCAACCGTTGTAATCGAGGAATTCCTTTCGGGCATTGAGTGTTCTGTGTTTGTGCTGACCGACGGCAAGCAGTATCGCATACTCCCCGTAGCTAAGGACTATAAGCGCATTGGCGAGGGTGATACAGGCCCCAATACTGGTGGTATGGGCTCAATCAGCCCCGTTGTATTCGCCGACGAGGTGTTTATGCAGAAGGTTGAGGAGCGCATTATCCGCCCCACAGTCGAAGGCCTTGCAGCTGAAGGTATCACTTATCGTGGCTTCATTTTCCTCGGACTTATCAGCGTAGAGGGTGAACCTATGGTAATTGAATACAATGTGCGTATGGGCGACCCCGAAACTGAGAGCGTAATGCTTCGCATCGATAGCGACCTCGTGGCGCTGATGCGTGCAGCTGCCGAAGGCAATTTGGGCGATATGCCGTTGGCTATTAGTCCCAAGGCTGCTGCAACCGTGGTTGTTGTGTCGCAAGGCTATCCCGGCAGCTATCCGAAAGGTCTCCCCATTGAATTGGGCGACATTGGCAACGCTATACTTTTCCACGCGGGCACCGACCGCGATGCAAAGGGTCAGCTCGTGACTTCGGGTGGACGTGTCATCGCTGTTAGCTCAACTGCCGACACTATCGAGCAGGCTTTGCAGCAAAATTTCGCAGCTATCGACGCTATCAGCTACGAAGGGAAGAACTTCCGCCGCGACATCGGTCGTGACTTGCTAAAACTTATGTAATCCAATTGATTTCCGACTATAGAATCCTTGCAGTCGACAATCCGTTTCTGCAAGGATTTTGTTGATAAAATGAGATAAAGATAAATGACAACGGCCGACGTAACCAACTTTTTGCACTCGCGCTATTGTGCGGTTTTGGCTGTAATTGTGGCGGTGGTCGCAGTTACGGCGGCGTATCAGCTTGGTGGTGTCGAGCAAATCGAAGGCTCTCGAGGTGTCATACTGTCGTCGCCTAACATGTGGATTTCGGTGCCGGTCATATCTTATTTGCTTAATTTGGTTGCCGTGCTCGGCTTGGCGTTTGTGTGTGAAGCCATAAATAAAGGCTTCAACCCGATGCGCGCCCAAACCGCCTTGTGGGCAACATTTTTCATCCTGTTCACCGTCGCGCTCCCCGAATTAGCTTCGCAGTTCAATAGCGGCACGCTTCTGTGTGGCGCAATGATGTTCAACACGGTGTTGTTGTTCAGCTGCTTTGCCGATGTTGACTCTACGCGTAGGATTTTTATAATGTTTTTCGGGTTGTCGCTGTTGGCGTTGGTCCAGTATGCGGCGCTGTTCTATGTGCCGCTGTTGGTGCTTGGGCTTGTGCAGATGCGAGTGTTCTCGCTGCGCTCGTCGATAGCCGCGCTGTTGGGGCTGTTGGCTCCCCACTGGATACTATTCGGTTGCGGACTGCTCAGCTTCGACGATATTCATTGGCCCGAAATGGTCAATCTGTTCTCCGTTTTGTCAATCAAAGAAATGGCATTGGCAATCGTGGTTGTGGCTTTTGCGGCAGTTGCAGCGGTGGTGACGCTATCGCTCAACCTCATCAAGACAATAAGCTACAACGCTAAATGTCGTGCCTACAATGGCTTTTTGGCAATAATGACTATCGCTACACTGCTGCTGATTATTGTCGATTTCAATAATTTAGCAACTTATGTGACGCTGCTCAACTTCTTGGCGGCCTATCAGGTGGCTCATGCTTTCTCTAACCACCGCACGCCTCGAAGCTGCTACGGCATCCTTGCCATTATTCTTGCTCTCATAGCCATAGCCGGCTTTGGAATTATTTAATGAAGATGAAACTTATCGTAGAATCGCATGTGCCATATGTGCCTGTTGACTTGGCTTGCTATTTCGACATTGAGAAAGTGGCGCCAGAGAATATCGATGCTGCTTGCGTCCGCGATGCCGATGCATTGATAGTGCGCACTCGCACACGTTGCAATGCTGCACTGCTTGCTGGCTCGCGAGTGAAGTTTATTGGCACAGCAACAATTGGCACCGATCATATCGACATGCCTTGGTGCGAGGCAAATGGCATAGCTGTGGCAAATGCTCCGGGGTGTAATGCTCCTGCGGTGGCACAGTATGTCTATGCATCGTTATTGCGTTTGTTCCCCGAGGGTTTGGCTGGGAAGACGATAGGAGTGGTTGGTGTGGGCCATGTTGGAAGCATCGTGGCTGATTGGGGCGAACAGCTTGGGATGAAAGTGTTGTGTTGCGACCCGCCTCGTGCTGAGGTTGAGGGTAGCGAAGGGTTTGTCGACCTTGAGCAAATATCAGCCGAAGCCGATATAATCAGTTTTCACGTGCCGCATACAGTCGACGGAAAGCACGCCACACATCATATTGCCAACCGACCATTTTTTGGAAGCTTACGCCGCCGCCCGGTTATCATAAATGCAGCACGTGGTCCGATAGTGGATACAATAAGTCTGATTCATGCAATCAATATAGGTATTGTAGGTCCAGTTGTAATGGATACTTGGGAGGGTGAGCCAAATATTAATACTGAATTGTTGAAGCGTGTGGCCATTGCCACCCCTCATATCGCTGGGTATTCTCACGAAGGGAAAGTCAGAGCCACTACGGCCGTAGTGAATGCGCTATGTCGTCATTTTTGCATTGACTATAGTTACGAGTCGGGGTTGCCTTATCTACCCGAACGCGTCACTGAGCAATCAATAGCCGCAAGCTTCGACCCAATGGTTTATGATGCCGTCCTAAGTCCACTCGCTTCCAACTTTGAAATCGTCCGCAACACCTACCCCCTCCGCTCCGAAGTCCGCTAACTCTATCGGTTATTTTCCATTTATAAAAAGGGTTGGTTGAGGGTTTGGAGGAGTTGGTCGAGTAGTGGGTTGGTGGGGTTGAGGCGGTGGATTTCGGGGCGGTTGTTGAGCCATGTGAGCTGTTTTTTGGCGTAGACGCGTGTGTTTTTGGCTAAGCGTGCTATGGCTGTTGCGCGGTCCATTGTGCCGTCGAATATGGCAAACATTTCTTTGTAACCCACTGTGTTGAGTGAATTTAGGTGTCGGAGATGATAGACGCTCTGGGCTTCCTGTTCGAGTCCTTGTTCAATCATTGCATCGACGCGCTGGTTGATTCGGTCGTAAAGCTGTTGACGGGGGTAGTCGATTGCGAAAATTACGATGTCGAAGTCGCGAGGCTTGATTTGACCTGTGCGTAGTGAGGAATATGTGGTGCCCGCTTCGATGCAAATTTCTATGGCGTGGATAAGCCGTTTGTGATTGTTGATGTCGACCACTTCGTAGTATTCGGGGTCAAGCGCTTTGAGTTTCGTTCTCAGCAGTTCCAATCCGCCCTGTTCGTAGAGCGAGTAAGCGTGTTGGCGCACTTCAGCTGAGATTGTTGGCAGCTGGTCGATGCCTCGCGTGACGGCGTCGACATACATCATCGACCCACCGCACATCACTTGTGTCGAAGATTTTTCAAATAGTCGAGGGAGCAACCCAATAACATCCTGTTCGAATTGCGCCGCGCTATAGTATTGGTCTAATTCGAGGGTGTTGACGAAATGATGAGGCACTGCAGCCAACTGCTGGGCCGTTGGTGCGGCAGTGCCGATAGGTATTCCTTTGTAAATCTGTCGGGAGTCGGCTGAAATAATCTCGCAACCGAAGTGTTGAGCTACTTCGATTGCGAGGGATGATTTTCCTGAGCCAGTTGGCCCAGTTATGACTATCAGTCGATTTGCTTTCAATGCGTTAGTCGGTTGAAGCACAGTGTGTTGCCGCCTGAGCTTTGTGTGGTGACCTATATTATTGTTGTGCAACGAGCTTGGCTATTTCAACGATTACCTCGGTAGCCTTTTCCATTGAGGGTATTGGCACAAATTCGAAGCGACCGTGGAAATTGAGTCCGCCAGCAAAGATATTGGGGCAGGGGAGACCCTTGAACGACAGTTGCGCGCCGTCAGTACCGCCACGAATAGGCACTACCTTGGGAGTGAGCCCAGCGTTCGTCATAGCCTTTTCAGCGATGTCGATTACATACATTACGGGCTCGATTTTCTCGCGCATATTGTAGTATTGGTCTTTGATTTCAATTGCGCAAACGTCGGGGAATTCGTTGTTGATTTTGCGGGCGAGGTGTTCGAGCTCTTTTTTGCGGCTCTCGAAGCGCTCGCGGTCGTGGTCGCGGATGATGTATGTGAGCACAGTCTTTTCGACGCTGCCTTCGGTCGCAACCAAGTGATAGAAGCCTTCGTAGCCTTCGGTGTGTTCGGGAGTTTCCCAGCGTGGAAGCATGATGATGAACTGGTTGGCGATGCGAATAGAGTTAATCATCTTGTGTTTGGCGTAGCCGGGGTGAACATTGCGGCCAGTGAAGGTTACTTTTGCAACGGCTGCGTTGAAATTCTCGTATTCGAGTTCACCGATTTCGCCACCGTCCATAGTGTAGGCGAAGTCGGCACCGAAGCGTTCGACGTCGAATTTGTGAGCCCCTTGGCCAATCTCTTCATCGGGATTGAAAGCGATAGCGATGTCGCCATGCTCGATTTCGGGATGCTCTTGCAAGTAGGCGATAGCCGAAATGATTTCGGCGATGCCAGCCTTGTCGTCAGCGCCGAGGAGTGTGTTGCCGTCGGTGACGATGAGGTCTTGGCCTTTGTAGTTGAGCAGTTCGGGGAAATCTTCGGGCGAGAGCACGATGTTTTTTTCTGCATTAAGCACTATTGCAGAGCCGTCGTAGGCGTTGACTATGCGTGGGCGCACGTTTTTGCCTGACATATCGGGCGATGTGTCGAGGTGAGCAATGAAGCCAACGGTAGGCACTTTGCGGTCGGTGTTGGCTGGGAGCTTTGCCATAAGGTAGCCATTTTCATCGAGGTTGATGTTGGCGAGTCCCATTTTGCGCAACTCAGCTTCGAGGTGCTTGGCAAAAACCATTTGACCGGGGGTTGAGGGGGTCAGATTGGTAAGTTCGTCGCTCTGAGTGTCGAACTTTACATAGTCCAGAAATCGATCTACGACGTTCATATTAAATAGTCTTTAATGGTTATAATTAGAATTGGCAATGATTCTTAGCAAATTAGTTTTGCTTAACGGGTATTTTTTCGATTCGGTTTTGGTGACGTCCGCCTTCAAAATCGGTTGAAATGAATGTTTCGATGATAGCAAGAGCGTCGACAGGGTTGATGAATCGAGCAGGGAGAACGAGCACGTTAGCGTCGTTGTGCTGGCGAGCCAATCGAGCCAACTCCACGGTCCAGCAGAGTGCAGCGCGGATGTTTTGATGCTTGTTGAGAGTTATAGCTATGCCGTTGCCCGAGCCGCACATTGCGATGCCGGGATAACATTCGCCTCGTTCGACAGCTTCAGCGCATGGGTGAGCGAAGTCGGCATAGTCGCAGCTATCAGCCGAGTAGGTGCCGAAGTCGGTGTATTCAATGTTTGAAGCCTCGAGATAGCCTTCGATGATGCTTTTTAGCTCATATCCGGCGTGGTCGCTACACAGAGCTATTTTCTTCCCTTCTTTGAGTATCATGGCAATGCGTTTGAATTGTTTTCTATCGCAAATTTACAAAAAAATCACAACCTATCACAAATATTTCGTGCTTACGATAAATTAACTGTGCAAATGTCATTATTTGACAGCGTGTCTACTCGCTTGCATGATAATTTTGTGGGCGAGAAAAGGGGCAGTGTAATTTATTCGCTATTATCTACATATCAAAATCATATATACGATGAAAAACTACAAAACTATTAAAACCCGAACAACGGACCATGCGCTTTTGAAAATTGACCGATTGCCTATGTTAGGCGAAGATACTTCAAGTGCAGATGTGGTTGAGTGCGCCAACTTGCGCCGCGATAACGATAAAAAGTCGCTTGTGGCAGCTCCTCTTCCCGGAATAGTTACTTCGCTGACGTCGCTTCCCTTTGCGGTGGTTGAGCATAGGGCGGTGGGGCGGTTGGCGTTCACATGTCGTGGGCGAAACATCTATTGTCAGCGGTTAGACAGGGGTGAGGCTGAGCTTGTAGTGGGGTGTCTTGCTGCCGATTTCCGTTGTGCTGTGGTGGTCAATAGCTCGCAGGTGGTGGTAATGACCGATGAGGGTCAAGCGGTTATTAATATCGATACTGAGGCTAACTGTACGCTCAAAAATCCGATGCACAACTATCCAGCATTGCATTTTGAGGCGTCGAATGAGGCAACTATGACTCAACCTTTGCCTAAGCGGGAGTTGACTGGCGTTTACACTGTGCGCGATGCTACGCTCAATCCGACTGATTCAGCACGCCTTGCATCCGACTTGTTGGATGCTTATTCACAACTGGACTTCAACGCTATGGCAAGCGGCTACTGTATGCAGCCAGTAGCGGCTCGCTACCGACTTTTGGACCGCAATGGCGCTACGCTCTACGTTTCGCCTGTGGTGGTTGTTGCGGCGCCCGGTGGCTTTCAGTGTATGGCTCCGGTGGCAATGGCCATAGCAGAGGAGGGCAGGGTGCGTCAGTCGGCGCGTCTCTCAGCCGACATATTTAAGTTGCGGCTATGTTCGTCGGGGAGTTTTGAGGGGTTTGATGTCGAAGATGTCGAAACTTTGGCGATTGAAACATCGCAGCCTGTTCATCCAGTTGATTTTGACGCAACAGCGGCTAACGCAATATTTAGATCGGATACGGAATTGCCCGAACTGCGTGCATTTGTGCCTGGTACATCAATCTCAATGGTGCCAGCAACGGAGCTTGCCAATCGTCGCCTCGAAGCTGTTGTGGTGCGTACGGCAACAGCATTCCAGACTGCGGCGGTAGTGCACAATCCGTTTGGCACAGGGGCGATAGCGATAGATGTAGTGCCTGCCATGGCTATGGATAAGAGGGCGAAGCAGCAGGTGGACAAATTACGTGCTATCTCCTCGGTGCAACCCTCGTCCAATTCGGCATTGGATTGCGCTTGTTCTGCCCCTCACAGTTTCACTGCAGCAGTTGGCACTGTAGTTGGCTCAACTATGCTGTGGGGCGATATTAAGCCACTTCGTTTCAGTGGCTATCCGATTGAGTCGTTGATGTGCTCGAAAATCGACGGGGAGGTAGAATGGGTTGCAGCAGTGGAAACGATTATGGCGGACGGCACTACCCACGTTAAAGTGGAGTCGGATGGCTTTCGTGGTGCGCCTGCGCTATTGTCGCCAATGTTGACCTATCCGTCGGCCGATGCTCGCACGATGAAAATACTTCTCTTTCGTGGTCGCGAGGTTTATGGCGGCTCATTCCCACTGAAGCCCTCAGCCGACGGCACTTTTGCCTATTATCTCAGTGAAAACTGTTGCCCGATTGAGCTGCCATTAGCTACATCCGACCTTACTCTCGGTGAGGTGTCGGTCGAAAATCCACGTTATGCCGATGCTGTGTTATCAACTGAGGTTGACAAT